>JANPAS010000038.1:0-9829 GCA_031430035.1 Comamonadaceae bacterium | reverse complement strand
TGTGCCGTCCCAATCGAAAATAATGAGATCGTATTTCTTCATTCAATAGCCTTGCTTAGCGCCTTCGCGCTTGGTTTTAAACAATCCCGCTTTTTTAATACCCTGCTTGTTAAAGCGCTCTCGCCTAGCCGTCATGGGATCGACACGTAGCTCGCGCACAAGCTCCACGCGGTCACCCAGTTGCAATTTGTAGTCCAAACCAACCGCTCGTCCCCAGACCGCGCAGGTGAGGCCTTGCAAGAGCACTGCCTCAGCAACGCTTGCTGGAAGCGCCTTGCCGAGCAGAGTCCCCCCCCGCACGTCCACCGACAAGCACTCTATCTTGCGCTGGGCAGGGGAGTAGTAAATGTCGATGTTCATGCGTAGATTTTCTTGGCTCGTTCAATAAACGCATCGACAAGTGAACTAGCAATTTTGTCAAAAGCGCTGCCAATCGCCATCTGCAAAAGCGCATTTTTAATCTCATAACTGAGATCCAACGTGACCTTGCACGCTGGCGTGCTGCTTCCGCGAATGGGATCAAACGACCATGTGCCGCCTAGTTTTGAGAAAGGACCATCAATGAGTTCCATCTGCACCGCAAGGCCACCATCCGCCGCCCTGATGTGCTGGTTATAGGTGGTGAAGCCTTGTTTAAAACCCGCTAGCTGCATCCCAATATTCGCTTTCATGCCCTGCGCCGATTGCTCCATCACAGAAGACTCATGGCACCACGGCAAAAACTCGTGATAGCGCGCCACGTCAGTCACCACGTCAAACATTTGCTCGGGGCTATACCAAATAAGGACGGACTTATGGAGGGATTTCATCTATCAATAGAATCAATAAAACTGACAAGAATTTATGGCAACGACAAAACCCACATCATCACCTGCAAAAAAAACAGCCCCTTTGGGCAAAATTGCTGATAACAAAAAAGCGATCTTTAACTATTTTATTGAAGAGCGGTTTGAAGCTGGCATGGTACTTGAAGGCTGGGAAGTGAAAGCCGCCCGTATGGGGAAAGTGCAGATTACGGACGGTTTCGTTTTAATCAGAAATGGCGAGCTATTCATGATGGGTTGCCAAATCAATCCGCTGCATACGGCCTCGACCCACGTGAACCCTAACCATCTGCGCAGTAAGAAGCTTTTACTTAAAAAAGAAGAGATTAAAAAACTGATCAGCAAAACCGATCAGAAGGGCTACACACTCGTGGCGCTAAATATGCACTGGAAAAATGGCAAGATTAAGTGCGAAATTGGCCTCGCCAAAGGCAAGGCGGAGCATGACAAGCGTGACGTCATCAAAGACCGCGAAGGCAAGCGCGAAGTGGAGCGTGCGATGAAATCACGCAATCGCTAACTCCTCCATCACAAAACCCGCTTTTAGCCTTGCCGCCATGTTGAGCGGCGGCTTCAGGCGCGGTGCATCAAACTCTAAGGCCAGCTTTTTGTAGTGCGCAATCGGATCAAGCCCTTCGCGCGTGCACAGCCAGCGGTACCAATAATTGCCAATCGCCACGTGTCCGATTTCGTCGAAGAGGATGATCTCCAAAATAGCGTCCATTCGCTTGGCATCCTCCAAAAGCGCCGCATCTAAACCCGCCAACTTCATGCGTTTGAGCTTGGCTTGCACCAGCGGCGTGGCGTCTAAGCCGCGTGCCTCAAGGGTTCGTGGCACCAGCGCCATACGTGCCACGATATCGTCCTTGGTGATTTCGCACATGTGCCACAGGCCATCGTGCGCGGTGAAGTCGCCGTAGGTGTAGCCCAAGTCCACAAGCAGCGCTTCTAACAAATTGAAATGCTTGGTTTCCTCATCGGCCACGCGTAGCCAGTCTTCGTAATAGTTGTCAGGCATGCCATCGAATCGCCAGACGGCATCCAGCGCCAAACGAATCGCGTTGAACTCAATATGCGCTATCGAGTGCACCATTGCCGCAAAACCCAGCGGCGTGTGGATGGAGCGCTTGGGGACTTCGAGATGAGTCACCAGTTTTGGTTGATTTGGGCGGGCGGCGTTCGCGTCTATTCTCGCTTTGGCCTCCGTGCGAAGCACAAAAACACTCGCGTTGTTATGATCTTTGGTTGTATTTGAAATTTCACTGGACATACAAGGATTTTTACATGGCCATCTATCAATTGGACGATCTCGTCCCGCAAATCCACGAATCGGTCTATGTGGCCGCCAGCGCCGAAGTGATTGGCGATGTGCACTTAGCCGAAGGCGCGTCTGTATGGTCAGGCGTGGTGATCCGCGGCGACTCGGACACCATCCGCATTGGCAAAGGCAGTAATGTGCAGGATTTATCCATGCTGCACGCGGACGAAGGTGTGCCGCTGACCATTGGCGACAACGTGACGATTGGCCACCAAGTCATGCTGCACGGCTGCACCATTGGTGACGGTTCACTCATTGGCATTCAAGCCGTTGTTTTGAACAACGCCAAGATTGGCAAGAACTGCTTAGTGGGCGCTGGCTCCGTGGTGACCGAGGGCAAAGAATTTCCTGATGGCTCACTGATCATTGGCAGCCCTGCCCGCGTAGTGCGTACCATGACGGATGAGCAAATTGCCAAGCTACACGGTGCGGCGAAGCATTACCAAGCTAACGGCCCGCGCTTTGCCAAGGGTCTTAAAAAGATAAGTGATTAAAAATCGAAATCGAGAGCGACATGTCGGAACTACATAAATTCATCTTCGAAGGTCTGCCCGTTCGCGGCGCGATCGTTCGCCTTACCGATTCATGGCAAGAAATACTGAGTCGCCGAGAACTCCATGTAGGCGATGAGGCGGGCTCAGGTCAGTATCCTGAAATCGTCCAAAACTTGCTGGGCGAAATGACGGCTGCGGCGGTTCTGATGCAGAGCAATATCAAGTTCAATGGCTCACTGATTTTGCAAGTCATGGGTGGTGAAAAGCGCGACAGGAGTCCCGTCAAGTTAGCGGTGGTCGAAGTCAAATCCGATCTCAGCTTCCGCACCACCGCCAAGGTCGTGCATGAGGTATCAGGCAACGAATCCTTTAGCCAACTCATGAACACTGGCAACCAAGCCCGCTGCGCCATTACGCTCGATCCCGAAGTCAAATTTCAAGGCCAGCAGCCCTACCAAAGCATCGTGCCGCTATACGGAGATGACGGCGAGCCACTTGAATCGTTTGCTTCGGTTTTAGAGCACTACATGCTGCAATCAGAACAGCTGGACACCAAGCTGGTATTGGCCGCAAACGCGGACAGGTCCGTTGGCATTTTGATTCAGCGCATGCCAATCAAAGGCGAAAATAATCTAGCAGGTGCGTTCACTAGCACCGAGAACGAAGACGCGATTGGCAAAAACGAAGACTTCAATCGCATTGCGACTTTGACGGCTTCGATTAAAAACGAGGAATTGCTCAACTTGAGTGTGGATGACATCTTGCACCGCCTATTTTGGCAAGAACCCATTGCGCGTTATGAGCCCGCCAATCCAGCGCCGCGCTTTCAATGCACCTGCAGCCGAGAGCGTGTCGCCAATACCATCCGAAGTTTAGGTCAGTCCGAGGCCGAACGCATGATTGAAGAGCGCGAGGGCATCCAAGTCAATTGCGACTTTTGCGGTCAATCGTATAGTTTTGATGTGGTTGATGCGGCCATGCTGTTTATGCCAGCCGAGTCGGTTGTGCCGTCAAAAGCTTGATTCTCTTTTAAAGCTTGAAATAAGCGTCGTTCGCTGTCAGGGTCATCGCAGCACTCGCACCAAGCTTGCCAACTGTGGGCCGCTTGCGCTGGTGCAGGGTCACTTGGCATATTGAACAAAAATTTCGTTTGGTTTGACCATGCCCAGCTCAAATCTTGCACGGTCTTCGACAAGCGCCATGCCATTCTTTAAATCTCGAACATCGGCTAATAGCTGTTCATTCTCGATTTTGGCGAGCGTATTTTTTTGTTCTTGCGCTGCTAATTTTCGCTCTAGATCCCGTACATGGAACACGCTACCGCGGCCTATCCAGAGCTGCCCTTGAAATACCAAAAGCAGCGCGAGTAGGATGTAAGTAACTAGTCGGGAGGCCATATTGGATAAGGCTTGCGGGCTTATCTTAGGTTATAAAACGCCGCGCGGCCAGGATAGCTGGCGATATCGCCAAGGTCCTCTTCTATGCGCAAAAGCTGGTTGTATTTCGCCATGCGGTCTGAGCGCGAGAGCGAACCCGTTTTGATTTGCCCAGCGTTTGTACCTACGGCAATATCCGCAATTGTGGAGTCTTCGGTTTCGCCCGAACGATGTGAAATAACAGCCGTATAACCCGCACGTTTTGCCATTTCAATCGCGGCAAAGGTTTCAGTGAGTGTCCCGATTTGGTTGATCTTGATGAGGATGGAATTGGCAATCTTTTTGTCGATGCCTTCCTTCAAAATTTTGGTGTTGGTCACAAACAAATCGTCACCCACAATTTGCACTTTGCTAGCTAGGCGATCCGTAATGATCTTCCAGCCATCCCAATCGCCCTCGGCCATCGCGTCTTCAATGCTGATGATGGGGTACTTATCCACCCATGTCGCGAGCATGTCCGTCCACTCTTGCGCGGTGAGCGATAAGCCTTCAGCTTTGAGTTCGTATTTGCCATCTTTAAAAAACTCGGATGCGGCGCAATCAAGTCCCAGCACAATGTGCTCGCCTGCTGTGTAGCCTGCGTCAGATATGGCCTGTAGGATGAGCTGAATTGCCTCTTCGTGATTCGCCACGTTTGGTGCAAAGCCGCCTTCGTCGCCCACCGCAATGCTCATGCCCTTGTCGGCAATGATTTTTTTCAGTGCATGGAACACTTCAGCGCCGTAGCGAACCGCCTCGCGGAACGACGGAGCGCCCACAGGAATAATCATGAACTCTTGCAAGTCCAGCGTGTTGTTGGCATGTGCGCCACCGTTAATCACGTTCATCATGGGCACAGGCATTTGCATCGCGCCCGAACCGCCAAAGTAGCGGTACAGCGGCAAGCCCGCTTCTTCGGCGGCTGCGCGAGCCACGGCCATGCTGACCGCCAGCGTGGCGTTTGCGCCAAGACGTGATTTGTTTTCTGTACCGTCAAGGTCAATCAAAGTGCGGTCAAGAAAAGCTTGCTCACTGGCATCGAGTCCCAGCACGGCTTCGGAGATTTCGGTATTGATGTATTCAACCGCGCGGAGCACGCCTTTACCGCCGTAGCGCGACTTATCGCCGTCGCGCAGTTCAATCGCTTCGCGCGAACCCGTAGATGCGCCGGACGGCACCGCCGCACGCCCCATCACACCGCTCTCCAAGAGCACGTCGCACTCCACCGTGGGGTTACCGCGGCTATCCAAAATTTCACGTCCGACGATGTCAACAATTGCACTCATTTTTTCTTCCTTTAAATATCTAAATCAAGCTTCGAAGTTGTTTTCTAAAAATCCATTTTTACCGTGTTTTTTTACCACTCGGTCTAAATCTACCAATGACTCTAAGAGTGCCTTCATATGTTTAAGCGGTACAGCGTTCGGGCCATCAGACCAAGCCTCAGCAGGATTGGGGTGTGTCTCCATAAACAAACCGCTCACGCCCGCGCCAATACCTGCGCGGGCTAGCACGGGCACCATCGCGCGAGCGCCGCCCGATACGGCTCCTAGGCCACCTGGTTTTTGCACCGAATGCGTCACGTCAAACACCACAGGTGCGCCCGTATGGCGCATCTCGGCAAGGCTGGTCATATCCGCCACCAAGTTGTTGTAGCCAAAGCTCACGCCGCGCTCGCAGGCCATAAAGTTGTCGCTCTGCAAGCCCATATCCAGTGCGGCTTGCCGAGCTTTATCGATGACGTTCTTCATGTCCCAAGGCGCAAGAAATTGCCCTTTTTTGATATTGACGGGTTTACCTGATTGCGCCACAGCACGGATGAAATCGGTTTGACGACATAAAAACGCAGGCGTTTGCAACACATCGACCACGCTTGCCACTTCGGCAATGTGCTCAATTTCATGCACATCGGTCAGCACAGGCAAACCTGTTTGCTTGCGCACTTCTGCAAGGATATTTAAGCCTGACTCAAGTCCTACGCCGCGTTTGGTATTGCCTGACGAGCGATTCGCTTTATCGAACGAACCTTTGTAAATCAGCGGAATGCCAAGGCTGCTCGTGATTTCTTTTAGCTTCCCAGCCACGTCGATCGACATCTCCAGTCCTTCAATCGAGCAAGTGCCTGCGATTAAAAAGAAGGGCTGGTCTAAGCCGATGTCGAAGCCGCAGAGTTTCATTGAAGTGTTCCTGATTTTTGTTCCAGCGCCGCCGCAATATAAGCATTAAATAACGGATGCCCATTCCACGGCGTGGATTTGAATTCGGGGTGAAACTGCACGCCAATAAACCATGGATGCACACTCTTTGGCAGCTCGACAATTTCGGTCAATTGCTCGCGCTGCGTCAATGCTGAAATGACCAAACCGGCCTTGCGAAGCTGATCCAAATAATTCACATTCGCCTCGTAGCGATGACGGTGACGCTCGGTCACTACGTCGCCATAAATCGAGTGCGCCAGTGTGTCCTTGGCAACGTCCGAACTTTGTGCGCCAAGGCGCATCGTACCGCCCATGTCCGATTTTTCGTCGCGCACTTTGATCGAGCCATCCGCATCCTTCCACTCCGTAATCAAAGCGATCACGGGATGCTTGGCATCCTTGTCAAACTCTGTACTGTTAGCGCCAGCAAGGCCTGCGGCGTTACGCGCAAACTCAATCGTGGCCACTTGCATCCCGAGACAAATGCCAAGGTACGGAATCTTTTGCGTCCGTGCATAGCCGACGGCCATAATCTTGCCTTCTACACCGCGCTCGCCAAAACCGCCTGGCACGAGCACCGCATCAAACTTATCGAGTTGATTGACGTTGTCAGCGGTAATTTCTTCCGAGTCCACATAGCTGATGTTCACCTTGGCGTGATTTTTCAATCCCGCGTGACGTAGCGCTTCGTTGAGCGACTTGTAACTATCGGAGAAATCGGTGTATTTGCCCACCATCGCAATGTTGACGCTGTAGCTCGGGTTGGCGGTGGCAGCCACCAAATCGTCCCAGCGCTTGAGGTTGGCAGGCGGTGCATCGATACGCAGCTTGTCGCACACGAGCTGATCCAGCCCCTGCTCGTGCAGCATACGCGGCACTTTGTAAATGGTGTCCACGTCCCACATCGAAATCACACCCGACTCCGCCACGTTGGAGAACATGGAGATTTTTTCGCGCTCACCGTCAGGAATCGGGCGATCGGCGCGGCAGAGCAGCGCATCGGCTTGAATACCAATTTCACGCAGTTTTTGCGCCGTATGCTGAGTCGGCTTGGTTTTGAGCTCGCCAGCTGCCGCCAGCCAAGGCAAGTAGCTCAGGTGCAAATAAGCCGTATGTCCAGGCCCCATCTTCAGTCCCATTTGGCGCACCGCCTCCAAAAACGGCAAAGACTCAATGTCACCCACCGTGCCGCCAATTTCCACAATCGCTACGTCAATAATTTTTTCTTGATTTCCCGCCAGACCTTTGCTAGCTTGCTCTGCGCCGCGTTTGATGAAAGTCTGAATCTCATTCGTCACATGCGGAATCACCTGCACGGTTTTACCAAGATAGTCGCCGCGACGCTCTTTTTCCAGCACGGTTTGATAAATCTGACCTGTGGTGAAATTGTTGGTTTTGCGCATCCGCGTTTCAATAAACCGCTCGTAATGCCCTAAATCAAGGTCAGTCTCCGCGCCATCGTCGGTGACAAACACCTCGCCATGCTGAAACGGACTCATGGTGCCGGGGTCAACGTTCAGGTACGGATCGAGTTTGATGAGGGTGACGGTGAGGCCGCGGCTCTCAAGGAGGGCGGCGAGCGACGCAGAAGCAATTCCCTTGCCTAGGGAACTCACCACGCCGCCAGTAACGAATACGAATTTGGTCATGCTATGGGGCTGACTCCAGCGAATCAGCCTAAGTGGAAATTTTGATTATAGAAGCTGATACATTCCTGCTTTATGGCTGAACACACAATTCTTCAAAACAAGCACTCTATCCATGGTAAGCACATAGTGCTAGGCATGACAGGCGGTATCGCAGCGTACAAAGCTGCTGAAGCTTGCCGTGCGCTAGTCAAAGCAGGTGCGACCGTACAAGTGGTCATGACAGACGCCGCAATGCAATTTATGACCCCCGTGACCATGCAAGCGCTCTCAGGGCGTGAGGTGTTTACGTCGCAGTGGGACGCACGCCCAGCTGCCGTTGGCAGCGAGGCCGCAATCAGTAACAACATGGCGCACATCAATCTCACACGCAGTCCCGATGGCAAGCTTGCCGATGCCGTGCTAATCGCCCCCGCCAGCGCCGACTTCATGGCAAAACTCTTACATGGCCGTGCCGACGATTTACTCAGTCTTTTGTGTCTCGCAAAACCCGCCGAAGTCCCGCTGATCTTGGCTCCCGCCATGAACCGCGAGATGTGGGCACACCCCGCCACACAGCGCAATATGGCGCAGTTGAAAGCAGATGGCGCATTCGTACTAGACGTTGGCAATGGCGACCAAGCTTGCGGAGAAGTGGGCGATGGTCGGATGCTGGAGGCTGATGAAATCTTGGCTGACTTGGTAGCTCACTTTACGCCCAAGGTCTTAGCTGGCAAGCGAGCGCTGATTACCGCTGGCCCAACCTACGAGGCGATTGACCCCGTGCGCGGCATCACTAACCTCTCCAGCGGAAAAATGGGATTCGCTATCGCAGAGGCTATGCGGGATGCGGGCTGCGAGGTCACCCTCGTTGCAGGCCGCACAGCGATTGGCTTCCCAAGGGGGGTTAAAAACATCTCTGTATTGTCTGCGAGCGACATGCTGACAGCAGTGCAAGCCAACATTGATAGCGCAGACATCTTTGTCGCCACAGCAGCAGTCGCGGATTGGCGACCTGCCAACGCGGCGAGCCAAAAAATCAAAAAGGATGGCTCGGGCGATACGCCCGCCCTCACATTCATCGAAAATCCGGACATCTTGGCAACGGTCGCTAAATCCGAGCGCGCCCTTGCTGGAAGCCTTTACTGTATTGGCTTTGCAGCCGAAAGCGAAAATCTAGAAGCCCACGCCAAGGCGAAACGTGAGCGTAAAAACGTGCCGCTCTTGGTGGGAAATATCGGCCCCGCCACCTTTGGCATGGACGACAACGCCCTGCTCTTGGTGGACGCAAACGGCACGAAAGAATTGCCAAGAGCACCCAAGACAGCGCTGGCTCGCGAGCTGGTGATCGAAATTGCAAAAAGACTGAAATAAGAATCACACAAATGAACATCGACATCAAAATCCTAGATGAACGCCTCCACACCCAAATGCCCGCCTATGCCACGCCAGGCAGCGCGGGGCTTGACCTGCGGGCTTGCCTGACTGAGCCACTCACACTCGCTCCCAACGCATGGCAACTCGTACCCACGGGCATGGCGATGTATCTGAAAGACCCGAACTACGCCGCGCTCATCCTGCCCCGCTCGGGGCTGGGGCACAAACACGGCATCGTGCTGGGCAATTTGGTCGGACTCATCGACTCCGACTACCAAGGCCAACTTATGGTGAGCGCATGGAACCGCAGCGATACAGCTTTCACCATCGAGCCCATGGAGCGCCTCGCGCAACTTGTGATCGTGCCTGTGGTGCAAGCGACGTTTAATGTGGTAGCTGAGTTTCCTGCATCTGAGCGCGGTGAGGGTGGGTATGGGTCTACGGGGAAGAAGTGATGATTGACAACTCACCAACTCATGAACTAGACGAGCTTGCGCCTCAATACGAACGCGATGATGGTCCATTAACAGCAAAGCAACTCAATGAAATCAAAGCTCGCGCTGCTCCTGAGCTGGCAA
>JANPAS010000037.1:0-22435 GCA_031430035.1 Comamonadaceae bacterium | reverse complement strand
AAACGACTTATCTGCTGCTGCAAATTGATTTTCCTGCAGCTCAAGCGCACCTTGAAGCAGCCAGCCATCAATGGAAGTAGGGGATTCCGTTGTGAGTAAGCGTAGCTGTGCCAGCGCATCGTTGTAGCGTGAGGCATTCAGTAGTGAGCGAGCCATCGTTAACCGTGCAGCCGTGCGGGTTGCCACGGGGTAGGCTGAGGCGCTGAGATAGGGCTCGAGGATGCGACCTAGCTCATTGGTCGATGCTTGCTTGTCTGGGATTTGCGAGAAGTATTGCGTCAGACCAATGATCACGCCCGCTCTGTCCGCCTCGGGCGTTAGTTCTAAAAATTTACGCAGTGGCGGCAGGGCATTGGCATATTGCCTTTGCGCATAGTTGATTTGAAAGAGATAGTTTTGCGCAAGAGCCGATGCTGGCAAGAGCCTTATCCACTCAAACGCGATATTGCGTGCGGTATCGCCATCACGGACTTCTAGCGGCAAGCGCGTAGCACGCTCAAATAATTGGTCGGTCGGCGTTTTGCGTGCTAGTTCTAAATAAATGCTCATCGCCTCGCCAGGTTCGCCGTCTATACGGGCAAGCTCGGCAATTAAGATGCCATAAAAGGTCTCAGCATCCATATTGCTGTTATCCGCGTCGGCTCGTTTGGGTGATTGAGCAAACGCAGTTGAGAGGACTAGTGCAAGCAGAGCAATGAGATATTTCTTCATAGTGGGCATGATAATTCAAGGATGCCCGAATTACCCGAAGTTGAAGTCACCCGTCTCTCGTTTGCCAATCGCATTGCAGGCGCACGCATCTTAGCTGTGCGCATGGGCAAGCCGCTTCGTTGGCCACTCTTCTCTGGGCGAGGTCATAACCCGCATGACTTCGTGGGCAAAACGGTGATTGAAGTTCGCAGACGCGGTAAATATCTATTACTGGATATGAGTGAGGGGATGTTGCTCATCCATCTAGGCATGTCAGGGCGATTGATGTTCTCTGGTAGCGCCTTGCCACCCGCAGGTGCACACGATCATTTTGACTTGCAAACTACGCAAGGCACGCTGCGTCTGCATGACCCACGCCGCTTTGGCGCTGTGGTGTACGCCGAGTCGGAAGATGCGCCGATGGCTCAAAAGCTGCTTGGCAATTTGGGTGTTGAGCCGTTTGGTGACGCCTTCACAACAGATTATTTCTATAAAAGCATCCATCAGCGCAAAAGCCCAATTAAACAAGTGCTGCTCTCTGGGCAGCCTGTGGTGGGCGTGGGCAATATCTATGCCTCAGAAGCGCTATTCCATGCGGCTTTGCGGCCACAGACCTTGGCAAGCCGCATCAGTAGGCCAAGAGCGGACAAGCTGCATGCAGCGATTTTGCAAGTCTTACAAAATGCGCTCGATTTAGGCGGTTCAACTTTGCGTGACTTTGCCAACGCGCACGGCGAAGATGGGCATTTCCAGCTGCAAGCTGCGGTTTATGACCGTGCGGGTTTGCCTTGCCATGTCTGCCAAGCGCCTATTCGTACGATTCGCCAAGGACAGCGCTCGACGTTTTATTGCGCCAGCTGTCAGCGTCCGTGATAATCACGCCTTCTATGTCCGCCCCTCATCCTGTTCACCGTCCAGACTCATTGGCTAGTCCTGCCACGATGCAGTCCCAGTTCGATCAGCACCAGCTGTGGTGTGTGGGGTTTGCCAAGCGCTTGACCGCATTGGCAGAGTGGCTAGAGAAAAACAAGCTGGCTGATGCCAATGCTTACGCCGAAGTCAATCGGTTGCGTTATCAACTCTCCAGCCAGCAAGTGATGGTGGCAGTGATTGCCGAGTTTTCACGCGGCAAATCTGAGCTCATCAATGCACTGTTTTTTGCGCACTACGGAAGGCGCATCATGCCTGCAGGTGCTGGCCGCACCACCATGTGTCCAGCAGAAATGGCGTGGAACCCTGCCTTGCCTATCAGCATCAGGCTTTTGCCCATTAACACGCGCAAAGAGGCCACCAGCATTGCTCATTGGCGTATGCGACCAGAAGCCTGGGTCACATTCACTTTTAATCCGCAAGAGCCTGCTGCCATGGCGCAGACGATTAACAAAGTGAGCGAAGTGCAGCGCGTCAGCGTCGAGGAGGCCACCAAGCTTGGTTTTTGGCTGCCCGATGGGCCAAACGGCGAACGCAATCCCGATAACCCTGCGCCCGATAGGATGGGACAAGTCGAAGTGCCTGTGTGGCGGCACGCCTGCATCAATATCCCACATCCGCTACTTCAGCAAGGTTTGGTGATTTTGGACACGCCAGGCTTGAATGCTGTAGGCGTGGAGCCAGATTTGACGATGGCGCTATTAGGTCAAGCGCAGGCCACGCTCTTCATCTTGGGAGCAGACACGGGCGTGACCAAATCTGACCTCGATTTATGGCGCGAACACCTCAGTCACGCGGCGGCGGCGCATATTCCGCGCTACGCTATTCTGAACAAAATCGATACGCTGTGGGATGATTTGAAGTCACCTGCCGAGGTGAATGCTGAGCTAGAGAAACAATGCATCGACACGGCGCAACTACTCAGCATTAGTCGTCAATCAGTGGTGGCGATATCGGCACAAAAAGGTTTGATGGCAAAAATTCGGCACGATCCAGATCTATTGGCACGCAGTGGCCTACCTGAGTTGGAAGCCATACTGGGCGGGCATTTGGTACGCGAGCGGCAAAGCATCATCCAGCAAAATTGCATGAGCGGCATGACGCGCTTGCAAAGTACGGCAGCGCGGGCGCTGGAGCGCCGCTTTCGCGACGTGGCGGATCAAAAAGCACAAATTCAATCGGTGGTGGGTAAAAGCGCTCAGAACCTAAAAATGATGCTGGCCCGCATGACAGTAGAAAAACGAGAAGTGGCCGAGGCAGGTAAGCAGTTTGAGCGCCTGCAAGAGATTTGCTTGGCTGGCATTGGCAAAGCGCTGGCGCACATCAGCACGCCTAGTCTTAAGGCTCAGATTTATGCCATGGGTAAAACGTTTAATGGCAGTTTGCTCAAAATGGGTTTGCGCCAAAGTTACGAGGATGCCTTTACCGAGCTGCAAAGCAACCTTGAAGCTTCAGAGGCTGATCTAGCAAGGCTTTATGGCGATTTGTTCCTCAAAATCAAAGCCATGAACACGCAGCTCGGCTTTGCGATTGCGCTGATGCCTGCGCCCAAGCTCGCAAGCTTTGCTGATAAGTTGGCAAATACGCGGCTTTCGCATTTGCATCATCTAGAGTTTGGTAATAGCTGGCGCTTGATGAGTAAAGACCATTTGCAGCGAGTGTTGCAAACACTATTTGTGCAAGTGCGCATGATCTTTGAAAGCGCACATGCGGATATTGAACAATGGGCGCAATCCACGGTGCAAGTGTTGCAAACCGAATTTGTGGAGCGCGAACGTAGTCTTGCTAAACGCATAGCGTCTGTCTCTAGCGTGCAAGGCTCTAGCTCGGATGCCGACGCGCAAATGGCGGCCTTGGATGTGCAATTAGAAGCCATCAAGGCGCAGGGCAGGCGGTTGGTAGCGTTGTCCAAAGGCATAGATGGCGAGGCAAATGCTAGAACGCAGCAGGGGCTTGGATTCCCGCCTAAATGACAAACTTCGCCGCCAAAGTCATCGCTTGGCAAAGCAAGCACGGGCGGCACAGTTTGCCATGGCAATATGCCCGCAGCCCTTATTCAGTATGGCTTAGCGAAGTAATGCTGCAGCAAACGCAAGTTGCAACCGTACTCAACTTTTACCCCAAATTTCTCGCCAAATTCCCAACCGTTGAAGCCTTGGCGCAAGCATCACAGGACGATGTGCTCG
This sequence comes from Comamonadaceae bacterium, assembly GCA_031430035.1. GTDB lineage: Bacteria > Pseudomonadota > Gammaproteobacteria > Burkholderiales > Burkholderiaceae_C > JASGCK01. Next base: position 18,629 of record JANPAS010000037.1, on the reverse strand, counting down.
CGCTTTGGAGTGGCATGGGCTACTACACCCGTGCTCGCAATTTGCATCGCGCCGCAAATCAAGTGATGCAGGACTTTGGCGGCCAGTTTCCTAAATCCGCCAACGAGCTTGAACAGTTAGTGGGCGTGGGGCGCTCCACCGCTGCCGCGATTGCCGCGTTTTGTTACGGCGAACGGGTCGCGATTTTGGACGGCAACGTCAAGCGCGTCTTGGCTCGCGTGTTGGCGTTTGATGGCGACTTAGCCAAAGCATCTGAAGTGAGTTCTCTTTGGGACAAGGCAACTGCGCTTTTGCCGACTAAAAATTTGAAAATAGCCATGCCTGCTTATACACAGGCCTTGATGGATATGGGTGCAACGCTATGCCATGCCCGTAGCCCAGACTGTGCAAGCTGTCCCGTGGCGTCCCTTTGCGAAGCCAATCAGCATATGGCCTACGAGGCATACCCTGTCAAAACAAAAAAACTCAAACGAAGCACAGAATCCATTTGGCTCTTGCATGCAACTACACCGCAGGGTGATGTTTTGTTGCAGCAACGCCCCATGGATGGCGCGTCCAAGGTATGGGCGGGCTTGTATAGCTTGCCGCCTTTCGATAGCGAGGAAGCGCTGCTTGCAAGTTTGCCCAAAACCGCGCACAAAAAACTCGTCTTTGCTCCTGTGCTGAAACACGTTTTAACCCACAAAGATTTGTGGCTGCACGTGGTGCAGTTTGATGTATCCGCGCACAGTAAACTAGCTGAACTTGGCGTTTGGCATTCAATCAAAACTGCATTGCAGCTTGGACTACCAGCGCCGATCCGAAAAATTTTAGAAGCCTCCATCAATTAAGGAAAAACCATGACCTACAAAAATACACAACTCTTGATCGACAACCAATGGTGCGATGCTGCCAGCGGCAAGACGCAGCCCGTGGTTAATCCTGCCACTGGCTTAGAAATTGGACGCGTCGCTCACGCGGGTATCGCTGACCTTGACCGTGCGCTCGAAAGCGCCAAAAAAGGTTTTCAAATTTGGCGTAACACGCCTGCCGTTGAGCGCTCGAACATCATGAGAAAAGCGGCAGCTCTGATGCGAGAGCGGGCCGCTGATATTGGCGCTTTGATGACGCAAGAGCAAGGCAAGCCACTGATTGAAGCCAAGATGGAAGCGGCTGCTTCCGCAGAAATCATCGAATGGTGCGCCGAAGAAGGCCGCCGCGTCTATGGCCGCCTTGTGCCGCCACGCGCGATGAATGTGTCCGCGCAAGTGCACAAAGAGCCTGTCGGCATCGTGGCTGCGTTCACGCCTTGGAACTTCCCCATTAACCAAGTCGTGCGCAAGTTATCCGCCGCATTGGCTACTGGTTGCTCCATCATCGTCAAAGCGCCCGAAGAAACCCCTGCATCGCCAGCCGCGTTGATTCAAGCCTTTGTGGATGCAGGCGTGCCGCCTGGCGTGATTAGCTTGGTCTATGGTGACCCAGCCGAAATCTCGGGCTATTTGATTCCTCATCCTTACGTGCGTAAGATTACCTTTACGGGTTCAACACCTGTGGGCAAACAGCTGGCTGCTATGGCTGGCCTCCACATGAAACGCGCCACGATGGAACTCGGTGGTCACGCCCCCGTGATCGTTGCCGCAGATGCCGACATTGGGCTCGCCCTTAAAACCGCTGGCACGATGAAATTTAGAAACGCAGGCCAAGTTTGCGTATCACCCACCCGCTTTTTGGTGCACAACTCGATCAAAGCCGAATTTGCTAAAGGCATGGTCGCAATTGCAGAGAAGCTCAAAGTCGCAGACGGTATGGCGGATGGCACAACCATGGGACCTCTCGCTAATTTTCGCCGCGTCACAGCGATGGAGCAGTTGACAGCGGACGCACGCGCCAAGGGCGCAACGATTGCCACGGGCGGCGAACGCATTGGCACCAGCGGCAATTTCTTTGCGCCCACGGTGATTACTGATTTGCCAATGAATGCCGATATTTTGAACACGGAACCATTCGGCCCCATGGCTGCGATTCAAGGCTTTGATGATTTGGAAGAGGCGATTGCACAGGCGAATCGCTTACCGTTTGGTCTTGCTGGCTATGCGTTTACCAGCTCGCTTAAAAACGCGCATATCTTGAGCAAGCAGTTGGAGCTTGGACTCTTGTGGATCAACCAAGGCGGCGCAGCATGGGCTGAAATGCCATTTGGCGGTATCAAAGATTCGGGCTACGGCTCAGAGGGTGGCACGGAAATTTTGGAAGCCTACATCAACACCAAGGCGGTGGCGATTGTGTGCGTTTGATTTTTAAAACGATATAAAAACATCACGGAGATCACATGAATCGCATCACTTTTTTAACGACTTTACTAGTCAGTAGCTTAGGCGTTTTGTGTGGCTTAGCCAACGCGCAAACACCAACGAATACCGATAAGCCAATCAAGATTTTGGTTGGCTTTCCGCCTGGCGGCTCAGCCGATGTGATGGCTCGCGTGCTGGCAGAGCGCATGACGGCAAAACTGGGTGGTCAAAGTGTCATCGTCGAGAACAAGCCTGGTGCGGCAGGTCGTATCGCGATTGAGGCACTCAAAACTGCTACGCCAGATGGAACAACGTTGTTCGTGACGCCTAGCGGCCCGATGGTGATTTTCCCGCACGTGTTTAAAAAAATGAGCTTTGATCCTGTTAAAGACTTCACGCCAGTGAGTCAATTAGCAGGATTTCAATTTGCCATCGTTTCGGGTCCAAAGACACAAGTGAAAAATATTGCAGAAATGCTTGCCAAAGTCAAAAGCGATCCTACAGGCAGCACGTATGGATCATCGGGTAGTGGGACGGTGCCGCATTTTTTAGGCGTCATGCTGGGCGAGGCAGCCAAGATTGATTTTCAACATGTTCCCTTTCAAGGTGGCGCACCTGCCATGAATGCGCTTTTAGGTGGACATGTCGGTTACAACATGGATGTGGTGTCTGAAGCTTTGGAAAACCACCGAGCAGGTAAGGCACGAATTATTGCGGTGACAGGTGCACAGCGCTCTAGCCAATTGCCCGATGTTCCTACCCTGCGCGAGCAAGGCATTCCGATGGATGCCAGCGCTTGGTTTGCCATTTATGGCCCTGCCAACATGCCAGCTGCAACGCTAGCTCGCATCAATAAGGCGGTTGTTGATGCGATTAACGATCCAGTAGCCAAAAACAAGCTCACCAGTCTGGGTTTTGATGTGATTGGTGGTACGCCCGAGCAATTGGCGGCCGTGCAAAGGGCTGATTTGAATAAATGGGAAAAACCAATTAAAGCGTCGGGTTTTCAGGCTGATTGATATTTAAAGGAGTGATTGATGCTTAATCGACGTCAAATGACAGCTGGACTTGCGGCTACTAGCTTGGCAGGCTTGCCTATGTTGAGTTCCGCACAAGGAACAGCTAGCGGATATCCCGCTAAACCAATCAAGGTTTTAATTTCTGTCCCAGCTGGCGGGACGATGGATGTGCTCACCCGTGCGATTGCGAATGCACTGCGTGACTCGTTTGGAACCATCATTTTGGATCACAAATCTGGGGCGAATGGCAATATCGCGATGGAGCTCATGAAGCAGGCCGAGCCTGACGGTCATACGCTGCTGTTGGGAACGGCATCGATGCTCACCATCAATCCCCATGCCTACAAAGAGTTCCGCATTGATGTGTTCAAAGATTTTGAACCGATTGTGCTCGCGACGCGTTTCGGTACGGCCTTGTGCGCCCACCCCTCTGTGCCTGCCAACAATTGGACGGAATTGGTCGCTTGGTTAAAGGCTGATCCTGCCAACACAACCATCGCTTCTTATGGTGTCGGGTCGCTTGGGCATTTTGTGTTCGAGCTTTTGGAGCGATCTTTAGGCATCAAGCTCAATCACATCCCGTATCGCGGCGCGACACAAGCGATGCAAGACTTGCTAGGAGGGCAGGTTAAGTTATTTATCAATACGGTTGGTGGAACGGTGATCCCTTATCAGGCTAAGCGTATTAAGGTGTTCGCTACCAGCGATACCAAGCGCTCCCCGTTTTTGTCTGACGTGCCAACCTTTGCGGAGCTAGGACATCCCAAGGTGACGGGCGCAGGGTGGTTCTCTTACCTTGCACCCAAAGGAACGCCCAAGCCCGTACTGGCCAAGCTAAACGCAGCCTTTAACCAAGCGCTGCAGTCGCGCGAGGTGCGCTCGCATCTTTTGGCTAATGGACAATATCCTGAGGGCGGCACACCGCAAGAGCTCACTCAGCTGATCCAAAGCGACTACAAAAAATGGGGCGATTTAGCTAAAGCCATTAACCTACAGCGTACATGAAACAGCCCAACATCATCTTCATCGTCGCAGACGATTTAGGCTATGCCGACCTTGGCTGCTATGGTGGACGTGGGTTTGACGGCACTGGCAAAGAGTCTGTATCCCCTGAACTCGACAAGCTGGCAGCTAACGGCATGCTGTTTACGGATGGCTATTCCAACTCACCCGTTTGCTCACCGACTCGTTTTGCTTTGATGACGGCGCGGTATCAATACCGTTTGCGCGGTGCTGCCGAGGAGCCGATTAGCAGCAAGAGCCGTGGCTCTACCACGCTCGGATTGCCGCCTGAGAACCCCACGCTGCCGTCGATGCTAAAAGGTGCGGGTTATGCCACGGCACTCATTGGCAAATGGCATCTTGGTTACGCCCCCAATTTTGGACCACTGCTGTCAGGGTACGACGAATTTTTTGGCCCTATGTCGGGTGGTGTGGACTATTTCACGCATTGCGATTCGCGAGGAACTCATGACCTTTGGCAGTCTGAAAAAGACATCGTGAAAGAGCAGTTTGAGACGGGTTATTTGACGGATCTCATCACCAGTCGGGCGTTGGATTATGTGGGGCGAACTGACGCGACTAAACCGTTCTTTATCAGCCTGCACTACACCGCGCCGCATTGGCCGTGGGAGACTCGTGACGACGAGGAATTGGCGCAGGAAATTAAAGACAACATCTTCCATTTGCATGGCGGCAATATCCATAGCTATCGCCGCATGATTCACCACATGGACGAGGGCATTGGGCGTATTGCGGCGCTGCTCAAAGCACAGGAAAAACTGGACAACACTCTGATCGTCTTCACTTCTGACAACGGCGGCGAGCGCTTCTCGGACAACTGGCCACTGGTGGGCGGCAAGATGGATTTGACCGAGGGCGGTATTCGCGTGCCCTACATTGCGCATTGGCCAGCCGTTATCAAAGCAGGGCAGGTGAGTAGCCAGCAATGCTTGACGATGGATTGGAGTGCCACCATGCTCGACGTAGGTGGTGCTTTGAAGGCCGCATCGGCTGTGGCTTCTGGGGCATACCCTCTGGACGGGCAATCCCTACTTGGCTTGCTGGCCGATGGCTCAAAAACTATCGAGCATCCGCTTTTTTGGCGTATGAACCACCGTGGGCAGCGTGCCATGCGGCTGGGCAATTACAAATACTTGCGAGTCGATGGGCATGACTACTTGTTTGACCTCACGCTAGATGCGCGCGAGCGTGCTAACCTGGGTAAGCACCAGCCCGAGAGGCTTTCTGCGATGCGTGATGCTTGGGAGGCGTGGAATGCCACTATGCCCGCGATTCCTGAAGACGCTACCGTTAGTCTTGGCTATGGACGCGAGGATATGCCGCAGCGGTAGATCAAGCGATGCGAAGCTTGTGGTGCGTACCGTGTGCAGGTTGAATCCGCTGCGGTGAGATTGAACCGATAACCATGCCAGCCGCTGCCGCCAAAATTCCCGCCAACTGTGCGGGGAATTCGCTGCCAAGTGGACTTGCTAAAAACACTAACCATGTTCCGATACCGAAGCCGATAGCGGCCAGTGCGCCTTGCGTGGTGGCACGCTTCCAGTAGAGACCAAATACCAGCGGCACAAACGCGCCGACCAAGGTGACTTGGTAAGCACCTGAGACCATTTCGTAAATGGAAGTGCCTTGGCTGCTAATGGCGTAAATCAAAACCAATATGGCAAAACACAGTACCGTGATGCGCATGGTTTTGAGTTCTTGCTTATCGCCCATATGCGGCTTCCATTGCCGCCAGATGTTCTCTACAAAAGTAACGCTGGGCGCAAGCAACGTGGCCGATGCCGCCGATTGGATTGCAGCCAAAAGCGCCCCAAAAAATAGCACTTGCATGGCAAATGGCATATGGGTCAGCACCAAGGTTGGCAGCACTTTTTGCGGATCGTCTTTTAGCAGCGCTGCCGATTGCTCGGGCATGATGACAAGGGCACTGGTCACTAAGAACATGGGGACGAAGGCAAACAAAATATAGCAAATCCCGCCAATAACGGGGCCTTTGGTGGCGGCACTCGTATCTTTGGCTGACATGACGCGCTGGAATACGTCTTGCTGCGGGATAGAGCCCAGCATCATGGTGATGGCCGCAGCAAAGAAGAAAACGATATCTCTGAAAGAGGGTTCTGGCAAAAAGCGGAACATGTCTTTGCTGACTGCCAGCGCTATCACTTTGTCTGCTCCACCAGCCAAGTTGGCGGCAAAGACGGCGATGGTGGATAAGCCAACCACCAAAATAATCATTTGTATAAAGTCCGTCACGGCAACCGACCACATGCCGCCAAATAGTGTGTAGGCAAGAATGGCTGAAACGCCAATGACCATGCCAAGTGGGACTGGAATGGCTCCGTTTGAGAGCAAATTAAAAACCAGTCCCAAAGCTGTGACTTGCGCCGATACCCAACCTAAGTACGACAGCATGATGATGATGGAGCACAGCACCTCCACGCGCGGACCAAAGCGCTCGCGAAAATAATCGCTAATGGTCAGCAAATTCATTTTGTAGAGTTTGGCAGCAAAGAACACACCCACCAAAATGAGGCAAGTGCCCGCGCCAAATGGATCTTCAACTACGCCATTTAAGCCACTACTCACAAACTTGGCGGGAATGCCCAGCACCGTCTCTGAGCCAAACCACGTGGCGAAAGTGGTGGTAACGATCATGATGAGCGGCAAGTGCCTGCCTGCAACAGCGAAATCGGCGGTATTTTTAACGCGCCTTGCTGCGATTAAACCGATGGCAATGGTGACGATGAGGTAAGCAAATACAAGAGCTAACAACATGATTATTTGTTTTCAGGTTTAACGTATTTTTTTAAAAATTCAAAAATGAGCACAGGTAGCTGAGGAATCAATTTTGCATAAACAGGCGCATTATTTTCGATTTCCTGCAGTAACTGCTTCCAGCCCATTTGCTCACTCATCCAGTTCTCTAAAAATGGTTTTGCGGTTGTCCATAAATCGAGGTCTGGATCTAGTTCGCGAGCCAAACCTTCGACGTTGAGTAGTGTCTTTTGCAAGAGCACCAATTGCGGCTGAATTGCGACATTAAAGCGGCGTGAGGTTTGGAATAAACGCAGCAGCACGACACCGAGAGAAATATCCTTTAAAGGCTTGCCAAAGTATGGCTCGCAGCAAGTGCGAATAGCGGATTCCAGCGCTTCGATGCGCACCGTTTTATCGACCCAACCCGACTCGATGTGCAGCTCCGCCACGCGGCGGTAGTCGCGGCGGAAGAAGGCTAAAAAGTTATGCGCAAGGTAGTCTTTGTCCACTTGCGTGAGCGAGCCCACAATGCCAAAGTCATACAGAATGGGCGTACCCAGTGATTCAGGCGTAAGGCTGACCGCGATGTTGCCTGGGTGCATGTCGGCATGAAAGAAACCATGGCGAAAGACTTGGCTATAAAAAATAATGATGCCGTCGCTGGCGAGCTTTTTGAGGTTCACTCCTGCCGCTTTGAGCTTGTCGATCTGGTTGATCGGTACACCGCTCATGCGCTGCATGGTCATGACTTCGGTGGCACAGTAATCAAAGTGCATATCGGGAATCAGCACGCGGACATCGGGCTCTTTGAGCTCGTTCATTTGCCGTTTGAGTTGCACGGCGTTGGCGGCCTCGCGCATCAAATCTAACTCGTCGTGCAGGTAAGTGTCGAACTCTGCCACTACTTCGTCAGGGCGCAAACGGCGTCCATCGGCGCTGGTTCGTTTGACGACCCAAGCCAGCGCGTGCAGTAGCATCAAGTCTTGGTCGATAGAGCGCACGACGTTCGGGCGTAGCACCTTCACGGCAACGGGTGTTTGCGCAGCATCATTTAACGTCGCAAAGTGAACCTGCGCGATAGAGGCACTGGCGACGGGCGTACGGTCAAAGCTGGCGTAAAGCTCTGTGATTGGCTTGCTGAGCGCTCGTTCGATGATGCTAACGGCCACATCACCGCTAAAAGGCGGCACGCGGTCTTGTAGCTTGGCAAGTTCGTCGGCAAAGTCGGGAGCGAGCATGTCGCGCCGTGTGGAGAGCACTTGGCCAAACTTAATAAAGATGGGCCCTAGCGCCTCAAATGCTTCTCTAAGCCTTACCGCACGTGGCTTTACCGAGAGCAGCTTTTGAAGCAAACCATACCAAAGCGCCACCCAAAGGATGAACAGCGCACGAAAAACCATGCTGAATGGTGCGAGTAACCAGCTCATGATTTTTTTGCCACCCACTCGCGCAATTTGTTTCGCAAGTCGCGCATGGCGTTTGCCATGTGATGCGCGGGTACGTTGCCCACAATGCGCGCTAAATCACCTTCTAAATCCCATTGCACGTTTTGCGTGAGCCACTGCACCTCGGCGGCTAATTGCACATCACCTTCAATTCGTACATTGGGTTTATCACCTTGCATCAACTTTTTACCAAGTTCGGACACATCGGTGTCGATGATTTCAAGCAGTAAATCAATTTTTTTATCTTCGGCAGATGGCTCGGAAGCCACAGCCAGCAAGCCCACGGCTGTAGGCGAGAGTAGTAATGTGTACTGCTGCCACGCAAATTTGACGATACGCCCTTTTTGCCTAGCGATACGCTGCATGGCTTCGGGCTCTTGCTGGAGCACGTGATTGAGCAGTAGAACGATTCGGTTGTGTCCCTCAGAGATCAGCCATTCGGGCGGTTGTGGGAGTTTGGCAAAAAAAGACGTAAAAAAATCAGGCAGAGTGTTCATCTGCCTGATTATCTTTGCTTTGAACTGGATTCCCGCCTTCGCGGGAATGACAGCTTCAATCTAACGCTTGAATGCCCGCGACCAACCAACCGCCACCTGCAACGGGTTTGGTCAAATTCCACACTTCTTTGAATGGCTCAGGAGCTAGGCCCACTTCTTCTCGAATGACGCCTGAGAACTCGACACTCGCCATAAAGTGCGCAGCATGAATGCCTGCGGGCAACTCTTCAATACCCAGCAACTGCGCGTCTACCGAGATCACTTCGGTGCGGTGTACTGTGCCAGCTGGTGCGGCGGCATCACGCTCGGCGATTTGTGTACGAATTTCAGCCAGCATCTCCTCAGTCAGCATGGTTTTAAGCGTCGTCATGTCAGCCTTATCCCATGCGGCTTGCAGGTTCACAAAGTGTGCCTTGGCACCTGCTAAAAAGCCAACCGTGTCAAAACCAGCAGGGATGCCCCAGTTTTGCGTACCAGCAAGGGCAGATGGTGCTTCTGCTGCACTTGCACCAATAGCGGAACCAATCATCGAGCCACCTTGCGTGGCGGCTGGGACATCTGTGAATACGGTGCGCTCAAACGGACGTGCTGCAGCATCATTGCCCACGTTATTGGGGTTATAGCCATTGGCATAAGCGGGTTGTAGCTTCGCTTCTTGTTGGCTTGCTTTGTAGCGCTTGTACATGTTCCAAGCCATGAAAGCCGCAACGCCCATCAAGAGCATCATCAAAATGCTGCCCATTGCACCGCCGAGAGCGCCACCAAGGCCCATAGAGTTAGCTAGCCATGCGAGGCCAAGGCCAGCGGCAAGTCCACCCAGCATGGCGCCCCAAGGCTTTTTAGGCGCTGGAGCTGGTGCCGCTGGAGCGGCAGCTGGTGCAGCGGCAGGTTTTGCAGCCTGTGCAGGCGTGGCGGTGTTTTGCGGCGCCGCTTGTTTATTCGTCACATTTTGGGATTGCTGTCCCGTTGATTTACCACCACCCATGCGTTTAGCCGCCTCGGCATTGATTGTGGAAAAAGCCAGTGCGATAGACACCGCAGCGATAGCCAAAGTAGACATGAGTTTCATACAAGCTCCGTTAATTTAAGAAAAAGACACGCCAAAAATAGATGGTACGTATTTTCCACATTTCAAGTGTTTGGCGGGTTATAAAAACCCTTACTGTTGTTTTATTGTGACTTACTTGATACCCACATGTAGCGCCACCACACCTGCTGAGAGGTTATGCACGTCCACATGGGCAAAGCCAGCGGATTGCATTAACTCGCGCAAAGTCTCTTGATCGGGATGCATCCTGATCGACTCGGCTAAGTATTGGTAAGACGCCGCATCGCCCGCCACCAGCGAACCTAGCTTGGGCAGCACTTTGAACGAGTACCAGTCGTACATCTTTTGCAGCGGTGGTGCGACTTTGGAGAACTCCAAAACTAAGAGCTTGCCGCCAGGTTTCAACACGCGCAGCATCTCTTTGAGTGCCACGTCCTTGTGCGTCATGTTGCGCAGGCCAAATGCCACGCTCACGATATCAAAGTAGGCATCCGCAAACGGCAACCTCTCCGCGTCGCATACGGTGGTGGGCAAAATCACGCCAGCGTTGAGCAAGCGGTCGCGCCCTGTGCGCAGCATCGCTTCGTTAATGTCGGTGTGGACGACTTGTCCCGTGCTTCCTACGTCTTTGGCAAAGCCCAGTGCCAAATCGCCTGTGCCGCCCGCAATGTCCAAAACGCGCATCCCAGCCTTCGCGTTCGCCACCATGAAGGTGTAACGCTTCCAAACGCGGTGCAGACCCATGGACATGAGGTCATTCATCACGTCGTATTTGCTAGCTACAGAGTCAAACACGCCGCGAACTCTGCCAGCTTTTTCAGACTCGGCCACCGTGTTAAACCCAAAGTGGGTTTTTGCCTCTAGCTTCTCTGCATTAGCCACAACCACCGCCTTTTGACTCTTTAATCATCACGTCGTCGCGATTCGCGCCAGCAGCTGCAAGCCGCGACTCATACTGCTTCCATAAATCAGCTTCTTGAGAGCCTAAAAAATACAAATAGTCCCAAGAAAAAATGCCTGTATCGTGACCATCCGAAAACGTGGGTTTGACGGCGTAATTGCCCACGGCTTCGAGCTCGAGCAGCTTAGTGAGTCGTTTGCCTGTTTGCAAAATCTCTTGCCCAGGACCGTGGCCTTGTACTTCGGCAGAAGGGCTGTATACGCGCATCAGCTCAAACGGAATGCGAAACGTTTTGCCGTCGACAAAAGCGACTTCTAAACAGCGCGACGCTTGGTGCGCCGTGATGTTTTCGGGCGAGGGGGAGGTTTTAGTAAGGCCAGCCATTAGATTTCGCAATTAAATTTCATAGTCCACCAACATGCGGCCAACCCGCACTTCGGCAATAAACGGCATCAACGCTTTGTGATCGGGGTGCGCTTGATAGCCAGCTAAAGCCTCGCGGCTCTCAAATTCGGTGTAGAGCATCACGTCATAGCTTGCATCGGTTTTAGAAAAATCAATACCCGTCTCTAATTTGAGCATCCCAGGAATCTTGCCACGCAGGCCTGCAAACATCTCTTGCATCAGCTTGGCGTTAGTGGCTTTGTCATTGCCCTTGGCGTGGTCTTTGAGCGTCCAAGCGACGATGTGCTTAATCATGTTATGTTCTCCAAATCCTTAACTGTAACGCCTCTCATGAAAACTCAAAGCGACAAAGCCACCGAACGAGTCACCGAACGGATTGACGAACTAGAGCTAAAAGTCAGCTTTTTAGACGACGCACTCGAAAAGTTAGATCAAGTCGTGATTCGGCAGCAAGCACAAATTGACGCGCTGATTAGCGAAATCGTGACGATCAAACAGTCCAGCACAGACGGCGGCCTAGCTGCACCGCGTAACCTGCGCGATGATTTGCCGCCGCATTTTTGACCGTTGAACTTGGGATTACCCCAACTTCGCAATCTGCTCAGTCAATTTCGCCACCGTAGCAGCAAACTCCGCCACGCGCTTGCGCTCCTGCTCAATCACCGCTGGTGGTGCTTTGGCGACAAATGCCTCATTGTTCAGCTTGCCGTTGGCTCGGGCGATCTCGCCTTCTAATCTGGCAATCTCTTTCGATAGCCGTGCCTTCTCGGCATCCACGTCCACTTCCATGTAAAGGCTCATGCGTGCGTCGCCGTTCACGGCCACGGGAGATGCCCCGCAAGCCTTACTCCACATGGCTTCCGAGGCATGTTGGGTGACGGATGAAAGCTTTGCCAGTGATTGCAAAACGGGTGCAATCGACGCAATAAAGGCATCGTCGCCCAGTGTGTGCAGTGGCAGACGCGCCGCAGGCGAGACGCTCATCTCACCGCGCAGAGCACGGCAGGAATCGACCAATGCTTTGAGGCGCGTGACGTGCGCTTCGGCTACTTCGTCGATGCGATCAGGTTGGCAAATGGGATATGCCGCAACCATGATGCTTGGGCTCCCCTGCGAAGTAGGGGGGCTGTCCGCAGCAGCGGACTGGGGGGTTATGCGCCCAGCTACTGGGGCAACTTTTTGCCATAGCTCTTCGGTAATAAACGGAATGATCGGGTGAGCCAAACGCAGAATGGTTTCTAGCACGCGAATGAGGGTGCGGCGCGTCGCTCGTTTCTCAGCATCCGTGCCCGTTTGAATTTGCACCTTAGCGATTTCCAAATACCAATCGCAAAACTCGTTCCAGACAAAATCGTAAATCGTGTTGGCGACGTTATCAAGGCGATAGTCCGCAAAGCCTTGTTGGACTTGGGATTCAGCACGTTGAAGTGCTGAGACGATCCAGCGGTCAGCTTGCGAGAAGGAGAGATAGCCGTGTGCACTTCCTCCAACGGCGCATTCCTCTTTAGTATGTTCCTTGAGCCCGCAATCTTGCCCCTCGCAGTTCATCAGCACAAAGCGCGTGGCGTTCCACAGCTTGTTACAGAAGTTGCGATAACCCTCGCAGCGCTTGCTGTCGAAGTTGATGTTGCGACCTAAGCTTGCCAGCGCCGCAAACGTAAAGCGCAGTGCGTCCGCGCCGTAGCCTGGAATGCCGTCGGGGAACTCCTTCGCCGTGTCTTTGCGCACTCGAGGAGCTGTCTCTGGCTTGCGCAGACCTGTGGCGCGTTTGTCGAGCAGCGGCTCAAGTGCGATGCCGTCGATCAAGTCCACAGGATCAAGCACATTGCCTTCCGACTTGCTCATCTTGCGGCCTTGCGAGTCGCGCACGAGGCCGTGGATGTACACGTCCTTAAACGGCACAATGCCGTGCGGCTGCTCGGCTGTCGCGGTGAAGTGCGTCGTCATCATGATCATCCGCGCCACCCAAAAGAAGATGATGTCGTAGCCTGTGACCAGCACGGTGGAGGGCAAGTACAAACTCAAATCTTCCGTTTTTTCAGGCCAACCAAGGCTTGAGAACGGCACCAGCGCCGACGAGTACCACGTGTCCAGCACATCGGGGTCGCGGGAAAGCGTACCGCTGTAGCCCTTATCCCGCGCGGCTTGCAGAGCATCCGTCTCGTTTTCTGCCACGTACACATTACCCGCGTCGTCATACCAGGCTGGGATTTGATGCCCCCACCACAGCTGGCGCGAAATGCACCAATCGGTGATGTTGTTCATCCACTGGTTGTAGGTGTTGACCCAGTTTTCGGGCACAAACTTCACGCGTCCAGACGTGACCGCATCAATCGCTTTTTGCGCAATTGACGAGCCGCTTACGTTCTTGTCGTTGCCCTTGCTTGTCATGGCGACGAACCATTGATCGGTCAGCATCGGCTCCACCACTTGCCCCGTGCGGGCGCAGCGCGGAACCATGAGCTTGTGCTTTTTGATCTCGACCATCAAGCCGAGCGCTTCTAAATCCGCGACGATTTGTTTTCGTGCCTTAAAGCGGTCTAAGCCTTGATACACAAGGGGTGCAAGCTCATTGATCTTGGCGTCCAGCGTCAAAATGCAGATGACGGGCAGCTTATGCCGCTGCCCCACGGCATAGTCGTTATGGTCGTGTGCAGGGGTGACCTTCACCACGCCCGTGCCAAAGTCCTTGTCCACATAATCGTCGGCAATGATGGGGATGTTGCGGTCGCATAAAGGCAGCGTCACCTCTTTGCCAATCAAATGTTTATAGCGCTCGTCTTCGGGGTGAACCATCACCGCCACGTCGCCCAGCATGGTTTCGGGTCGCGTAGTCGCCACGGTCAGCGCGCCAGAACCATCGGCTAACGGATAGCTGATGTGCCACATCGAGCCGTCCTCTTCCTCGCTCTCCACCTCAAGGTCGGACACGGCGGACTGAAGCACAGGGTCCCAATTCACGAGGCGCTTGCCACGGTAGATCAGGCCTTGCTCATAGAGGGTCACAAACGTTTCGGTCACAACCTTGGAGAGCTTGTCGTCCATCGTGAAATACTCGCGCGACCAATCCACCGACGCACCCATGCGGCGCATTTGGCTGGTGATGGTGTTGCCCGACTGCTCCTTCCACTCCCAAATTTTGGCGACGAAGTTTTTGCGCGCCTCAGTGGGCGACGTGCCCATGTCGTGCTTAGAGATTCCCTTTTCGGCAAGTTGGCGCTCCACCACAATTTGCGTGGCAATGCCCGCGTGGTCCGTCCCAGGAATCCACGCCGTGTTAAAGCCACTCATTCGGTGGTAGCGGGTCAAGGAATCCATGATCGTCTGGTTAAACGCATGCCCCATGTGCAGCGTACCCGTGACGTTAGGAGGTGGCAACTGGATAGCGAAATTGTGCTCTGCCTCGGCAGCCAAGCTAGATGCGGCTCCCGAGCCACGATGCCCCGCAAGCCCATATCCACGTGCCTCCCAAGCAGGTCCCCATTCGGACTCTAGTGGTTTGGGTTCAAAGGATTTGGAGAGGCTATCTAAAAGAGGTTGAGAGAGCGGCTGCGCTGGCGTTTGTGTAGTTGTATCGGTCATGAACCGATTTTAAGTGAGGGCGGGTTTTGAGGGGGCGTGATAGAGTGGGGGCTTGGTTTTATCTCACCGTAGGATTTACGGATTAATCACTAGTTGAAATGAAAATAAATCTATTAAATCTTGTCAACTTCTATGATGTTGATCCGCACGTTCGTTTGCATTCGAATGCGATTAAAACTTTAGCAGGTGAAGAGTTGTGCCTTTCACTCTTATGCCAATACTTTAAATCACTTCCTAGCACTACTTCCGCTGGACTTTTACCTGAAAGGGCTACAGGAGATGGAGCATGGTTGGATGCTTGGTTGAAAGTTAGGTTGCAAAATCAGTCTGAAATTTATTATCAAGTAGAAGTAAAAAATTGGTCTTTTCACGGCTACGGAGGAGGTAAACCTTTGGGCGTAAGTGAAGCAATTGAAAAGACGAAAGAATTTAAGAAAAACGTTTGGCGTGGTTACTGGAAAGAAGAAGAACAGGTATTTAAGGATCCAAAACTAAACAAAGTCCTCGCGAAGATGAACCAGTTTGAAGGTAAAGATGTCGTGCCGCTAGCTTGTCTTTGGGCGCCTATGCATCCAGAGGGGGCTGATTCACCTTTCTTCGATATGAAATGTCAATCGGCTAAGTTTAAATCTGTCAGTGTTTTCTCAGTATCTGCCTATCTTCGAAATCTAATACGGAGTGGACTGAGGGAGTTAGATATTGATCTACCGCGGACTCAAGCCAGAATTCAGCTCGCCAAAGATATTTTTGGAAATTCCTGAGTCGTCTTAAAACTCCAGCACTCTCCTAGGAAATTCAAACACCACTCAGGCAGTTGCCACTGCAAAGCCGTTCGTTACGAAGTTGGCCTCGATTTAGCTAAGGGGCACGATGCGCTAACCCAGCGCGTGCCTAGCAGCTTCCGCTAAGAAGCCGCTGCGTGATTTGCCTCTTGCCTTCGCGCAGGTGTCAATTTGAACCAATAGCCGTTTAGGCAGGGTAATGTTGATTTTTTCTGACTTGCCTTCAAAGCGGCGCACATCGACATCGATAACTGACCACACCGCATCGGCATAGTCAAGGTTTGCGCGGTGTTCAAGGATTGAGTGCGGAGTGGGAATTTCCAAGCCCATTTCAACCAAGCCTTCAATGTGGAAATCAATCGCTTCTTTTGCGCTTTCCATGGCTTCATCAAGTGAATTGCCGTGTGAAAAGCAGCCAGCTAAATCGGGCACCGTTACGCCGTAGCTGGTGCCATCATCGGTGTGGAGAACTAGGACGAATTTCATTTCGTTTTCATTCTAGCTAGCCAAACCAACCCCACCGCACAAGCACCAATCGGCACTAGCGATGCCCAGTTCAGCCACGTCCAGCCTTGGGTGTTGAGCAGTACCCCCGACGCCAAGCTAGACAGCGCAAGGGTTGCGAACACGCAGGTGTCCATCGCGGCTTGGGCTTGGGTACGCTCTTCGGGCAAATAGGCGCGGGTGAGCAATGTCGTGCCGCCCACAAACAAGAAGTTCCAGCCCACGCCAAGCGCCAACAGCGCGATGAGGAAGTTGTGCAACTCAATGCCATTCAAAGCCACCGCCACGCAAACGAGGTTGAGCACCACGCCCATCCACAGTACGGGCAGCACGCCAATGCGTTTGATGAGGTTGCCCGTAAAGAAGCTGGGCACAAACATCCCGAGCACATGCCACTCGAGCACTAGTGCGGTTCGATCAAAAGCAAAGCCGCAGACTTGCATGGCAATCGGCGTAGAAGCCATCAGCAGATTCATCACGCCAAAGCCGAGTGCGCCGCACAAAATGGCGATCACAAACACGGGTTGTTTAGCCAGTTGCCATACGGTGCGACCTTGTTGCTTGGCACCGCCGCTGAGTGGCGGAAAGTTGATGTTGGAGACGAGCGCGAGACCAATCAGTGCCACTACGGCGAGTGCCAAATAGCTGCCCACAAAGTTGGTCAAAGCCATGCCAGCAAAATCGCCCGAACGAGTCCACTGCGCAAGATTGGGCCCCAGCACCGCGCCAATAATGCCGCCCGCCATCACCCACGAAATTGCTTTTTCTTTGTAATTGCTGCCCACCAGTTCGGGCGCAGCAAAGCGGTAGAGCGACGCGTTGGCGTTGTAGTAACCCGCTACCAAAGTCGATGCCACTAGCAACCAAAATTGCTTGGTGTAGGCCGCATAGGCGCAGACCAAGGCAGAGAGCAATCCCACCACTAAACCTAATTGGAACGAGCGCTTGCGGCCATACATTCGCTGCGTTTTAGCCACTAGCTGCGCAGACAGCGCCGCACCAATCACATAAGCCGACACAGGAAAGGTCGCCATCCAGCCCTGCGGTGCAAGGGCAAGTCCGACAAGGCCGTTGATGGCGATGAACACCACGTTGTTGGTAAGGAACGCGCCTTGCGCGAAGGTGAGGAGGAGTAGATGGGGGTTCATGTCGCGCCTTGTTGTGAGACGCTAGTATTGCACGGGGCGAGTTTGTATGATGTTCAGGATGAAAAATCCACGTTTATTTTTTATTCTCTTGGCCGCCATGTGTGCATCTATGGCTGCGCATGCCGTTGAACTCAAGATATTGACGGCTGGCGCTTTCAAGCCAGTGGTGACTGCCTTAGCGCCTGAGTTTGAACGCCGAACGGGGCACACGCTCCGCATCGATAACGCGACGGCTGGTACGCTGATCAAACGTATTAGTGATGGCGAAGCCTTTGATCTTGTGGTGTTGCCGTCTAGTGGGATCGAGCAACTCACCAAGGATGGCAAGCTAAGTACCAATGCTTCTGTGCGATTGGCTCGAGTAGCGATCGGCATCGCCGTTAAGCGCGGTGCAGCTATGCCGGACATTAGCAGCGCTGCCAAATTTAAAGATGTGCTGCTGTCAGCTCGCTCCGTGGCGTATATCGACCCCACGGCGGGCGGCTCTAGTGGCATTTATTTGGCGGGGCTGTTTGAGCGCATGGGAATAGCTGCGGATATGAAGCGCAAGGCGGTGCTGGTGCCGGGTGGTCTGGTGGCAGAGCGTGTGGTCAGCGGCGAAGCGGACATTGCGATTCATCAAATTAGTGAGATATTGGCAGTGCAGGGCGCTGTGCTGGTGGGGCCGCTTCCTGCCGAGCTGCAAAACTACACCCACTATGTTGGCGGCATGGCATCGGGGACAAATCACGTGCAAGCTGCGCAAGCATTTTTGTCGGTTCTCAGTAGCCCTGCGGTGCAGGCGCTGCTGGAAGCCAAGGGCATGGAAAAACCATAAGGGAGTTGATATGTCAAAAGGATATTGGATAGCACGAGGTGACGTAGCCGACATGGAGGGCTACAAAAAATATGTAGCTGCAAACGCCAAGCCGTTTAAAGAATACGGCGCAAGATTTTTGGTGCGCGGTGGGCAGTTTGAAAACCCTGAAGGAGCCAGCCGCACGCGCAATGTGGTGATTGAGTTCCCGTCATATCAGGCAGCACTGGGTTGTTACAACTCGCCTGACTATCAAGCGGCTATCAAGCTGCGTTTGCCCCCTGTGGCTCAGATGGATTTGGTGATTATTGAGGGTTATGACGGGGTGCAGCCGAGCTAATAAAGGACTAAACTGATTTCATCTTCATTTATTTAGGAGTCAGCCATGAAAGTTTTGTTAATGTTTGTGTTTAGCGTGATGATGAGTGGATCGTCCCTTGCGGCCGATA
>JANPAS010000036.1:0-2454 GCA_031430035.1 Comamonadaceae bacterium | reverse complement strand
GGATTGTGGGGAGGCTCAGGAGCCGTTAAACCTTGCAGGTCTGCGCTCCACAAATGAAGCCACGCCTTCAGCGGCATCTTTGGATTTAGACAGCCGCTGCTGCACCGCGATGAACTCGTGCATCGCAAGGGTAGGGCCGTGCTCTATGGCTTTGAGTACGTTTTGGCGGGTGGCAATGACCGCGAGTGGTGCTTGCTGCGCGATGAGTTCGGCGATGCGCATAGCCTCATCCAAGAGCGCATCAGGGGCGACGACTTTTTGCACAAAATTCAATCGCAAAGCTTCTTCAGCACCAAACACATCTGCCGTGAGCAAATGCAGCAGCGCATTGCCAGCGCCTGCTCGCTCTGCCATGCGCAGTGTGGCGCCGCCAGTTGCCATAATGCCGCGCTGGACTTCTAGCTGCGAGAAGCGGCAGTCAGTTGCCGCAATCACAATATCCGCCGCTAGCATGAGTTCAATCCCCAGCGTGTAAGTGATGCCTTGGACGGCGACCACCATGGGTTTGGTTCTGCGCCTGTAGCCCTCCATACCTAAATTGAGCGGATCAACCAAGCCCAGTGGCACGGCTTTTTCGCCGCGCTGCATCAGCGGTGCAATGGTTGGCAAATCGAGACCTGCTGTGAAATGGTCGCCCTTTGCGCATAAGACGCCCACGCGCAAAGCGGGATCGTCGTCTAAGCGCGTATAGGCAAGGCCTAGCTCGCGGAACATCTTGGGCGTAAAGCCGTTGCGCTTGGCGGGGCGGTTGATGGCGATTTGCAAGACCGCACCAATGACGGTGGTGTCGATGCTGCCGTCTAGGTGACTCGCAGGATGATGCTCGGGTTGTGACATGGTGTGATCTTTCTGGGAAATAAAAAAGCCTCTTAAATCATACGATCTAAGAGGCTTCTCACTCATTGTTGGCGGAGCGGACGGGACTCGAACCCGCGACCCCCGGCGTGACAGGCCGGTATTCTAACCAACTGAACTACCGCTCCAAATGAAGTGGCGACCCTACGGGGATTCGAACCCCGGTACTCACCGTGAAAGGGTGATGTCCTAGGCCTCTAGACGATAGGGTCAAAAATTGAGGCAATTTCTAACAGTCTTGACTGAATTTACTGGTGGAGGTAAGCGGAATCGAACCGCTGACCTCTTGCATGCCATGCAAGCGCTCTACCAACTGAGCTATACCCCCGACTGGCTGATTCACATTCCTATTACTCAACTCTACCGTTGAATTCAATCAAGCCTCAAATTATAACGCGAAATTAAGACTTGCGCAACCGAGTTAGAACCGTTTCTTGGTCAAACAGCGCCAACATCGCGTCCACAGCAGGCGTTTGCGCTTTGCCAGCCACCAACACACGCACAGGCATCGCCAGCTGGGGCATTTTTAAGCCCGTCTCGGTAAGTGTTTCTTTGATGGCGGCAGCAATACCCGCCTTGTCCCAAGCCATATCTGGCATGGCTTGCAGCTTGGTAGCGAGAAGCGTAATCGCGGGTTTTACAGTCTCGGTGACGTGCTGTGCGTATTCGGCTTTGTAGCTGTCGGTGCTGCGATCAGGATCGACGTAAAACACAGAAGCCCAATCGGCAAGTGCAATTGTCGTTTCGCAGCGATCTTTGAAGAGGGTGCAGATGCTCTCTAGTCTTGCTGCTAGGGCAAGATCAGCATGAGCGCAGAGTCCACGCTTGGCTAATTGCTCTGCGACAAGCCCCGCCAGCCGTGCGTTGTCGGCCTGCTTCATGTACTGGGCATTCACCCACAAGAGTTTGGCAGGATCCCACTGAGCAGGGCTTTTTGATAGATGCGTACCGTCAAACCAGCTCACCATTTGCTCTGAGGTGAACAGTTCTTCGTCGCCGTGGCTCCAGCCTAGACGTGCGAGGTAATTCAGCATCGCCTCAGGCAGGTAGCCGTTGTCTTCGTATGCCGTGACGCTAACCGCACCGCGCCTTTTCGACAATTTTTGACCGTCATCGCCCAAAATCACGGGGCAATGCCCAAACTGCGGCAGCGGTGCGCCGAGCGCATTAAAAATATTGATCTGCCAAGGTGTGTTGTTGATGTGCTCGTCGCCACGAAAGACGTGACTGATTTGCATATCCCAGTCGTCGACCACCACGGCGAAGTTGTAGGTGGGGATGCCATCGGTGCGCTGAATGATGAGGTCATCAATCTCGCGGTTGTTGATGGTGATCTCGCCTTTGACGAGATCATTCCAAGTCACATCACCTTCAGCTGGATTTTTGAAGCGAACTACGCTAGCAATTCCTTCGGGAGTAGGCGGTAGCACTTTTCCCGCTTCGGGTCGCCAGCGGTTGTCGTAGAGTGGTTTTTCGCCGCGTGCCTTTTTGGCTTCGCGCACCAAGTCAAGTTCGGCGGGTGTGCTGTAGCAGCGATACGCCTGACCGTTTGCAATCAGTTGATCGATGACGGCTTGGTAGCGCTCTAGGCGCTGCATT
>JANPAS010000035.1:0-2139 GCA_031430035.1 Comamonadaceae bacterium | reverse complement strand
TTGAGGGTTATGACGGGGTGCAGCCGAGCTAATAAAGGACTAAACTGATTTCATCTTCATTTATTTAGGAGTCAGCCATGAAAGTTTTGTTAATGTTTGTGTTTAGCGTGATGATGAGTGGATCGTCCCTTGCGGCCGATATCACGCCTGCCGCCCCAGCGGCAGTTGATACAGAAATGCAAGCGGCTAGAGCGCAAATTGCTAAGAAGGATTGGGCTGCGGCCGTAAAAACTTTAGAGCCTTACACAAAGGCGAATGCCAAGAGCGCTGACGGTTTTAATTTGTTGGGTTACAGCTATCGCAATTTGAAACGCTTTGACGAGTCGCTGGTGGCGTACAAACAAGCGCTCACGTTAGACCCTAAGCACCGCGGGGCGCACGAGTACATTGGCATGGCTTACATCCAGATGGGACAACCCGCCAAGGCGCGTGAGCACTTGGCGGCGCTGGACAAAATCTGCACGTTTAGCTGTGAGGAATATCGTGATTTGAAGAAAGCACTCGAGGCATATAAATGAGCCACCGTGTTGAAACCGACTTCCTTGGCGCTCGCGATATCCCTAGCGACAAATACTATGGTGTGCAAACGCTGCGTGGTATAGAAAATTTCCATATCACGGGCATCCCCATCTCTGCCGAGCCGTATTTGATAGCTGCGTTTGGCTATGTCAAAAAAGCCGCCGCGATGGCTAATAGCGAACTCTCTGTGCTCGCGCAGGACAAGGCGGAGGCGATTTTTCAAGCTTGCGATCGCTTGATTGCGGGGCAATATCTCGATCAGTTTCCAACCGACATGATTCAAGGCGGCGCGGGCACTTCGACCAATATGAACGTGAATGAAGTGCTGGCGAATGTGGCGCTGGAGATCATGGGTGAGCCCAAAGGCACGTACAACATCATCAGCCCGAACGATCACGTGAACTGTTCGCAGTCCACCAACGATGCGTATCCGACGGCGTTTCGTGTGGCGTTGATTAACCGCATGATGAGCTACCGCAAAACGCTGATTCGGTTGACGGATGCGTTTGAGAAAAAAGGCATCGAGCTGGCGGGCGTTTTAAAAATGGGACGTACCCATTTGCAAGACGCTGTGCCCATGAGCATGGGCGACGAATTCAAAGGCTTTGCAACCAATTTGCGCGAGGAGGTAGACCGTATTGATGCAGCGACGCGCTTGCTGCTAGAGGTCAATATGGGCGCGACCGCGATTGGGACATCGGTGAATGCGCCTGAGGGCTACCCCGATTTGGTGGTCAAGCGCTTATCTGAAATCACGGGACTTGACCTCAAACTGGCGCCTGATTTGGTGGAAGCCACGTCCGATACGGGTGCGTATGTGCAGCTTTCTGCCACGATCAAACGCACGGCGGTGAAGCTTTCCAAAATCTGTAACGATTTACGACTCTTGGCTTCTGGCCCGCGCTGCGGCTTTAACGAAATCAATTTGCCGCAATTGCAACCTGGTTCGTCCATCATGCCTGGCAAGGTCAATCCTGTGATTCCAGAAGTAGTGAATCAAGCGGCGTTTTATGTGATTGGTAACGACGTGACGATTACGCTGGCGGCATCTGCGGGTCAGTTGCAGCTAAACGTGATGGAGCCCGTGCTGGGTTTTGCGCTCTTTAGTTCGATCAAGTGCATGGAAAACGCCATGATTGCGCTGAACGAAAAATGCGTGGTGGGCATTACGGCAAACCCCGAGCGAACCCGCGAAAATGTGCTCTCTAGCCTTGGGATTGTGACTTTGCTCAACCCTGTGCTGGGTTACAAAAAATGCGCCGAAATTGCACGCGAAGGATTCCAGCAAAACAAATCAATTCACCAAATGGTGGTGCAAGAGCAAAAGCTGATTACGCAGGAGAAATGGGATGAATTGTTTAGTTTTGAAAATTTGATTCATCCGCACTTTATGCGGTAAGCGATGCGTTAAACCATCCTTAAACCATTCGTTTGGCAATTTCTTCCAGCATCACCTCGGTCGCGCCGCCACCAATGGATTGCACGCGCGCGTCGCGGTACATGCGCTCAATGGCGGTTTCGCGGATGAAGCTCATGCCGCCGTGGAATTGCCCGCAGTCGTACATCACTTCATTCACCAGCGTGCCGCACAGCGCCTTCATCATCGAGACTTCTTTGGTC
>JANPAS010000034.1:0-63141 GCA_031430035.1 Comamonadaceae bacterium | reverse complement strand
CACGGCTCTTAGCGCGACGACGTAGTCGTAGGTTCTGCCGTCGCCCATCACGCCCACGGATTTGACGGGCAGGAACACGGTGAAGGCTTGGCTGGTGAGGTCGTACCAGCTCTTGCCAGCGTCGTCTTTGAAGTTACGCAGTTCTTCGATAAAGATCGCGTCCGCACGGCGTAGCAAATCGGCGTATTCTTTTTTGACTTCGCCCAAAATCCTCACGCCAAGGCCTGGTCCTGGGAACGGGTGGCGGTAGACCATATCGGCTGGCAGGCCAAGCGCCACGCCTAGTTTGCGCACTTCGTCTTTAAACAGATCGCGCAGCGGCTCTAGCAGCTTCAAGCCCAATTGCTCTGGCAAGCCGCCTACGTTGTGATGGCTTTTAATGACGACGGCTTTTTTGGATTTTGCGCCGCCTGACTCAATCACGTCGGGGTAGATGGTGCCTTGGGCTAGGAATGTTGCGCCCTTAATTTTTGCTGCTTCGGCCTTAAACACTTCTACAAACTCGCGGCCAATAATCTTGCGCTTGGCTTCGGGTTCTGACACGCCTGCCAAGTGCCCAAGGAACTGCGCTTCAGCATCGACGCGGATGACTTTTGCGTGGAGCTTGCCCACAAACATGTCCATCACCATGTCGCCTTCACCTAGTCGCAAGAGCCCGTGATCGACAAACACGCAGGTGAGTTGGTCGCCAATGGCGCGGTGGATGAGTGCTGCGGCCACCGATGAATCGACACCGCCCGACAAGCCCAAAATCACGTGCTCGCTGCCCACTTGCGCCTTGATTTTGGCAACTGCCTCAGAGATGTAGTCGCCCATGATCCAGTCCGCTTTTGTTCCGCAAATGCCCAGCACAAAGCGCTCCAGCATGGCTTGGCCTTGCACGGTGTGCGTGACTTCGGGGTGGAACTGCACGGCGTAGAACTTGCGCGCTTCGTCTGCCATGCCTGCAATCGGGCAAGACGGCGTGCTCGCCATGACTTTGAAGCCTTCTGGCAGTACGGTGACTTTGTCGCCGTGGCTCATCCAGACTTTGAGCATGCCGTGGCCGTCATCGGTGGTGAAGTCGTTGATGTCTTTTAAAAGCTCGGTATGACCCCGCGCGCGCACTTCGGCATAGCCAAACTCACGCGTGGTGCCTGCCTCGACCTTGCCACCCAGCTGCTGCGCCATGGTTTGCATGCCGTAGCAAATGCCCAAAACGGGGATGCCGAGGTCAAACGTGACATCGGGTGCGCGGTCGTCTACTTCGTAAACACTGGCGTGACTGCCCGACAAAATAATCCCTTTTAAGTTGCCATCAGCCGCGTAATTGGTGAGCCATTCGCTGGTGACATCGCAAGGATGGACTTCGCAATAAACATGGGCTTCGCGCACGCGGCGAGCAATAAGCTGGGTGACTTGTGAACCGAAATCGAGGATGAGGATTTTTTGATGTGTCATGTTTTTTGTTGTCTAAGCTTTACTGTGCCGTCCAGCCGCCATCGTTTGCCCAAGCCACGCCGCGTACGTTGTTGGCTGCGGCAGAGCACATAAACACGGCCATCTCGCCCAGTTGCTCAGGCGTGGTGAATTGCAGCGAGGGCTCTTTTTCGCCGAGCAATTCTTTGGTCGCCTGATCTACGCTGATCTTGCCGTTGGCAGCGCGAGTGTCAATTTGCGCTTGAACCAGCGGGGTCAGCACCCAGCCTGGGCAAATGGCGTTCACGGTAATGCCCGTAGTCGCAACCTCAAGAGCCACCGATTTGGTCAACCCCACAATGCCGTGCTTGGCTGCCACGTAGGCGGTTTTGTTGGCGGAAGCCACCAATCCGTGCGCCGAGGCGATATTGATAATGCGTCCCCAGTTTTTGGCACGCATGGACGGAATCGCCAAGCGCGTGGTGTGGAAAGCCGACGTCAAATTAATGGCGATGACGGCATCCCAGCGGTCAGTCGGAAAGCTCTCCACAGGCGATACATGCTGAATGCCTGCGTTATTGATCAAAATGTCCACGCCGCCAAATTCTGACGCGGCATAAGCCATCATGGCTTCAATCTCGGCGGGCTTGCTCATGTCCGCGCCGTGATAGCCGACTTTGACCCCGAGGGATTCGATTTCAGCCTTAGCAGCCGCATAGTCGCCAAAGCCATTCATGACGATATTTGCGCCTTGTTTTGCCAATTGTTTGGCAATGCCAAGACCGATGCCGCTGGTGGAGCCGGTGACGAGTGCTGTTTTATTTTTGAGCATTTGTTTTCCTTTTGATGGGTGTTGCTGCCTTTGGCGAAGCCTTGGAGGCGGTGGCTTTGCCTTGAGCTTTACCTTTTGATTTGGCTTTAGGTTTAGCCTTGGGTTTGGGCGTGAACATGGTCAGTTGGCCGTTGTCGGCAACATGCGCGGTCACGTCGTCCATTTTTTGGGCGGAGCGCGGAATTAGCAGCGTCGATCCTGCTTTGATCGTTCCTGCTTTGAGCGAAATGCCGTTGACCTCGCGAAGCAGCGATTCGCTCATACCGACGCGCTTAGCAGCGTCTTGCGGTTTTAAAGCGGTAGGGGCCACCCATGCCGTCCAGCTGGCTAGTTGCCCAGAATAATTGCCGAGATTGGCGCTAAATTTTTCTGCATTTCCCCAAGGCATCAGCACTTGCGGTGTGCCAGCCGCCAAAATCACGGGGCGCGATAGCGAGGGATTGAGCGCCTTAAAGTCTGCCAGCGGTACATCGGCTAGTTTGGCGGCAAGATCCACATCCATGTCCCGCGTAATGGGCACAGATTGAAAGTAGGGGTGGTTGTCAATGTCGCCCAGCACGGTGTTGAATTGATCGGGGTTAGAGACGATGTTCTTGACGGCTTGCAGCTTGGGCACGTAATAGCGTGTTTCGTTAGGCATCTTCAAATCAAGGTACGTGGTGGGCAATCCCAGTTTTTGATTTTTGGCAATGGCGCGTCCTACGCTGCCTTCGCCCCAGTTGTAGGCAGCCAGCGCCAAATGCCAATCACCAAACATGCCATGAAGCTTTTGCAGATAGTCCAATGCCGCGCGAGTGGATGCTTGCACATCGCGCCTGTCGTCGCGGAAAGTGTTTTGCTTGAGCGAGTAATATTTCCCCGTACTGGGGATAAATTGCCACATACCTGCTGCCTTGGCGGTAGAGACCGCTTGCGGGTTAAAGGCACTTTCAATAAAAGGCAATAAAGCCAACTCCATCGGCATTTTGCGCACTTCAAGCTCTTCGACGATGTGATACAGATACTTTTTAGATCGCTCGGTCATGCGGGCAATGTAGTCGGGGCGGGTGACGTACCACTGCTCGCGGTTCGTCACAAATTCGTTTTCCAAATTGGGCATTGCAAAACCACGGCGAATGCGTTCCCATAAATCGTCTTTGGCTACTTTGAGAGTGAGGCTAGGCGCCTCAACTGGTGCTGTCGGAGCTGTCGGTACTGTCGTTTGGGGTTGTTCCGCTAGGCCAAGTGGGGTAAGGGTTGGCGAGGCATCCCTCACAGGAGGCAATGCTGACGCGGCCTCTGGGCTTTGTGCTTGCGCATGAAACGAGCAGACGAGGCTGAGGCAAGTCAGCAAAGCAAAAAAAGTACGCTTCATCGGAAATCGTTCTTCCATTCGCGCAGCGCGGCAAACAAAGCAACAGGGGTTGTCGCGCTGGCATTTTTTTGCTGCACCGAGGCCGCAACAGCAACGCTGCTTGAACGCATAAACGGATTGATCTTTTTCTCAATACCGATGCGGCTAGGAATGGTGGGGATGCCCGCTTTGCGCAGCGCTTGGCAGTGAGCTTCGTAAGCGATCAGGTCAGCATTTGCACCATCTACCGCCAGCGCAAATTTGAGATTAGACAGCGTGTACTCGTGTGCACAGCAAACAATCGTTTCCTCAGGCAGCGTCGCTAAAGACTCAAGCGACGCCAGCATTTGCGCAGGCGTACCTTCAAATAAACGACCACAACCACCCGAAAACAGCGTATCGCCGCAAAACAAGAGTGGACCAGGGTGCAGGGCAGAGCCCTTGTGAAAGTAAGCAATATGCCCCGAGGTATGCCCCGGTACTTCCATCACCGTGAAATCAATCCCCAACACCGAAACCGTTTCGCCAGCACCCACACGCTGCACGGGCTCAGGGATGACCTCGAAGGCGGGACCATAAACATGAGCTCCAGTGGCGTTGCGCAGCGCATCCACGCCGCCCACATGGTCGATATGGTGATGGGTGACTAGAATCGCCTCTAACTTGAGATTTAGCTCTGCAAGTTTGGCTTGTATAAGGGACGCATCGCCTGGATCGACCACAATGGCACTGGTGCCGTTATGCAAGAGCCACAGGTAGTTGTCGTCAAAGGCGGGAATTGTGACTAAAGATAAGGTGTTCATGAGCGGTCAAATTATAGGGTTAGCCCCCGGTCTTGCACCATCGCTAAACCCTTGGTTAGAACAACCCCCCGAGAGCGGCGTGGGCGCTTCTGCGCGCGCGTGGGCGCAAGAGCATTACGATCAAGCCGTCCAAGACATTTTTGGCTATCACGCCTTGCAAGTAGGCGCTTCCAGCTTGCACACGCTTGAGCAAAGTCGCATTGCACACCGCTGGGTAGCCACAAGCTTCAGTTCGGACACACGAGCAGCACTTTTTGCCAACGCATCCGCCTTGCCGTTTTTTGAATCAACTTTAGACCTCGTCACGCTGCCATTCACGCTAGATATGCACTCTGACCCCGATGCCGTGCTAGACGAGGTCGCCCGAGTGCTAGTGCCCGAAGGCCGCGCCGTGTTTGCTGGCTTTAACAAAATGAGCCTGTGGGGCGTCTCGCACATGCTGGGGTCGAAGCGCTTGCCCGAGCGCACGCAGATTTATGGCAAATCGCGCTTACTCGACTCGTTGGCCGAGCTTGGCTTGGTCGTTGACTCTGTTCAAAGCAAGTCATCGCCAGGACATGGTGGGCTCTATTTGTTAATTGCAAGAAAGCGCGTGATGGGCGTGCGCCCCATACGGCGCAAGGCTTGGAAGCTTCCCAAGCTGGCGGATTTGCCGCTGAATCCGTTTCCGAATCCTAGTCCGCGAGGGCTGGGGAAGCAAAAGGGTAAAGCGGGCTCTGCGAAAATAGAACAATCGAAATGAGAAATTAAATGCAAGAAGTCGAAGTTCAAGCCGTGAAAAAAATAGAAGTGACGATGGCATCTTTGCGCGGGATGTGCGCTGGGCTTGATGTTCATACCATCCTAGACGATGAGCTCGCGCTGGAGCGCGAATTGACTGATCCCACATGGCCTGGTGGTTGCACTCCGCTCCCCATCCACTTGATGCTCAAAGTCAAAAAATAACCCGTGCAAAAGCCGTGTGCAAAACTGCGTATTTCAAGCCGAAAAATAATCCATAGCCGCCTGCACGCCCGAGCCCGCCAGCTTGACGTTGGACATCTTCAATCCCATCTCAACAGCAGCAATCATGGCGATTAAGGTGAGGTCGTTGGAATCGCCCAAATGCCCCATACGGAACATGCGGCCTTTGACTTTGCCAAGCCCAGTGCCAAGCGAGCAATCAAAGCGCTCATAAATAATTTTGCGCACCGCGTCTGCGTCCACGCCCACAGGCAGGATCACACCTGTGAGTACGGGTGAGTACACCGATGCTTCTGCGCACTGAATCGACAACCCCCACGCGTTGACGGCACTGCGCACACCGGCTGCCCAGCGCTGGTGACGCGCGAAGGTCGCCGCCAACCCTGCCTTGCCATCTTTGCCCAAAATCATATTCAGCGCTTCGTGCAGGCCGTAAAGCAAATTGGTGTTGGGCGTGTACGGGTAGTAGCCCGTTTTGTTCATCTCAATAATTTCATCCCACGCCCAAAACGCTTTGGGTAGCGTGGCTTTTTTGCTAGCCTCTAATGCTTTTTCCGACACGGCGTTAAAGCTAATACCTGGTGGCAGCATGAGTCCTTTTTGCGAGCCGCTGACCGTCACGTCCACACCCCATGCATCGTGCTGGTAGTCCGCGCAAGCCAAGCCAGATATGGTGTCCACCAGTAACAGAGCCGGATGTTTTGCTGCGTCAATGGCACGGCGCACGGCGGCGATGTCGCTGGTCGCGCCCGTGGATGTTTCGTTGTGCACCACGCACACGGCGTGAATTTTGTGCGCCGTGTCCGCTTTGAGCCGCGCTTCAATCAAGTCAGCCTGAACGCCGTGTCGCCAGCTATTAGGCAGGCCTGTTTGGGCGCATGTACCTTCCTTAGCGATGATCTCAGCTTGCAAGCCAAGACGCGTCGCGAGGCGCTGCCACAGCCACGCAAAATGCCCCGTCTCGTACATCAGCAAATGGTCGCCCGAGCTGCAGACGTTAGCCAGTGCGGCTTCCCAAGCACCAGTGCCTGATGCGGGGTAGATGATGACGGGCTGCGTGGTTTGAAAAATCTGCTTGATGCCACTCAGTAACTTCAATCCAAGCACGCCAAACTCGGGGCCACGGTGGTCGATGGTGGGCAAGCTCATCGCCCGCAAAATGCGGTCGGGCACGGGCGATGGACCTGGAATTTGCAAAAAATGATGACCCGTGGGGTGAGCGTTCAAGATGGTGGACAAAGCGGGCATGACAGTCAATCTAAAAAAGCGAAGCAGCTTGCTTCAAAATAGGATGATTGCATTTTGCACAGATAGATTCCTATGATTGCCCACACTGACACATCTAAGACATTAGAAAAAGAACTCCTTGCCCATACAGAGGGCGAAGTTTTGTTCACCGCTGGCGACCGTGCTCGTTACGCGACCGACGCGTCCATCTACCAAGAAACGCCCATTGGTGTGTTCGTGCCCAAGACAGATGCCGACGTGCAGGCCGCACTGGATGTGGCTCGCGGGCTAAATGTCCCTCTTGTCGCGCGTGGCGGCGGTACGTCGCAGTGCGGGCAAACGGTGGGTGCTGGGCTGGTGATTGATCACAGCAAATATCTGCGGAACATTACAAATTTGGATTTAGAAAATCGGCTCGTGACCGTGCAGCCAGGGATGGTGCTAGATCACTTAAATGCAGAGCTCAAACAGCATGGACTTTGGTATCCCGTAGATGTATCAACTAGCGCGCAGGCCACGCTGGGCGGGATGGCGGGCAATAACTCTTGTGGCAGCCGCTCCATCAAATACGGCAACATGGTGCACAACGTGGAAGGCTTGTCCCTGCTCACGGCGGCAGGGCAGCAGCTGAATTTAGGGCGCTTCGAGCAAGCCGCAGGCCGCGAGCGGGCACTTGGGGAATTCGTCCAAAAGCTCGCGTTAGATTTGAAACCTGAGATTGAAGCGAACTTCCCCAAAGTGCTGCGCCGTGTGGCAGGCTACAACTTGGATGTGTTCCAGCCGATGTCTGAGCGTCCGTACACCACGGACGGCTCGGTCAACCTCGCGCATTTGCTCATCGGCTCGGAAGGCACGCTGGGATTGACCTCCAGCCTCACGCTGCGGTTGTCTGAGCTACCCAAAGCGAAGGTGCTGGGCGTGGTGAACTTCCCTACTTTTTACGCGGCAATGGATGCGGCGCAGCACATCGTCAAACTCGGCTCTGATGGATTTTTGACAGCAGTGGAATTGGTCGATCGCACGATGCTGGACTTGGCGCTAGAGAATCCCGCCTTCGCGCCGACGATCCGAACGGCGTTGGCAAACCCAAGCGCAGCAACACCTGCAGCCGTATTGCTGGTCGAGTTTGCAGGTAGCAACAAAGCTGACTTAATGCCCAAGATGCGGCAGCTGGTGGAGTTGATGGGCGATCTAGGGTTGCCAAATTCCGTCGTTGAAATGACGGACGATGCGCCGCAAAAGAATCTGTGGGAAGTGCGCAAGGCAGGACTCAACATCATGATGAGCCTAAAGGGCGACGGCAAACCTGTGAGCTTTATCGAAGACTGCGCGGTGCCTTTGGAATCGCTGGCGGAGTACACGCAGGCGCTCACTGAAGTGTTTGCCAAGTATGGCTCGCGCGGCACGTGGTACGCCCACGCATCGGTGGGGACGCTGCATGTGCGGCCGATCCTTGATATGCGTAGGGATGGCGGCATCAAGATGCGAGCGATGGCCGAGGAGGCATCGGAACTAGTGCGCAAGTTCAAAGGCGCGTACAGCGGAGAGCACGGCGATGGCCTGTGCCGTGGCGAGTGGATTGAGTGGCAATTTGGCTCAAAAATCAACGATGCATTCAAAGCCATCAAGCAGCATTTAGATCCGACGAGTTTGCTGTGTCCAGGGCGGATGGTGTCAACCGAGAAACATCCGATTCCGAAGATGGAGGACGCACGGCTTTTGCGATTCGCTCCCGCTTTGACCCCTTTGTCCGCTCGCGCGGACATTTCCCCTACTACCGCAGGGGCAAACAAAGTCCAGCAGGGGCAAACGAATACCAACAACGCGGACTTGGTTCTCCCCTATGCAATAGGGGGGATGTCGCAAAGCGACAGGGGGGTCACTGCATACCAATCCTACCGTGTGATTCCTATGAAGCCTGCACTCGATTGGTCAGCATGGAACGTACAAGCCGACCCCGTGACCGAAATCACAACGGCAGCGGGCACAGGCGGCGACCCCGCGCAGGGCTTGGCGAAGATGGTGGAGATGTGCAACAACAACGGGCATTGCCGCAAATTTGATGCTGGCACGATGTGCCCCAGCTACCGTGTGACGCGTGACGAGCAGCACGTAACACGGGGCAGGGCGAATACGCTCAGAATGGCAATGAGTGGGCAGCTAGAAACCCCCTCTCCCCTAGTGGGAGAGGGCAGGGGTGAGGGGGCGATGTCTGATAACGCTTTGCAAACCGCCAACGACGCACTCGACCTGTGCGTTGCTTGCAAAGGCTGCAAACGCGATTGCCCCACTGGCGTGGATATGGCAAAGGTCAAAATCGAATTTACGCAGATCTACAAGCAGCGCTTTGGCTACACGCTCAAAGACAAGCTGATTGGCTACATGCCAGAGTACGCAAGGCTTGCGGCGAAATTTTCTCCAATTTTGAATCTCCGAAATCGCATCCCGTTGCTTGCATGGGCGAGTGAAAAAGTCCTTGGTTTTTCTGCCAAACGCAGCTTACCGACTTGGCAGAGCCAGCATTTCTTTAACGCACCAATCAAAACCGCCACCCGCGAAGAGACGCTCGCATCTAGCAAGGCTGTTGTGCTATTTGTGGATACCTTCAACGGCTATTTTGAGAGCGAAAACGCGCACGCAGCGCTCAAAGTGTTGCAAGCCGCTGGTTATACGGTGCATGTGGCGGCGAAGCAGGGCAGCAGTCATATCAGCGGATCTGGACATTTATGCTGCGGACGCACGTATTTATCGAGCGGCATGGTGGAAAAAGCCACTGAAAAGATGACGGAGTTGCTGACCGAGCTTGCGCCGTTCGCGGAAAAAGGGATTTCAATCGTTGGCCTAGAGCCCTCATGTCTATTGACCTTGCGGGATGAGGCCTTGGTGATGCCCATGCCGATTGGCCTGCAGGGCATTGCCCAATTAGTGTCTGAGCGGGCAGTTTTGTTCGAAGAATTCTTGGCTGCAGAGGCCAAATCTGGCCGTATGAGTGGTCTGCAGGCCATACTGGATAAGGCTTCCCGAGCATTAGCACAGCCCATTTTGCTGCACGGTCATTGCCATCAAAAAGCGTTTGATGCGGTGAATCCGATTTTGGAAGTGCTGAATTGGCTGCCACGTGCCGAAGGCGTTGCCAAACCTGCGCTCATTGAGTCCAGCTGCTGTGGCATGGCGGGCAGTTTTGGCTATGAAGCGAGCCACATTGACATTTCAATGCAAATGGCGGAGCTGTCGCTCTTGCCTGCGATCCGCAAACAAGCGGATGCCATCGTGGTGGCAGATGGTACGAGCTGCCGCCATCAAATTTTTGATGGGACAGCAGCAGATGGAAAGCCACGCGAAGCGATTCATGTGGCCAAGTTATTGGCCGAGTATTGCTAACACGGGTTCACATTTCTTTACCTTGCAAGAGTGGCTTACTGGTGACATCACCTATGGCGACGCTTGATTTAGCGGGTAAATTCAGAGGATGTCAAAACTTCTCTACCCTCTCATAGCCGTTGTTGGTATTGCTGGCGCATCAGGCGCTGCTTACTGGTATCAAAATAAATCAAATAACACCGCTGACGCTCCCTCCCAAAGCACGGCCCCTGTGCCTGCTCGCCCAGCAGGTGTGGAGGTCGCCAAGGTCGAAGTCATGAAACTAACTGACGACGCGCAAACCGTTGGCAGCTTGCGCTCGCGCCAGGGCGTGGTGATTCGCCCTGAGATCAGTGGACGCATCCGCGACTTGAACTTTAAAGACGGGGACCGCGTTAAAAAAGGACAGCTTTTGGTGCAATTGGATGACCAGCTGCAGCAAGCGCAGCTGAAGCAAGCGATGGCTGAGCTTGGCATTGCTAAATCGAATCACACCCGTAACCAGGAGCTACAAGCGCAAAACTTTATTAGCAAGCGCACCGTGGACGAAAGCGCTGCCAACATGGAGGTCTCTGAGGCCAAGCTGAGTTTGGCTGCTGCGACTGCGGCGCGGCTCAAAATTCTCGCGCCTTTTGATGGCATTACGGGTATCCGAACAGCCAATCCTGGCGATTATTTGAAGGACGGCGCGGACATTGTCAACATTGAGGATATTGAGGCGATTTTTGTAGACTTCAAGTTGCCAGAGCGCTTTCAAACTAAGGTGCGCAAGGGGCAAATGGCGAATATTGAACTTGATGCCTTACCGGGGCGCAAGTTTTCTGCACTTGTGCAAGCGATTGATCCGCTGTTAGATGCCAATGGCCGCTCGGTCAGCGTGCGCGGTTGTATCGACAACCGCAGCCTGCAGCTTCGCCCTGGGATGTTTGCCCGCGTCACGCAGGTGTTTGGCGAGCGCGACAAAGCGCTGGTTGTTCCCGAGGAAGCTATCGTGCCGCAAGGGCCGCGTACGACGGTGATTAAAGTGATCGACGGCACGGATAAAGACGATAAGGGGCAATTTGTCAAAATTTCGCAACGCGTCGATGTCAAGATTGGCATTCGTCGCCCTGGACGTGTGGAAATTTTGGAAGGCGTGAAAGAGGGCGAAGTGATCGTGATCGCAGGTCAACAGCGGATTCAAAAAGACGGCTCAGTACTGCGTGTGCAAGAAGGCCGTCCGCAAGGTGCAGGTGGCCCGCCAGCTGCCGCGGCCACTGGTCCTGCAACTCCTGCAGCAGTCGCTGGTAAGCCTCCCACAGGCAGGCCTCCCGCAAAACCATTAGAGGGCGTGAATCCGTGTTTGGCTGATGCAGGTGCGCCAGCCACTGGAGGAGGCGCAGCGCCCTCTGGAGGCCGTCCTGGCTCGGTTGGTCGTCCACCAGCTAAATCGTAAATAGGAGTCTGACATGCAACTCGCTGAAGTCTCGATTCGCCGCCCCGTCTTTGCGACGGTTTTGTCATTGCTCGTGCTGCTCATTGGCGCGGTTAGTTTTTTAAAGCTCCCCGTTCGCGAGTACCCCAAGATTGACGAGCCTGTCGTGACGGTCAGCGTGCGCTACGCGGGCGCATCGGCTGAGGTGATGGAGTCGCAAATCGCCAAGGTGCTGGAAGACTCGATTGCGGGTATTGATGCGGTGGACGTGATCACCTCGATTTCACGCGCCGAGCAGGCACAAATCACGGTCAAGTTCCGCTTAGAGAAAGACGCGGATGCAGCAGCGGCCGAAGTGCGAGATCGCACTTCGCGCGTGCGCAACCGCTTGCCGCTCGCCATTGAAGAGCCTGTGATTGCCAAGGTCGAGGCGGATGCCTTCCCTGTGATTTGGCTCGCGTTTTCTAGCGACACGCATACGCCGCTCCAAATCAACGAGCTGGTCAACCGCATCGTCAAGCCGAAACTGCAGACAGTCACTGGCGCTGCAGACGTGCGTATTTTTGGCGAACGCAAATACGCCATGCGCGTGTGGCTAGACCCTGACCGTTTAGCGGCCTACAAACTGACGGTGCAAGACGCAGAGGATGCGATCAGGCGCTCGAACTTAGAAGTGCCAGCAGGACGCATTGAATCCACGCAGCGCGAGTTCTCTGTCACATCGAATACCGATTTACTCAGGCCAGGTCAATTCGGCGAGATCGTCATCAAAAACGTGGCGGGCTTTCCCGTCAAAATGCGCGATGTGGCGCGGATTGTGGAAGGCGCAGCGGATGAGCGCAGCAAAGTGCGCTTAAACGGTCGAGATGCGATTTCTGCAGGCGTGATTCGCCAAGCCACGGCCAATCCGCTCGTGCTATCTAAAGGCGTGCGCGACATGCTGCCTAAGCTGCAAGCCGATTTGCCCGCGGGTATTTCGATTGATGTGGCTAACGACAACTCGGTTTTTATTGAAAAATCCGTAGAAGGTGTCTTTAAGACCATCGTGGAGGCGATTGTGCTGGTCGCTTTGGTCATATTTGTGTTTTTGCGTACTTTCCGTGCATCCATCATTCCTATCGTGACGATTCCCGTCAGTTTGATTGGCACGTTTGCCCTGATGGCGCTGGCAGGCTTCACCATCAATACGCTGACGCTCTTGGCGCTAGTGCTGGCGATTGGCCTCGTGGTGGACGACGCGATTGTGGTGCTGGAGAATATTTACCGCCATATCGAGGAGGGCATGGAGCCCTTCGCCGCCGCCATCAAAGGCAGTAAGGAAATCGCCTTTGCCGTGATCGCCATGACGCTGACTTTGGCGGCGGTTTACGCGCCTTTGGCATTTACGCCAGGCCGCACAGGACGCTTATTCATCGAGTTTGCACTGGCGCTGGCAGGTGCGGTGGTGGTATCAGGTTTTATTGCGCTGACGCTCACCCCCATGATGTGCTCGGTGCTACTCAAACACAATCCAAAACCAGGTTGGTTTGATCGCACGATGGGCAAGCTACTAGACAAAATGACCAATGGCTACGAGTGGTTGCTGCGCAAAACCTTGAAAGCGCGCTGGGTCGTTATTTTGGTCATGATTGGCGTGGGTGTGGCGATTTGGCAAATTTTGCCGACTATGAAACGCGAACTCGCGCCACTTGAGGATCGTGGTGTGATTTTGACGGTGGTGAATGCCCCAGACGGCGCGACGCTGGACTACACCAACAAATACGTGACGGCGCTTGAGCGAATCGGCCAGCCCTACAAAGAGTTTGATCGTTTGTTTGTAACCATGGGCAACCCGACGGTGAGCCAAGCCAATGTGTTTTACCGCGCGATTCCGTGGGAAGAGCGCAAAAAAACGACGTTAGAGCTCTCGCGAGAAATGCAGCCACGTATCGCTGGCTTGGCAGGTGTGTCGGCTTTTCCGATTACCCCGCCTTCCCTAGGACAAGGCTTTCGCGAGCGACCTGTCAACTTTGTGATCGTCACATCCGAGAGCTACCAAAACTTGGCAGCCACAACGCGCCAAATGATGGACGAAATTGCCAAAAATCCAGGATTCTTAACGCCTGATATTGATTTGCGCTTGAACAAACCAGAACTCAAAATTGACGTGAACCGTGAACGTGCCGCTGATATGGGGGTGAATGTGGATGTGGTCGCTAGAGCGATTGAAACCATGCTGGGCGGCAGGCAAGTGACGCGCTACAAAAAGGACGGTGATCAGTACGACGTGATTGTGCAAACGCAGGCCACAGGGCGCGATACGCCAGACGATATTGAAAAGATTTTTGTGCGTGGGCGTAACGAAGCCATGATTCCGCTGGCCTCGCTGGTCAAAGTGCGCGAGTCGGTCGCCCCGCGCGAACTGAATCACTTTAGCCAACGCCGTTCTGTATCGATTACCTCTAATTTAGCACCCGACTATTCGCTAGGCCAAGCACTAGACTTTTTGGATGCAACTGCCGCGAAAGTTCTAAAGCCCGGCTACAGCACTGACTTAAACGGTACGTCGCGCG
This sequence comes from Comamonadaceae bacterium, assembly GCA_031430035.1. Lineage (GTDB taxonomy): Bacteria > Pseudomonadota > Gammaproteobacteria > Burkholderiales > Burkholderiaceae_C > JASGCK01. The sequence continues at coordinate 49,259 of JANPAS010000034.1, read as the reverse complement.
AATTTAAAAATTCGCAAGGCAGCTTGGGCATCGTTTTTGGACTGGCGCTTTTGTTCATCTTCTTGGTACTGGCCGCGCAGTTTGAAAGTTTTGTCGATCCGTTGGTGATCATGCTGTCTGTGCCACTCTCGATGATTGGCGCGCTCTTGGCGCTCAAATACTCGGAAGGCGGATCACTGAACGTGTACTCGCAAATTGGCCTTATTACGCTGGTGGGTTTAATTACCAAGCACGGTATTTTGATTGTCGAATTTAGTAATCAACTGCGCGAGAGCGGCGGCGAGATGCTGGAGTCCGTCGTCAAAGCCTCAAGTCAACGCCTGCGCCCGATTTTGATGACAACTGGCGCGATGGTGCTGGGTGCCATTCCGCTGGCATTTGCAACGGGCGCTGGCGCAGAGAGCCGCATTCAAATTGGAAAGGTGATTGTGGGCGGTATGACGCTGGGTACGCTACTGACGATCTTTGTCGTGCCCACCATGTACACGCTGTTTGCGCGCAAGCATGCGCCTGGGGCGATTAAGACCCATTTACCAAACTTTACGGCGACTTCATGATGTGTTGACATGAGACTTGCAAACTAGGGTCTCCTTCAACTCATAAAGAAAGACAGCATCATGGCTACCAAATCTCTCAAAACCTACATTGGCCTTTTAACGGCTGTGCTCGCTATTGGCAGCTCAGTACTTTTAGTGACCGAATCAACCATGGCACAGCCTGCTGCAGGCTCTGCGTCGCGTATGGATCCAGCACGTATGGACAAAATGGTCGAAAAGTATGTTGATCGCATGGCCAAAAGCGTGAACGCTACACCAGAGCAAAAAGCAAAACTGCTCAGTATTGCCAAGGCTGCACAAGCCGATATCAAACCGATGCACGAGCAAATCCGTACGCGTATGGATTTGGCGATGACGCAATCCAAAGAAGTACTCACACCAGAGCAGCGTACGCAGTGGGATGAAAAAATGAAATCTCACCGTGGGCGTATGGGTGAGCACGCAAAAAAACATGACTGAACACCTATTACTCATCGATGATGACGAGAGACTCGCCCGTATGGTGGGCGAGTTCTTGCGTCAGTCGGGCTATAGCGTCACGCATGCGCTGACTGCAGCGCAAGGCTTGTCGCTGCTCAGTAGCTCGTCGATTGATTTAGTTGTGTTGGATCTCATGCTGCCCGATATGGATGGCCTTGAAGTCTGTCGGCGTATTCGGGCACTGCCAACAGAGTCCAAGCGCACACCTGTCCTCATGCTGACGGCCAAGGGCGATCCGATGGATCGCATCATTGGGTTAGAAATGGGTGCCGACGATTACTTGCCAAAACCGTTCGAACCGCGGGAGCTCTTGGCGCGCATTCGTGCCATCTTACGCAGGCATGGCGGGGCTACGCCTGCCATGCCCCACATGAAACCGTCCTTGCAATTTGGTGCTTTAGAAATTAATCCTGAAACACGCCAAGCTAAGCTGGCTGGCACTTTGTGCGATTTAACCTCTTATCAATTTGACTTGTTACTCGCCATGGCTGAGCGGGCAGGGCGTGTGCTGTCACGAGAACAAATCATGGAAGCGGTGCGTGGACGCGAGCTAGAAGCCTTTGATCGCAGTATTGACGTGCACATGGGGCGCATTCGTCAAGCCATTGAAATCGACGTTAAAAACCCTCAGCGCATTTTGACGGTGCGCGGTGTAGGTTACGTATTTGCTAAACAGCAAAGCTAAAGCCCTCTCAACATGAAACTGTATCTGCGCATTTGGTTGGCAATTGTTTTAACCATTACGGCCTTGGTGCTAGTCGTCGGTTTCTTTTGGAAAAACCATACCGAGCATTTGCGCGGAGAGTTTCGAGACCAAATGCGCGATCAAATTCGCACCCAAGTTCAAGACTCCATCGCTCGCGAGCTTGAAGTCTTGGATGACAAAGGCCAAGTTGTTGGGCGTGCAAAACCCCCGCCGCCAAGACGCACGGAGGCTGAATTAGCCGCCTCGCCAGATACCCCTCCAAGGCGGCGCACGTTTGAAATTACGCTGAATAACGGTCAAAAATTAGAAGTCCTTCTGCCAGGTCGTCCGCCCAAACTTCAGCGCCCCATTGCTCCACCGCCGCCTTGGTATTTTTCACCTTGGGGTTTTGTGATTTTGCTAGGGCTATTGGCTTTTGCAGTCGCACTAGGTGCTTACCCCATCGTGCGTCGTTTGACCAAACGATTAGAGAATTTACAACTCGGCGTGGAACGGTGGGGTGCAGGGCAACTCTCCACACGAGTGGCGATTGAGGGCACAGATGAAGTCGCATTTTTAGCGAAAAAATTTAATCGCGCAGCGAGTCAGGTTGAAACGCTGATGAGCTCGAACAAGTCGCTTTTGGCGAATGCCTCGCACGAGTTGCGTTCGCCACTGGCACGTATTCGCATGGCGCTGGCATTGCTACAGACTAAGCCAGACAAGGCTTCTGAGGCATCGACTAAAGCCACTATCAGTGAAATTAATCAAAATATTCAAGAACTGGATAGCTTGATTGAAGAGATATTGCTAGCTAGTCGGCTTGACTCACCCGAGGCCAGCATCGGCACGTCAGAGTCGTTCGATCTGCTCGGTTTGGCTGCCGAGGAGTGCGCCCGTGTGAATGCGGAATTGATGGTAGACGATGATGCACTGGGGACGTTTGAGATGGTGGGTTATCCACGCCTGATCAGACGGCTCTTGCGAAATTTATTAGAAAATGCTCAGCGGCACAATCATGCTGATCGCGGTGTTGTATCGCTTTCCTTGACCTCAACGGAGAATCAGTTTGTGGTGACCGTTCGCGATCATGGCCCTGGCGTTCCAGCATTGGAGACCGATCGAATTTTTGAGCCGTTCTACCGAGCAAAAAATGCCAGCGAGCGAGATGGTGGCGTGGGCCTTGGGTTGGCACTAGTCAAAACCATCGCACTGCGGCATGGTGGAAGCGCGGTTTGCAGTCCCACCAGAGGTTTGGGTGGTTGCTTTGTCGTTAATCTAGCCAACACTGCCTGAGGAAAGAAAAAGCCCTTGGCTGTGCGCCAAGGGCTTGGTACTGATTGAGTCAGCAGATTAAAGCGAGTCACCACTACCCATTGCAACCTCAATTTCATTCACCGATGCGACTTTGCCCTGTGCGTCGAAGTCAATATAGAAAGTTTTGCTGCCTATTGCATCGCCGCTCATATGGTATTGCCAAGTAGGGCCTTCTTGGTTGCGGAATTTGACAGTATTGAAAGGCTGCCCAATCGTTTGCTGAACTTGTGCACTGGTCATTCCTGTTTGGATAAGAGACTTCTCAGTGGCAGTTACGGTATAGCCTGTTGCGGCAAAACTGGCTGCAGCGCTAAGGGCCAAAAGGGTAGCTAAAAAAAGGCGTGGAGTTTGTGCTTTAAGATTGAATTTCATGATAGTCCCTAATAGTTAAAAACAGGTTACGAAGCATTTGTCAATCAAAATTTCCGCCTGTTAAGCAATTAACTATCTTTCATGTATCTGCCGTGTGTCTAACTGGTAAATTGTTGTAAAGCTGCTATGCTTTGCCGATGAAAACACCGCACATTATTTGCCTTGGCGGCTCCGCCACGATTGACCAAATCTTCTATGTTGACCGCGTACCTGCGCCATCGGCAAAAATATCTGCTAACGAGTTCGTGATTACGGGTGGCGGTGTAGCGGCTAACGCGGCGGTTGCCATTCAGCGATTAGGTGGCATGGCCGCTTATTGGGGGCGAGTAGGGCAAGATAGCTGGGGCGATCAGGTTTTGGTCATGCTGGCAAAAGAAGGTGTCAACATTCAGTATTTGCGGCAGCTGGCGGGTTATCGAACCAAGGTGTCCACGGTGCTCATTGATGCGACTGGCGAGCGTCTCGTCGTTTCGGCGCAGCCGCAAGGCTACCCCGATGTCATCGATTGGTTGCCGCTTGATAAAGTATCCGAAGCCGATGCCGTTTGTGTCGATACCCGCTGGATAGGTGGCGCAGAGGCCATACTAGATAAGGCTTCCCAGCACGGTCTTCCATCGGTACTCGATGGTGATAGCGGGGATGCAACCGTCGTTTTGAATCTGATGCATGCCGCTACGCATCCTGTTTTGAGCGAACCGATGCTTGCAAAATTGAGCGGGCAAATGTTAGAGGCCTCTAACGTTGGTACAGCTTTGCAAAGCTGCTTTGGTGGCCGCAACAGCATCGTCGGTGTAACGCTAGGCGGCAAAGGCACATATTGGTTTGATGGTACAGCCGTGCACCATGCGCCTTCACCAAAAGTAGTGGTGGTGGATACGTTGGCGGCGGGAGACACGTGGCACGGCGCACTGGCGCTGGCGCTGGCACAAGGCCAGCCTAATGCGCAAGCGATTGATTTTGCAAGTCGCGCAGCCGCGCTTAAATGCACCAAGCGCGGTGGGCGACTGGGCATTCCGACTTTGGAGCAATTGCGTGCCTTCAATCCTATGCTTGAGGCAAAATCAAGCCTATGAAAACTCCTCGCATCACCCTCATTCACGCGCTTCCGCACTCCGTTGCCCCCATTAACGCCGCCATGATTCGGCTGTGGCCCGAAGCAAACCGCATGAATCTGCAAGACGACAGCTTGTCCAATGACTTGGCCGCCATCGAAGCCAAAGCGCCAGGCACAGGCTTAGATGCACTCATGCACGAGCGCTTTCAACGCCTCGCTCAGTACGCCGTAGACTGCGGCGCGGATGCAATTTTGTTTACCTGCTCGGCATTTGGTTCGTGCATTGAGGCCGTGGCGGTTGTTCAAAAAATTCCTGTACTCAAACCGAACGAAGCCATGATTGAGCAAGCGGTTGCGTTGGTCGGTGAGCGCGGGAAAATGAACGGTCAAATTCTGGGCTTGGTCTCCAGCTTTGCGCCCACTTTGACTAGCATGCCTGACGAGTTTTCGACAGACGTGAACTTAGAGATGAAATTAGCCGAAGGTGCGATGGCGGCTTTGAACGCGGGTGATGTGGCCACGCACGACAAGCTGGTTGTAGAAGCGGCACGGGATTTAGTCAAGCGCGGCGCAAAAGTGATTGCCCTCGCACAGTACAGCATGGCACACTGCAAACCGATGGTGGAAGCAGCCTGTGGCGTACCCGTGCTCACAACACCCGACAGCGCGATTGAAAAGTTAAAACGTCTACTGGCATAATGCACTATGCACACAACGCATGAATGGAGTTTTTATGCACAAAAGAATGACGATTACGCTTGATGAGCCTGTCTATGAGGGCTTATGCCGAGTGGTCAGCCAAAGACATCGGAGCCAATTTATTGAAGACTTGCTTAGACCTCGCGTGATGGGTAGCGCCTTAGATGATGGCTACCGAGCAATGGCGGCGGACAAAGCGCGAGAAGATGAGGCCACAGAGTGGTGCAATGCGCTTGCTGGTGATATGGCCAATGAAACGCGGTGAAGTGTGGTGGGTTGAGTTTGATCCAGCCATTGGCAGTGAGATTCGCAAAACCCGCCCAGCAGTCATCATCAGTAATGATGCGGCTAACCGCAATTTGGCACGCGTCGTGGTTGTCCCCATGACTTCTAACGCCGAACGCCAATACCCAGGCGAGGCGATTGTGACGGTTGGCGATCAAAAAAGTAAAGCGATGACCGATCAAATTATGGCTGCGGATAAGTCGCGCCTAAAAAACCTAATTAGTACTTTATCGAAGCTTGATATGAAGGCTGTAGAGGACGCGATTTTGGTTCATTTTGGGATGCCGAGGTAGGCAATGAACCAACCCGATGACCGCTTCATGCAACTCGCCCTCGCCCAGGCAAGGCAGGCGGGGCTTCGCGGCGAGGTGCCTGTGGGAGCCATACTGGTTAAGGATGGCGATGTCATTGCGTCTGGAAGCAATGCGGTGATTGGCCTACACGACCCCACCGCACACGCGGAGGTGCTGGCATTACGCGCGGCAGGGCAAGTTTTGCAAAACTATCGACTGCCTGATTGCGAACTCTTTGTCACGCTAGAGCCTTGCGCCATGTGCGCGGCAGCCATGATTCATGCACGAATTAGCCGTGTGGTCTACGGTGCAAGCGATCCCAAGACGGGTGCTGCTGGCGGATTGCTCAATGTGTTTGACACAACTTTTAACCACCAAACCGAAGTACAGGGCGGGGTGCTTGGACAAGAGTGCGGCGAACTACTAAGTAATTTCTTTAGAACGAAAAGAGCATTAGCCAAAGGATAATCGTTCAACACTTTTATCTATATGGCTCATATCTACATTTACTCCCCAGCAGGCGCCGTGCGCGACAAAGCAGGGTTCAAGCGCGGCATCAAAAGGCTTGAATCGCAAGGCCATCAAGTTGAAGTTGACAAAGACGCTTTGACAAGTCACGAGCGCTTTGCGGGTGACGACGCAACTCGCCTGCAGGCTATATCCAGAGCGGCTTCCAGCGGTGCTGACTTGACGCTCATCACGCGCGGCGGCTATGGACTGACGCGAATTTTGCCGCAAATTAACTACAAGCAAATCGCTAAATCTATTGCCAGCCGAACGCACTGGATGGGTTACAGCGACTTCACGGCGTTTCAAGCAGCATTGTTTGCAAAAATGGGAATGGACGCGGGCGTGGCCACGATTAGCGGCGCGAGCTTGATTGCTGATTTTGGCGTGGACACATCCAAAGGCATCGTTGACGACATCACCGAGGCGTGTTTTGACGACGTGCTGCTTGGGCAAAACGAAGGGGCAGGGTGGGCGCTACCCAAAAGGACTCAAGCTGATCGGGCTTTGTGCGCGCAATATGCCTTGAAGCCCTTGTCCATCAAGGACTCCACTCTATGGGGCGGCAACTTATCCGTTCTCACCAGTTTGATTGGTACGCCTTACATGCCGCCAATCAAAGGTGGCGTGCTTTGGTTTGAAGATACGGGCGAGTCGCCTTTCCGCATTGAACGCATGCTGACGCAGTGGCTAAATGCGGGTATCTTGGCCGAGCAAAAAGCGATTGTGCTGGGGCAATTTACCGAGTCCAAGCTTTACCCGCACGACAAGGGATTCAATATGGCGAGCGTGGTGGCAAGGCTTCGCAGCCAACTCAAAATTCCAGTCTTGACTGGTTTGCCGTTTGGTCACGTGCCCACCAAGGTGATGCTGCCGTTTGGTGCGCCCGTGCGATTACTATGCGACGGATCGGATGCCATGCTGCTGTGGGATGAGCTTTAAATATTAAAAACTGGAGATAAAAATGAAAATTTGGCTAGCGCGTTTTGGTAAATTGATTGCCGTTTTAGTGTTACTGATTGTTTTAGCCATCGGCATTTATATCTACAAATCATTCCCGACACTGAGCGGCGAAGCCAAACTGGCTGGGCTTATCGGGGAGGTCAGTATCAAACGTGATTTGTCTGATGTCACGCATATCGAGGCAAAAAATACACTGGACGTATGGCGAGCGATGGGCTACACGCATGCCCAAGAGCGTAGCTGGCAACTAGAGTTCAACCGCCGAGTCATGCATGGTGAGCTATCTGAAATTTTGGGCGCTGCGACGCTGGAGACCGACAAACTGATGCGAACGCTAGGCATTGTGCAAGCGGCCAAAGCGCAATACGCCAACTATCCTGCCGATGCACGCGCCGCACTGGAAGCCTATGCCGAGGGCATTAATGGATTTCACGCCAAAAACTCGGGATTTGGTAGTCAAGCGCTGCCGCCAGAATTCCACATTTTGGGAACTAAGCCAGGCAAGTGGGAAGCCACGGACAGCGTGGGCTGGGCGCTGATGATGGCGCTCGATTTGGGCGGCAATTGGGGCGCAGAATTTGCACGTTTATCCAGCCTGCAAGTGCTCTCCACACAGGAACTCTGGCAAATGATGCCTGCATATGGCAAGGAGTCGCCCGCTACCAAGCTTGATTTGGCTAAAATTTACAAAGACTTGGATGTGTTTGCTAAGCCTGCACCAAAGGCGGCAAGCCTTACGGGGCATGGCCTGCAGGCCAAGCTGGATATGGCTTACAGCGATTCGTTTAGTGCTTCTTTAGGCCGTGATATCAACGATTGGGCGACCAGTCTTGGGCAAATTGACAGCCGCGGTTCAAACAATTGGGTGATTTCTGGCAGCCGCACCGCATCAGGCAAGCCGCTGCTCTCTAACGACCCCCATTTGGCTCTGAGCGCACCTGCGGTTTGGTACTTTGCACACCTTAAATCATCAGAAGTCGATGCCATTGGCGCCACCTTGCCAGGCTTGCCGTTTGTGATTTTGGGTCGTACAGCAACAGCGGCGTGGGGTTTTACGAATACGGGGCCTGACTCGCAAGATTTGTATTTAGAGCAAATTGACCCCGCCAATCCCAAGCAATACCGCACGCCCACAGGCTTTGCGGCATTTACCGAGCGCGAGGAGGTCATCAAGGTTAAAAAGCAGGGCGATGTGAAATACACCGTCCGCAGCACGCGCCACGGCCCAGTGGTGAGCGATGCGCAAAGTGCTTACGAGCCGATTTTGAACAAAGCCAAATACGCTGTGGCGCTGCGCTGGGCGGCGCTAGATGCCGATAACCTGACAGCCGTCTCAGCTGTTAAAGTGATGCAGTCCAAGACTGTTAGCGACTTAGAGCAAGCCTATAGCACCAATCACTCGCCCATGCAAAACATTGTGATGGCGGATACGACTGGGCAAACCATGTACAAAGCGGCGGGTAAAGTGCCGCAGCGCCATAGCGCGGATGACATCAAAGGCGTAGCCCCAAGCCTTGGCTGGGAAGCGAAGTACGACTGGGCTGGTTGGTTGCCTTACGATAAAACACCTGAAGTTCGGCACGCTGCCATTGATAAGAAAGGCTGGCATGCCACGGCCAATCAAAAGATTCATAGCGACGATTACCCGTATTTCATTGGGCAAGATTGGGCGCAGTCCTATCGCTATGACCGCATCGAAGCACTTTTAGCTGCAACGCCTAAACACACGGCGGCAACGACTCAAAGTACGCTGCAAGATCACGTATCGCTGGCAGCTCAAAAGCTGCTGCCAACGATTAGAAGCATTCAATCCGATCATCCGATGGCAGCAGCCGTGCAAGCACAGCTTAAAAACTACGACGGAACAATGTCTAAGGAAACGGTCGCTGGCACGGTCGTCAACTTGTGGGCTGACGAATTAACGCGTCATTTGCTTGGCGACAAGCTAGGCGCAGCAAAACTTAAAACCCTCTACGGCAAACGTCAATTCCGCCAAGGCATCGAGGAAATGATCGCTGCGGATCAAGGCAAAGGCAGCAAAGCTTGGTGCGCACCGCAAAGCTGTACCGAGCGCTATACAGCGGCTTTTGATGCCGTTTTAAACAAGCTGGGCGACCAATATGGCAAAGATGTCAGCCTTTGGAGCTGGGGGAAAATTCACGTAGCCTTGTCGAGCCACAAGCCTTTTAGCAGCGTTCCCGTGCTTAAAAACTTCTTTACGGTCACGGTGCCAAGCGTCGGTGATCCGTTCACGCCAAACGTAGGCCAGTACTATTTGAATGAAGTTGACCGTCCATTTGCGAATCGTCACGCGGCTTCACTGCGTGCCGTTTACGATTTATCAGACTTAGAAAAATCTGAATTCATTTATCAGACAGGGCAAAGCGGTTTGGTTTTTTCTAGTCGTTACAAAGATATGGCGCAAGATTGGTCAAACACTAAATTCAGAAAATTACAAATGAATACAAATACCTTTAGCTCAAACCTAAAGTTGACTCCTTGAAAAAATAACACAATTTATATTATGTTAAATAATGTAAAATAACACGAATCAATGAAAAAAGACCTACCGCTCAAACAAAACATCCGCCTCCTCGGGAAAATCTTGGGCGACATCATTCGCGAGCAGGATGGCATCTCTGCCTTTGAGTTAGTGGAGCGGATTCGGCTGCAGTCGGTTGCCTTTCGGCGCAATCCAGATCCAGCCGCAGAGGTCAGCATCACCAAGTTGCTCAAATCGCTCACCAGCGACCAAGCCGTGCAGGTGATCAGGGCGTTCACCTATTTCAGCCACTTGGTCAATCTAGCGGAAGACCAGCACCATTTGCGCCGCGGTCTGGTACATGACCGTGCAGGAAGTGTGCGCGAAGGCAGTTTGGATAGTTCGCTCAAGCGCCTAGATGCCGCGCGAATTCCACACAGCAAGATTGCGCAATTTTTATCGAACGCCTATATTTCCCCCGTTTTAACGGCGCACCCAACCGAAGTACAGCGTAAGAGCGTTTTAGACGCTGAACGAGCGATTGCCAAACTCTTGATGGAGCGAGATGAGATTGTGGCCTTGCAGCAGCCCCGTGATGCCCTTGCGCCTAAGGCCTTGGCAGCTGTTGATGCGCGAATCCGAGTGTTGGTACTGCAGATTTGGCAGACTCGCCTACTTCGGCTTAGCAAGCTTACGGTTGAGGACGAAGTGGATAACTCGCTCTCGTTTTACGAATCGACTTTTTTGCGTGAAATCCCTAAGCTGTATGGCGCTTTAGAAAATGCGCTGGGGCAAACCAAGCCGCTTGCGCCCTTTTTGCGTATGGGACAGTGGATGGGCGGTGACCGCGATGGCAACCCCAACGTCAATAAGGCGACGCTCGATTACGCCCTGCACCGCCAATGCGAATTAGTGCTGCGTCACTATCTCACCGAAGTGCATTATTTGGGCGGCGAGCTCTCGCTATCAACCATGCTGACGGGTATTTCGCCTGCCATGCAGCAGCTGGCCGATAGCTCGCCCGATACCAGCGAGCACCGCCGTGACGAGCCCTATCGCCGTGCTTTGATTGGTATTTATGCCCGCTTGGCGGCGGCGCTCTCGCATTTGACGGGCGGCGAGGCTTCGCGCCATGCGGTGAAGCCGCAAAACGCCTATGCGTTGCCTGCTGATTTTCTTGCCGATTTGCAAACGATTGAAGCATCGCTTGCCCTCCATCACGACTCCGCACTAGCACAGTATCGGCTGCACCCGCTCATTCGTGCGGTTCAGGTGTTCGGTTTTCATTTGGCAACGGTCGATTTGCGCCAAAGTTCGGACAAGCACGCCGCCGTTGTGGCGGAGTTGATGGCGGGCGCAGGTCAATGCCAAGATTACCTAGGGCTTGATGAGTCGGGCAAGCGCGCCCTGCTGTTGCAAACGCTGGATGATCCTAGGCCGCTGCGCGTGCCGCATACCGAATATTCGGAGCTGGCGCAAAGCGAAATCGGCATTTTTGAAATGGCGTACAAGTTACGCCGTGAATTGGGTGCAGAGGCCATTCGGCACTACATCATTAGCCATACAGAGAGCGTCAGCGATTTGCTGGAAGTGCTGGTGCTGCAAAAAGAAGTGGGATTGTTCCAAGGCACTTTAAGTGGCGCAAGTTCAGGATCGGGCTGCGCAGATTTAATCGTGGTCCCACTGTTTGAAACCATTGAAGATTTACGGCAAGCGGCACCCATCATGCGGGATTTCTATGCCCTACCCGGCATTTTGGCGATGGTGCAGCGCGGCGCGGCGCATCAATACAGCGAGCAAGACATCATGCTGGGCTATAGCGACAGCAATAAAGATGGCGGCATTTTTACCAGCAACTGGGAGCTCTACAGCGCGGAAGTGTCCATCACAGCACTGTTTGACACGATTTGCCCGTCAAGCCCGATTCGGCTACGGATGTTCCATGGTCGCGGTGGAACGGTGGGGCGTGGCGGTGGCCCCAGCTATCAAGCGATCTTGGCGCAACCACCTGATACCGTGCGGGGTCAAATTCGCCTGACCGAGCAAGGCGAAGTGATTGGCTCTAAATACGCCAATCCTGAGCTGGGAAGGCGTAATTTAGAGACCTTGGTTGCGGCAACGCTAGAGGCCAGTTTGCTCGCTCCCACGCATATCGCCTCAGATAAGTTTTTAGCGATGGCGCAAACGCTCTCCAATAACAGCATGAAGGCTTACCGAAGCTTGGTCTACGAAACGACTGGGTTTAGCGATTACTTTTTTAGTGCCACGCCAATTCGTGAAATTGCCGAGCTCAATATTGGCTCTCGCCCTGCCTCGCGTAAGGCAAATCAGGCAATTGAGGATTTACGCGCCATTCCGTGGAGCTTTAGCTGGGGACAATGCCGCATGTCGCTGCCTGGTTGGTACGGTTTTGGTAGCGCCGTCATGGCTATGAGCGCCAATAAAGCGAATCTTGCCCTGCTGCGAAGCATGTACCGTGACTGGCCATTTTTTCGCACCCTGCTCTCTAATTTAGACATGGTGCTGGCAAAAAGCGACTTAGCGCTTGCCGCGCATTACGCGCAGTTGGTACCCAACAAGAAGCTGCGCGAGAAAATTTTTGCGCTCATGCAGGGCGAGTGGCTGCGTACGACGGACGCACTCAATCTCATCACGGGGCAAAAGAAACGTCTAGCTGGCAACCCAACACTCGCCCGTTCGATCGAACACCGATTCCCTTACATTGATCCGCTGCATCACCTGCAAGTCGAACTCATGAAGCGTTACCGTGCAGGCAAAGCCGATGATAGAGTGAAACTTGGAATTCATATGACAATCAATGGGATAGCGGCTGGACTTCGCAATACAGGTTAAGTTAAAAAATGATGAAACACGCATGAATTTACATCAACTTCGCTTTGTGCAAGAGGTCGCACGGCGCGGCCTCAACCTCACAGAGGCAGCCAAAGCGCTGCACACGAGCCAGCCTGGCGTATCCAAAAGCATCTTGGAGTTAGAAGCAGAACTGGGCGTTGATATCTTCGTTCGGCACGGTAAACGCATTAAAGCCTTGACCGAGCCAGGGCAGGAAGTGTTGAAAACGGTTGAGATCATCATGCGCGAACTGGGTAATTTACGCCGTATTGGCGAGCAGTACACGGCAGAGGACAGTGGAACGCTGAGTATTGCGACCACACATACGCAAGCGCGGTACGTCTTGCCTGCACCCATTAGTCGCTTGCGAGCTGAGTTCCCCAAGGTCAATGTTAGTCTGCACCAAGGCAATCCGAACCAAGTGGCGCGCATGTTGATTGACGAAACCGCCGAAATTGGCATCGCAACCGAGTCGTTGGCGGACTACTCTGAGCTAGTCACCCTTCCCTGCTACGAATGGCAGCACATGCTGGTGATGCCAGAGGATCATCCGCTAGCTAGCAAAAAACAGATTTCGCTGGCCGAATTGGCCGAGCATCCACTCGTTACTTATCACCCCACCTTTACGGGTAGAACCAAAATTGATGCAGCCTTCCATGCAGCAAAACTCCATCCGCGCATTGCGCTAGAAGCGATTGACTCCGACGTGATCAAAACCTACGTGCTATCGGGCATGGGCGTTGGCATTTTGGCTGAAATGGCCATACGGGATGAAATTTCAGAACAATCAATGCCCGCTAAGCCACTACAGATAAGGCCTGCAGGCCATTTGTTTGGTAAAAATGTGACTAGAATCGCCTTCAAACGCGGTGCCTATTTGCGTAATTTCGTCTATTCGTTCGCCATGGCGCTTGCGCCCGAGCTCTCAAAATCTGACATTGATAAAGCCCTGAACCCATAAATCTCTGAACTCCCTGAACTCATGACCACACCCGCTATTCAAACCAAATTGCCAGCTGTTGGCACAACTATCTTCACCGTCATGTCGGCTTTGGCGGCTGAAAAAAACGCCGTCAACCTAGGCCAAGGCTTCCCTGACTTCAACTGCGACCCCCATTTAGTGGATGCCGTCACAAGCGCCATGCAGCAAGGTCTGAATCAATATCCGCCAATGGTAGGTATCCCCTCTTTGCGCCAAGCGGTATCCGATAAGGTACTCGCACTGCACGACAAGCGCTATGACCCGAATAGCGAAATCACCGTGACAGCTGGTGCCACGCAAGGCATCATCACCATCATTTTGGCTATTGTGAAAGCAGGCGATGAGGTGATCGTTTTAGAGCCTTGCTACGACAGCTATGTCCCCAATATCGAACTGGCAGGCGGCGTGGTCGTGCGCGTACCGCTGACACCTAAAACTTTTAGACCAGATTTTGAAAAAATTAGTGCCGCCATTACGCCAAAGACCCGAGCTATCTTGATTAACTCGCCGCACAACCCCAGCGCGACCATTTGGACTGAAGCCGAGATGCTGCAACTACAAGAGATTTTGGAGCCCACCAACATCTTTTTGATTAGTGACGAAGTCTATGAGCACATGGTCTTTGATGGCAATACGCATCAAAGCGCGGCTAGATTTTTAGGACTTGCTGATCGTGCCTTCATCGTCTCCAGTTTTGGTAAAACCTTCCATGTGACGGGCTGGAAAGTCGGCACGGTCTGCGCGCCTGCTAGCTTGACGACTGAGTTTAGAAAAGTGCATCAGTTCAACGTCTTTACTGTCAATACGCCCGTCCAGTATGGCTTGGCGGCCTATTTAGCCAATCCAGAGCCTTACCTCTCTCTGCCCGCTTTTTATCAAAAGAAGCGTGAATTGTTCCGTACAGGCCTTGTCAAAACTAAGTTCAAAATTTTGCCATCAGAAGGCAGCTATTTTCAGTGCGTGGACATTACTGAAGTGTCGGATTTATCAGAAGCCGAGTTTTGCAAGTGGCTCACGACTGAAATTGGCGTGGCGGCGATTCCGCTCTCAGCTTTTTATGGCAATGGGTTCGACCAGCGGGTGGTTCGATTTTGTTTTGCTAAGAAAGACGAGACGCTTAATTTGGCACTGGCGCGGCTAGCTAAGCTTTAAATCGTGTCTCTGCGATGGCCAGCAAACCATCAAAAATCAAGTTATCAACCAATTCAAACGACGTGCTCATGCTGGGTGCCATTTTCCAGCCTGCGCCGCCCGTCATGATGCAGTGGGGCTCTTGCCCGCAGCGCTGCCTGACATGATTCATCATCCGCTCAACCGCGCCAGCAATCGCGTATGTGCCGCCGCTGGTGAGCGCGTCGCTGGTATTGGTAGGGAATGGCACAACTTCGCCTGTAGGCACATGCAAACCCGCCGTGCCTGACTCTAAAGCTTTCAGCATGATGCCGTGACCTGGGATGATGAAGCCGCCTAAAAACTTGCCAGATGGATCAATTGCCTCCACAGTGACGGCCGTACCAACCATGACAACCACCAGAGGCATGCTCGCCAAGCCTTGCTGGATAAGGCGTTGCCGAGCACCAATCATGGCTACCCAGCGGTCGCTACCAAGCCGCATTGGAGAGTCGTAGCCATTGGTCACGCCAGCCTCTGCTTCGCTTGAAACAACCCACTGCGGCGCGGTGTCCCAAATCTCTAACTGCTCTTTAACCCGACCTTTGATGGCATCACCGGCAACAATGCAGCCCAAGATGTGCGTAGGTACTGGCAGATTTGACCAATCATTTTCTGCCAGCTGTTCGATGTTCTCCAAAAAGCAAACACCCTGCGCCACGAGCGGGCTAGAGGGGTGAGGGGTTTCGTACAACGCCCATTTCAAACGGGAATTGCCGATATCGAGAGCAAATAACATGGCGTGATTCTAAAACTGCGCGATATCCGCGCTCTCCAGCACGCGTTTATCGCTACCTCGCTTGGCAATAGACAGCATGGCGCGCCCCATTTGTTCGGTCGTCACAATCTTGCTAGGAAGCAACTTGCGAAGTAGCGTGATGAATGGTGAGCCTAGAAAAAATCCAACACGGTAAAGCCCGTTTCGTGCAATCTCACCATTCACGGCTTGGACAGCGAGCGGTCTAAACATCACCGCTTGTTTGATCGGCAAGGCGAGTAAGGCCTGCTCCACCTGCCCCTTCACCCGCATCCAAAGCGACTTGCTTTGCGCTGTTCCGTCCGTACCCGCACCCGACACATAAGTGATGGTGATGTTGGAGTTCAGCCTAGCTAAGACCTCAGCCGCAGCCATGGTCAATTTATAGGTAATGCGCTCGTATTGGGCTTCATTTGCCATATCTTTTGCCGCGATGCCTAAGCAAATAAAACAAGCGTCAAAGCCAGACAGCTCGGATTCAATTTTTGAGTAGTCAAACATATCAGGCATGACTAATTCGGACAGCTTCGTGGTGGGAATATGAAATGCGGGATCGATCTTGGAGCGCCCAATAAGTTTGACCTCGGAGACCTCGCTATCGAGCAAACACTCGCGCAAAACACCACGACCGACTAAGCCGCTGGCGCCCAAGATGATAATTTTCATATTGATCTTTGAATCAAGGTTGATGTTTAAGCGCAGGAAACAAAATCACATCACGGATGCTGGCGCTGTTGGTCAGCAGCATCATCAAGCGATCAATACCGATACCGCAGCCACCTGTGGGAGGTAAACCGTACTCTAAGGCGCGGACGAAATCTTGGTCGTAATACATGGCTTCGTCGTCGCCTGCGTCTTTGGCATTTGCCTGCGCTTGGAAGCGTGCGGCTTGCTCTTCGGCATCGTTCAGCTCGGAGAAGCCATTGCCAAATTCGCGACCTGTGATGTAGAGCTCGAAGCGCTCCGTGATTTCGGGATTGCTGTCGCTGGCACGAGCCAACGGTGAGATTTCGGTTGGGTGCTCCATGATGAAGGTGGGTTGCCAGAGCTTCTCTTCAACCGTTTCCTCAAAGTACAGCACTTGCAGGCTAGCCAAGCTACGGGTGCTCAAGCGATCTTTCTCTTCTTTGAAACCGAGCTTTTTGAGTGCTTCGATGAGCCACGCCGCGTTATCGACCGTGGCGCTCGCGCCGCCCTCACCGTTCGCGCCCGCTTCCGTGTATTTAATGATGGCGTTACGGATGGTGATGCGTTCAAACGGCAGGCTCAAATCAACTGGCTTCTCGATGCCTTGGTGTGCGTAGGTGAGTTGAAGCGTGCCCACAGCCTTCATCGCGGCATGGCGAATCAAGTCTTCGGTAAACGTCATCAAATCTTGATAGTTCCAATACGCCGCGTAGAACTCCATCATGGTGAATTCGGGGTTGTGGCGAACGCTGATGCCTTCGTTTCTGAAGTTCCGGTTGATCTCGAACACACGATCAAAACCGCCCACCACTAGGCGCTTCAAATACAGCTCAGGCGCAATGCGCAGGAACATTTCTTGGTCTAGCGCGTTGTGGTGCGTCTTAAACGGCTTGGCATTGGCACCGCCTGGAATCGGGTGCAGCATGGGCGTTTCAACTTCTAAAAATTCGTGCTGAAGCATAAAGTCGCGAATCGAAGCCACGGCTTTTGACCTTGCCATAAAGCGCTTGCGTGTTTCAACATCGGTCATCAAATCGATATAGCGCTGGCGATATTTGACCTCTTGATCCGCCACGCCGTGGAACTTATCTGGCATCGGGCGCAGCGCTTTGGTCAGCAAGCGTACTTCGGTCGCGTGAACCGACAGCTCGCCTGTTTTGGTTTTGAAGAGCGTGCCCGTGCAAGCCACGATGTCGCCTAAATCCCAATGCTTGAAGGCATCGTGCGCATCCGCACCAATAGAGTCGCTCGTCACATAAATTTGGATATGGCCATTAGACGTGCCAAACGACGCATCTTGCAGGGTCGCAAAACTGGCCTTCCCCATCACTCGCTTGAGCATCATGCGACCTGCAACAGCAACCTCGATATTCATCGACTTCAACTCATCTTTTTCGATTACGTCGTACTTTTCAAAAAGCGCCTCTGCTTTATGAGTTGGCTTAAAGTCGTTCGGAAAGGCGATATTGCCACTCGCACGTAGCGCTTTCAGCTTTTCGCGGCGCTCGGCGATGAGTTGATTAGTGTCTAGAACAATGTCAGTCATATTTTTATTTTTTTAAACGGATTGAACCGCTTCAGCAGGCAGACGCTGAAGCATGGCAAGTGAGTTGGCTATCGTTTGGCGCAACTGGCGACGATCGACGATCATGTCCACCGCGCCTTTTTGCATCAAAAATTCTGCGCGCTGGAAGCCTTCTGGCAATTTCACACGAACGGTGTTTTCAATCACGCGTGGGCCTGCAAAGCCAATCAACGCTTTGGGTTCAGCAATAACGATATCGCCGAGAAAGGCAAATCCAGCGCTCACGCCGCCCATCGTCGGGTCGGTTAAGACGCTGATGTAAGGTAACTTCTTTTTAGCCAAGCGCGTGAGTGAGGCATTGGTTTTGGCCATCTGCATGAGACTAAGCAAACCTTCTTGCATCCGTGCCCCACCCGTCGCGGTGAAGCAGACGAAAGGCAGTTTGTTTTTGATTGCAAATTCGACACCGCGTACGAAACGCTCACCTACCACGGAGCCCATGGAGCCGCCCATAAACTCGAACTCAAAACAAGCCACCACAAGCGGCACGCCGAGTACCGATCCCGACATCACAACCAAAGCATCTGTCTCAGATGTGGCTTTTTGCGCTTCTTTAATTCGGACGGGGTATTTGCGAGAGTCGGTGAATTTGAGAGGGTCGATCGGCGTGACTTCTGCGCCAATCTCTTCATGCGTCGAATGCGCAGAGACAGGATCTAAAAATTGTTCTAGCCGCGCTCTTGCACCAATCCGCATGTGGTGCGAGCAGCTTGGGCAGACATTTTGGCTTTTCTCTAAGTCGGTTTTGTATAAAACGGCTTCGCAAGAGGCGCATTTGAACCACAAACCTTCTGGGACGCTACGGCGCTCTACGGCATCCGAAGCGTCAATTTTGTTGCCGAGAATTTTTGACGATAACCAAGACATGATTTATTCCTTATCGAGTGCGACTCGAATTTCGCGCAAAAATTGCACAGCCGTTGGCACCACTTTTTCGTGCGATTGGTCTTCTAGTAGTTGAATAATCTTGGTGCCAATCACGACCGCATCCGACACATTGCCAATGGCACGCGCCGTGGCAGCATCACGAATACCAAAGCCCACGCCAACAGGAATCGTCACATGCGCTTTGATTCGCGGAATAGCGCTTGCCACCGCATCCACATCCAATGCACCAGAGCCAGTCACGCCTTTGAGCGAGACGTAGTACACATAGCCGCTAGCAATGCGTCCCACCAGCGCCATACGCTCATCGGTTGATGTTGGTGCAAGCAAGAAGATTAAATCCATGTTGTGGCTACGTAGATCTGCTGCAAATTGCTCGCACTCTTCTGGCGGGTAGTCCACGACCAAGACACCATCCACGCCAGCTTTAGCGCTATCACTAATAAAAGCACCCTTGCCATGAACCAAATCGTACTTTTCAACAGGATTGGCATAACCCATCAGCACAACAGGCGTTTTATCGTCGTCTTTTCGGAACTGCGCCACCATCGCGAGTACTTGCACCATACCAATGCCAAGCGCCAAAGCGCGTTCGCCTGCTTTTTGAATCACGGGTCCATCGGCCATCGGGTCGCTAAAGGGAACGCCCAGCTCAATGACATCCGCACCCGCCTCGACCATGCCGTGCATGAGCTGGGGTGTGATATTGGCAAAAGGAAAACCTGCCGTGACGTAAGGGATCAGTGCTTTTCGACCATCCGCCTTCAGCCGTTCAAAAGTATTTTGGATGCGGCTCATCGCTTGAACTCCACGGACGATTCTGTTGTTTTTGCCGATTGCACTTTGCAGCTGGGGCGGCAGAAGAAATCAGCGCCCGACACATCCGCAATAGTGCCAATATCTTTATCACCACGTCCAGAAAGATTGACCAAAATTGATTGGTCGGTACGCATGGTTTTTGCCATTTTCATGGCATGTGCAACGGCATGGCTAGACTCCAGCGCGGGGATGATGCCTTCAATGCGGCAAAGGTAGTGGAAAGCGGCCAGTGCTTCATCGTCGGTGATGCCAACGTACTCCGCACGGCCAATATCGTGCAGCCAAGCGTGCTCAGGGCCAACGCCTGGGTAATCCAGCCCAGCACTGATGGAGTGCGTCTCGATGATTTGCCCGTTGTTATCTTGTAACAGATACGTGCGATTGCCGTGCAGTACGCCAGGTGTGCCACCAATAATGGATGCCGCATGCCTGCCCGTTTCAATGCCCAAGCCCGCAGCTTCCACACCAATCAGACGGGTCTTTTCGTGCTTGATGTACGGATAAAAGATGCCCATGGCATTACTACCGCCGCCCACGCAAGCCACGACGGCATCTGGCTGCTTGTCTTTGCCTAAATGTGCAAGGTGCTCAGGCATTTGCGTCAGGCACTCCTCGCCAATCACGCTTTGGAAGTCACGCACCATCATTGGATAGGGATGCGGCCCTGCCACCGTGCCAATGATGTAGAAGGTGTTTTCGACGTTAGTCACCCAATCGCGCAGCGCTTCGTTGAGCGCATCTTTGAGCGTCTTGCTACCTGACTCCACGGGCACAACCGTTGCACCCAAGAGTTTCATGCGGTACACATTGGGGCTTTGGCGCTTGATGTCTTCCGAGCCCATATAAACAATGCACTCAAGGCCATAGCGCGCGCAGATCGTCGCTGTCGCCACGCCGTGCTGCCCAGCACCCGTCTCGGCAATGATGCGCGGCTTGCCCATACGCTTGGCCAGCATGGCTTGCCCGATGGTGTTGTTGATCTTGTGCGCGCCTGTGTGATTCAAATCTTCGCGCTTTAAATAGATTTGCGCACCGCCCATCTCTTGGCTCATACGAGCCGCGTGGTACACAGGAGATGGTCGACCCACAAAATGCGCTAATTCGTATTTGAATTCTCGAATGAATTCTGGATCGTGCTGGTATTTGGCATAGGCGTCTTTGAGCTCATTGATGGCATGAGTGAGAGTCTCAGAGACAAAACTGCCGCCATAAGGGCCAAAGTGGCCAGTGCTATTGGGTTGTTGGTAAGCGTACATAAAAAGATTAAATGGCTGCGTCAGCAAGGCGCACAGCATGAATGAAGTTGGTGATTTTTTGAGGATCTTTGATCCCCTTGAGGTCAGCTATTTCTACGCCCGAGCTGACATCCACCGCCCACGGTTTAACGAGGGCTATGCCTTGGGCGACATTTGCAGGCGTCAATCCACCACTCAAAACGAGGGGAAGGCTGACGTTTGTTGAAAGCTGTGACCAATTGAATGAATTCCAGTTAAATGTTTTGCCGCCGCCGCCGTAACCTGTGACGAGCGTGTCCAGCAAGATTGCTGATGCGTCTTTGTAAGCTAGAGCGTATTTTACGAGGTCAAAACCAGTTTCCGCACCGATAGGAATACGTGCGGCTTTTATAAATGGTCGCTTGTAAGAGGCGCAAAAATCAGGTGTCTCAAAGTCGTCATCGCCATGAAACTGCAAAAGCGCAGTAGGAATGGCCTCGCAGGCCTTATGGATATTGGCCTCTAGCTCATTGACGAAGAGCAAAACGGGGGTCACAAAAGGTGGCAAACGCTTGGCAAGTATGGTGGCACGTTCTATAGATACCGCTCTTGGACTGGGCGCATACATCACAAAGCCAATCGCGTCTGCGCCTGCAAGCACTGCCGCATCAACGTCTTGCTCTCTGGTGAGTCCGCAAATTTTTATTTTTGTCATATCAGTCCGTAGGCGAATATTGGCGTGGTGGGCAGTCCCCATTTTGCATCGTAAGTAGGGCCTAAAAAGTAGAGCCCATCGGGTGAGAATGTCGGCGCAGCCACTTTGCGAGATTTAGCATCCAGCACAGTTTTCATCCATTCGGGTGACTCTGTCCCCTGCCCCACGGTAATTAAGCAACCCATGATATTACGAATCATGTGGTGCAAAAAGGCGTTCCCCTCAAACTCGAAGCGCCAATACCGTTGTCCGTGATCGGAATGACGCTCGCCTCGGCAAGTGATTTCAATATTCAATAAATTTTTGATAGGCGATAGCGCTTGGCACTGAGAAGCACGGAACGAGCTGAAGTCGTGCTCTCCCAGCAAATAGTTGGCGGCAAGCCGCATGGGTTCTAACTCTAGTTGGCGATGTGCCCAACCCACACGCCTTGCGTCCAAACTCGGGCGAACATGAGACTCTAAAAGTGCATAGGCATAACGACGCGTCAGAGCACTTGCTCGGCAGTGGAACTCACGCGGGACTTCTTTCGCCCACTGCACGGCAATATCTTTGGGAAGATGCGTATTCGTACCTCGAATCCACGATGAAGCGTCACGCACCACGTCGGTATCAAAATGCACCACTTGCATGTGGCCATGAACACCTGAGTCGGTACGCCCTGCGCACAACGTGTGAATGCGATTCTCCGCCTCAGTATCGGCAAATAAGTTGAGTGCAGTCTCTAACTTGTCTTGGACAGTCAGGCCATCCGCTTGGCTTTGCCATCCGTGATAGCCTGTTCCAAGATAACTAATGCCTAAAGCCCAACGCAAAAGACTTCAACCTAGCCGCGCAAGCATCTGATGCGCGAGTGCCACAATTTGCGGATGGGCGTTTTGATGAATCACTTCTTCGATAAGTGCTCTGGCGCCTGCTTTATCGCCAATCGACAGATACTCTTCGGCAAGCGCCAGTTTAGGATCTTCTGACACCTGATCCATCGCAGCAGGTACAAACTCTGCTGGATGTGTTGGCAAATCGAGTGTTAAGGAGCTTAAATCAAAATCAATCAAGCCGCTCCCTGTATGCGGTTCTGGAATGACCGAAGGAGCTGAATTAGATAGGTTAATTGCAGTAGATTGAGGGACAAATGAAAGGCTATTGTTGTTGTAGGCGGATTGATTTGCAGAAACAGCCTCACTCACAGCGAACGCGGCTCCAGTCACTTTAAATAGCGAATGCGCCGATCCAATATCGCGCGCCAACATACGGGCTTTTGACCAATCATCCCCTTCACCATCCGTCAATAAATGAAGTTCCTGTGCGCCAATATCAAAAGAATCAATATCTTGGCGTTTGGCATAAATTTCTAAAAGTTTAACTTGAACATCTGTCCGTTTGGGCGCATTGCGCTTGGCTTCCTTCAAAATCTCTTCGGCTTGAACATCACGGTTGTATGCCAAATAAACATCGGCCTCTGCTATGGGATCCACATCGCCTGTAACAGTCGAGAGCTGACTCGGTGCGTACACCATCGTGGTGCTGGCATGTGATTGTGCCTCCTGCGTATCCACCTCGCTAGCACCCATAGGACCAAAAATCGTATCAGTTGGTGGCTGACGTGTGGGAGAAAAACTAATAGTTGAATCTTGTGTTGATGCAAAAGCTCGCGCACGCCTGCGGCGCCTCACGATAACCAAAGTCCCAAGCAAAAGTGCCAATCCAGTGGCTCCCGCAATGGGCAAGGCCAACGAATGCATCAAAGCCTGATCTAACAATGATGGCTCAGGCTGTGGTGGCAAAGGAGGTCGCGGTGCAGACGCTGGTAAAGCAACGGGGACAGCAACACTAGGAGCCGAGGCGATCGCGGCAGGCGTGGCTACCGATGGAGTTGGTACTGGGGCAACGGCTAATTTGCTGAGCTCATTAATATTTTTATTTAGCTCAGACGATCTTGCGGCAGCATCCGCCGCCGCACGTTCTTTTGCGATCTTATCTTCTGCCGCATTAGCCTTACCAGCTTGCGTAGGCTTAGCCAGCGTTAAGCGATCATCCGTAGGAGCAGCGCCTTGTTTATCTTGCACCTTAGCAACCACTTTGCCGGACGCAAGACGATTCGATTCTTTGTCTAAGTTTGCAGTAGCGTTATTAGCTAGCTTTCTACGGTACTCATTGAAGTCACGTGCTTGCGCTTTGATGTTATTTTTTGCTTCCAGCGCTTTAGTTGCTGTCGCTTCTTCTGCAGTTGGCATCTCCATGACAACGCCAGCCTTTAAACGATTCACATTGCCATCAACAAATGCTTGCGGATTACTGCGCAGCATAGCCACCAGCATTTGATCAAGTGAAACACCTTCAGGTTTGTTAGCTTCAGCAATAGCAGCAGCCGTATCGCCTTTTTTAATTTTTAAACGATCTCGTCCGTTGGGTTTGGGCTTGATTGCAGACGCTGGCTTTGCGCGAAGCTCAGACTCTATAACCTGTGTCTTAACAGTAAAACCTTCTGCCGGCGTTGTGACTACTGGGCCTGCTTGCGCTACGGGCGTACTGCTGGACGACAGCATAGGCAAGGTTGGTGCTGGAACAACCAAAGCCTGGTTAGGTGTTGCTGGCGGATCGAGTAGCACCGTGTAGTCGCGCAGCATGCGCCCCGCATTCCAAGTAATCTCTAGCACCAAATCCACAAATGGTGCTGTGATCGCTTGACTACCGCGCACTTCCAAAATCGCTCGCCCATCCGCACGGCGCTTGCCCGTGACTTTGAGTTCTGCTACGACTGCCGAATAATCAAGCCCAGCCGATTTAAAGGCCTCGGCGTTCGCAATCACCACACGCAGTGAGTTAGATTCTTCTGGTGAAATTTCTGGAACTTCAATTTCCGCCACCAAAGGTTGTCCTAAAAAAGACAACACACTCAGCCGCCCCAAGGTTAAAGCCTGCGCGCTTAAGCCAAAGGTTAGCCCAAATGCAAGTAGCAAGCTACCAAGGAAAACAGTTTTTTTCATAGCGAGAATTGTAGTGCCGTCCGTGATATTTTTAATCTAAAAGTATTCGCAGCATACGGCGCAGCGGCTCAGCAGCCCCCCATAGCAATTGGTCGCCAATCGTGAAGGCACCCAAATACTCAGGACCCATCGCTAATTTACGGACGCGTCCAACGGGGATTTGCAGCGAACCAGCAACCACCGCAGGCGTCAAGTGCCGTTCCGTCTCTTCACGCACGTTAGGAACATATTTCACCCAAGCGTTATCGTTGGCAATAATGGCTTCCAAATCAGCCAGCGGTACATTCTTTTTAAGCTTGAAGGTGAGTGACTGCGAATGGCAGCGCATGGCACCCACGCGAACGCAGGTCTCATCAATTGGAATTGGAGATGAACCAAAATCAGCGCCAAGACCCAGAATTTTATTGGTCTCTGCGCCGCCTTTCCACTCTTCCAAGCTCGTACCGTCGCCGTTGTCGCGGTCAATCCAAGGGATCAAATTTCCGCCTAGTGGAATCCCTCTAAAGTGCTCGGTCTCAGCAGCAGAAAAATTGCGCTGCTTGTTCGTAATCTTGCGGTCAATCTCTAAGATGGCGGATTTTGGGTCATCCAGCAAGTCTTTCACCTCATGGTACAGCGAGCCATACTGGGTAATCAGCTCGCGCATGTTGGCCGCGCCGCCGCCCGAAGCCGCTTGGTAGGTGTGGGCATTCATCCACTCAACCAAGCCAGCTTTAAATAAACCACCCACTCCCATGAGCATGCAGCTGACTGTGCAGTTGCCGCCGATGTAGTCTTTCACACCACGCGCTAGCGCTGCGTCAATCACATTGCGATTGACGGGATCGAGCACGATAACCGAATCTTGGTTCATTCGCAGCGTTTTGGCTGCATCAATCCAATAACCCGTCCAACCTGCAGCGCGAAGCTTGGGGTAAACCTCGGTCGTATAGTCGCCGCCTTGCGCGGTGATGATAGTGTCGCATTTTTTAAGCGTTGCAATATCAAAACCGTCTTGCAACTTAGTTTCGTTTTTAGCTTGCGCGGGGGCGCGTCCACCGGCATTAGAGGTAGAAAAAAAGATCGGCTCGATGAGATCAAAATCACCTTCAGCAATCATGCGATCAATCAAAACTGATCCGACCATGCCGCGCCAACCGACTAAACCAACAACATTCCCAACTTTCATCTCAAAACCTTTAAGCTACAGGGTTACAAAAGAGGTCTATTTTAGTTGACTAGAGGCAACTTCTAGCCATTTCCCCCTATGAAAACCGACTCAAACGAACAAATATCTCTGTCAATTGACGAAGCATTTGCACAGATCCAACAATTAGTACCGCCTATTCGTGAAATCGAGGCTGATGTGCCACTTCATTCGGCATTAGGCCGAGTGCTCGCGAATGACATCATTTCTCCCATCAGCGTGCCCCCGCACGACAACTCCGCCATGGATGGTTACGCCTTTCGATATAGCGATGGCATTTTAGAACTCGCCATCATCGGCAAAGCCTTAGCTGGCAAGGCTTGGAGCGGTTCGGTTGTCAGCAACGAGTGCGTGCAAATCACCACTGGCGCGGTCATGCCCGCTGGCTGTGATACGGTTGTTCCGTCTGAATTAGTCACATTGACTGGCGCAAAAATCCGCTTCGCACACAAATCGCTATTTGCGGGCGATAACCGCCGCAAAGCGGGTGAAGACTTGATGGAAGGCGGCGTTGCGCTATCAAAAGGAGCCGTCATTTCACCCGCAGCGTTAGGCTTGATTGCCAGCCTTGGCATTGCCGTTATCCCCGTCTTCAGACGGTTGCGCGTCGCTTATTTTTCAACGGGCGATGAGATTTTGAGTCTAGGCGAGCCACTTCGGGAAGGTGCAATCTACGACTCCAATCGCTACACGATGTTTGGCATGCTCACCAAACTGGGGGTTGAGATTGTTGATTTAGGCACTGATATGCAAGTGGTACCTGACGATAAAGATGCTCTGGAAGCCATATTCCATAAGGCCTGCGGCCTCGCAGATGTAGTTATTACCAGCGGCGGGGTGAGCGTGGGAGAAGCCGATCACACTAAAGCGATGATGCGCAAATTGGGTGATGTCGAGTTTTGGCGCATCGCCATGCGGCCAGGTCGCCCCATGGCCGTGGGTACTCTCAAGCGAAGCGATGGCTCAAAAGCCGTCTTGTTCGGACTTCCAGGGAATCCTGTCGCTGTGATGGTGACCTTCTTAGCACTTGTGCGCCCTGCCCTGCAAAAAATGATGGGGATGAATCCTCAAACGCTACCTCTGCTGCAAGCCAAATCTACGCAAGCGATTCGCAAAAAAGCCGGCCGAACCGAATACCAACGAGGCATCGTGAGCACAAACGAACCCGGCGAACTAGTCGTTCAAATTACGGGGAACCAAGGCTCGGGCGTACTCAGCTCAATGGTTGAGGCCAATGGGCTGATCGTTTTAGCGCACGAGCAAGGCGATGTTGCAATTGGCGATACCGTCAGTGTGATGGTGTTTGAAGGGGCGATGTAGTCACTGGGCTTTGTAGCGTCATCCAAGCAGACAACATGGCCAAAACTGCACAAACGCTTGACGCCCAAAACACACTTTGCAGTCCGTAGTGCGTGGATAGCCAGCCGCCAGCTAAACCAGCCGTAACACCCGTAAAACCATAGCCAATCGAGGTAAACAGCGCTTGACCGCGTCCACGTAAATTGCCAGGGAAGTGATGCGAAATGAGTGCAATGCTAGCCGTGTGATGTGCCGTAAACGTTAGCGCATGCAGGCACTGGGCCGCAAAGAGCACGAGCACATATTGCGGCGCTCCTGCCATCATCGTCATTCGCAGCACCATCACGGCTGCCGTGACGAATAACCACTGACGCAGCGAGAGCTTCGGAATCCAACGCCCTTGCGTATAAAACCACGCAACCTCCATCACAATCGACAGCGCCCACATCAGGCCAATAAAGGTTTTGCTGTAACCGAGTTCATCGAGGTAGAGCGAAAGGAAAATATAAATGCTCATGTGTGCGAGCACGTGAAAGAACTGGCTCACAAAAAACCAGCGCACCTCGGGCAGGCGCAAGATTGGCAAAATCGGTGCAATGGGCAAGATCAGCGGCTTCTCGCCCTGTTTGCCCTTGTGACTCGGCTCGGTTTCTTTCAAATTGGGTAGCCACCAAATGGCCAACATTACCACTGCTAACGACGCAATCGTCCAGTACGGAAAATGGTCAATCGAAAAGCGCTCGAACCACGCACCCGACGCAAACACCATCACTAAAAAACCAATCGAACCCCAGACGCGAATACGCCCATAGCGCTTGGCATCCAGTGCGCCCGTAGGACTGACTAGATGCACCATCGCCGCTTCGGTCATGGGAATCATCGAGCTGGTATGCGTGAACATCAATAAAAGCACCAGCACCAGCCACACAAGGCTCGTCTCAATGGCGCTTTGCCACAGGAAACCCAGCGAACACAAGAGCGCCACGACCGAGCTATAGCGCAAGATTTTGATGCGCTCGCCTGTGGTATCCGCCAGCCAACCCCACGCGTAAGGTGCAAAGAGACGTGTCCAAGCCTGAATCGACGTCAAGATGCTGATGGTGAGGATCGGTAGCCCAAGGTCTTTGAGCCAAAGAGGTAGGTAAGGATTAAAGAATCCTATGTGACCGTAATACGCTGCCGACATGACAGCGAAAGGAAGAAAGTGCTTTCTATCCACCAAGCTGCCTAAGCAGCTTCGCCGCATTGCGCACGGTGCTGCAGCGCATGCTCCATCACCACCAGCGCCAACATGGCTTCCAAAATCGGCGTTGCACGAATGCCCACGCAGGGGTCGTGCCTGCCCTTGGTCACGACTTCGACGCTATTTCCAGCCGTATCAATCGATTGCTTGGGTGACAAGATCGAGCTAGTCGGCTTAATCGCCACACTCACTTCCAAGTCTTGCCCTGTGCTGATGCCGCCCAAAACGCCGCCCGCGTTATTGGTTTTGAAATGAACCCTCTTCGCCCCATCCACGTCCAGCATTTCAATCTCATCGCCATGCGTTGTGCCGCGCTGCGCCACCGCGCCAAAGCCCGCGCCAATCTCCACGCCCTTCACCGCATTCACGCCCATCATGGCGTAGGCGATGTCCGCATCCAATTTATCGAATAGCGGCTGCCCAAGTCCCACAGGCATGTTGCTCGCCACGACCCGCAGGCGCGCGCCGCACGAGTCGCCTGCTTTGCGAAGCCCGTCCATCAAGGCTTCCAAGGCGGATACGTCGGCAATCGCCGCATAGAAAGGGTTCGCAGGCACATACTCCCACGATTCAAACGCAATGGGCATCTCGCCAATTTGCGTCATGCAGCCTTTAAACGTCGTGCCGTATTTTTCAAACAACCACTTCTTCGCGACCGCGCCCGCCGCCACCATAGGCGCAGTCAGACGTGCGGATGAGCGCCCACCACCGCGAGGGTCGCGAATGCCGTATTTATTGAAGTAGGTGAAGTCTGCATGGCCAGGCCGAAAGCTTTGCAAGATGTTCGTGTAATCCTTGCTACGCTGATCCGTGTTTTGAATGAGTAGCGCAATCGGTGTGCCTGTGGTTTTGCCTTCATACACGCCCGACAATATTTGAACCACATCAGGCTCGGCGCGCTGCGTGACGTGGCGGCTTGTACCAGGACGGCGGCGATCGAGGTCGCCTTGGATATCGGCCTCGGACAAAGACATTCCAGGCGGGCAGCCATCAATCACACAGCCAATGGCTGGGCCGTGGGATTCGCCAAAATTTGTAACGGCAAATAAATTGCCAAAAGTGTTTCCAGACATGCTTAGATTGTACGAGTGCGACAATACCGCCCGTGAATGAAATTAAAGAACTCCCCGATGAGCTGATTAGCCAAATTGCCGCTGGCGAAGTGGTCGAACGCCCTGCTTCCGTGGTGCGCGAGTTGATTGACAATGCGCTCGATGCGGGCGCAACGCAAATCACGCTTCGCTTGTTGGCAGGCGGTGTGCGCAGCATTGTGATCGAGGACAACGGTTCGGGCATTCCTAGCTCGCAGCTCACGCTGGCTTTGAAACGCCACGCGACTAGCAAGATTGCATCGCTCACCGATCTCGAATCTTTGGACACCATGGGCTTTCGCGGCGAAGCTTTGGCAGCGGTTTCCAGCGTGTCCGATATGTCCATCATTAGCCAAACGGCAGACCAGCCGCATGCATGGCGTATTGATGCACGCACGGGCGAAATATCACCTGCGGCGCGTAGTGTGGGCACCACGATTGAAGTACGCGAACTGTTTTTTAGTACGCCTGCTCGTCGCAAATTTTTGAAAACTGATGCGACGGAACTGGCGCACTGCGTCGAGTCGGCGCGTCGTCATGCACTCTCACGCCCTGATGTGGCGTTTGCGATTTGGTCGGATGGCAAGCTGCACGATCAATGGCTTGCCGCAGCCAATCCAATCGAGAGAATTGCCCAAATTCTGGGTGATGAGTTAGGCGGAAAATGCCTCGCGCTCGACCACACCGTCGGCACCGCTGGCATCACAGGATTTGTCGGTACGCCAGACCTAGCAAGGGCCCGGGCCGATCAGCAGTATTGCTACGTCAACGGACGCTATGTCCGCGACAAGGTGATTCAGCACGCCGTTCGCCAAGCCTTTGCCGATGTGCTCCACGGTGCGCGTCAGCCCGTGTATGTGCTGTTTGTGACGATGGATCCTGCGCGGGTCGATGTGAATGTGCACCCAACAAAAATCGAAGTCAGATTTAGAGATAGCCGCGATGTGCACAGCGCCGCGTACCATGCCGTGCAAAACGTGTTGGCAGCGCCTAGAAGCCAATCTCAATCAACGGAGGCTCTGCAGGCCTCATCTAGCCTAACTTCCCAGAGCACATGGCCTGCAAGTCAATCTGGATATGGCTTGCAGAGCAGCTATCAACCCAGATTAGAAATCAACGAAGCGCAAGCGCTGTGGCAGCCCTCGCCTGCTCAGCCATCATCATTGCAATTGGATGCGCACACAAACCATCACGAGATTTCAAACGACTGGATGCTCGGCCGCGCCATCGCACAGCTCCAAGGCATTTATGTACTCGCCGAAAACGCGCAAGGACTCGTGATTGTGGACATGCACGCCGCGCACGAACGTATTGTGTATGAGTCGCTTAAAAATCAATTGGCAGATCAGATGGACAAACGCATCGCGTCGCAACCGCTGCTCGTTCCCGCCACGTTTGCAGCCACGCCAGAGGAAGTGGCGAGCGCCGAGACACACGCGGGAGTCCTTGCCCAGCTTGGCCTAGAGGTCAGCGCCTTCTCTCCCAAAACGCTGGCGGTGCGGGCAGTGCCTGCATCGCTTTTTAACGGTGATGCGGTGGCGCTGGCACGGACGGTGCTTGCCAACCTTGCTGAATTTGATAGCGCTGAATCGGCCAATGCACTGGTCGAGGAAGCTCGAAATGAACTCCTCTCTAGCATGGCTTGCCACGGCGCAGTCAGGGCTAATCGCAAGCTGAATTTAGATGAGATGAATGCGCTCCTCAGACAAATGGAAGTCACCGAGCGCTCCGATCAATGCAATCACGGTCGCCCGACTTGGCGACAAATTACTATCAAAGAGCTGGATAGTCTCTTTATGCGCGGACGATAAACATCCGCAAACTTTTTCATGTCACAAAAATTCATCACCGTGCTACTAGCCTTGCTGCTAGGTATTCAACCCGTCGCAACCGATTTATATTTATCTGCACTGCCTAGCATTCAAGCCGATCTAGTCGCCACGATTGGGCAAACTCAGCTGACGTTGTCCGCCATGATGCTGGCGTTTGGCATCTCGCAATTGTTTCTCGGCCCTTTAAGTGATCGCTTTGGACGTAAACCCGTCTTGCTGTGGGGCGTGGCTTTGTTTACGCTATGCGGCATTGCGATGGTTTTTGTCAACAGCATCACTGGATTGATTGCATTACGGGCGCTACAAGGGGTCGGTGTGGGCGCTGCCGTGATGTCTGGGCGTGCCGTGTTACGCGACCTCTTTGCACCTGAGCGCGGAGCTATTGTGATGAGCAAAGCCTTTACTGGCTTAGGGTTTATTGCCCTAGCGTGTGCCGTGATCGGCAGCTTTGCAGCGCAGTATCTGGGCTGGCGCAGCACGCTTTTGGGCATGGGTTTGTTTGGCTGCATGCTGTGGCTCATGTTGTTTATTAAATTTGAAGAAACGCTAAACACCCCGAATCCATTGGCGCTGCATCTGCCTACCATGCTAAAGAATTGGCGCTCCATTTTGTCGCACCGCGCATTTTTAAGCTACTCCATGCTCAGCACATTTAGTTTTTGCGCTTTGATTAGTTTTTTAGCAGGTTCGCCCTTTGTGCTCATTCAAATGCTGGGGTTGTCCAAACTGCAATATGGCATTTGCTTATTTTTTATGCCTGTTTTTTATATTGCAGGTACGTTTTATTGCAGACGATTACTCAGGCGCTACGGCGTGCAAAGCGCCGTGAAACGTGCCGCTTGGCTCACATTAGTCCCTGGACTTTTAGTGGGTGGTTTTGCCATAGCTGAACAGCAAAACTTATGGGTCATCATGATTCCGTTTTATCTATTTATGGTCGGGCATGGCGTGATGCAATCAAGCGGCCAAACGGGAGCGGTGGCGCATTTTCCTGAAAAAGCAGGTGTGGCATCCGCACTCAATGGCTTTTTTATGATGCTGTTTGCATTTTTTATGAGCCTTTGGCTTGGCGCACACTTATCCGAAAACGCGTATCCACTCATGTTCGGCATGGCGTTTTGGTGCGTGCTACTCAGTGTTTTGGCGTGGTTTGCTATTCCTAAATTTGGACGATTGCCAGCGTGAGTGAGATAAAAAAATCCATTTTCTGCATTGCAGGGCCAACGGCGAGTGGCAAAAGCAAACTCGCGCTGGATTACGCCGCGTACCAAGCTGCGCGTGGTGTATCGGTTGAGCTCATCTGCGTAGATTCAGCCACCATCTACAAAGGCATGGATATTGGCACAGCCAAACCCAGCGCTACCGAACAAGCCGTTTGTCCGCATCATTTAATTGACATTCGCGACCCCAGCGAGAGCTATAACGCAGGCGAGTTTGCACGTGATAGCGTGCGCTTGATTAACGAGATTCGCGCTCGCGGAGCCGAGCCTGTGCTGGTGGGCGGCACGATGCTGTATTTCAAAGCACTGATTCACGGCATTGACGATTTACCCACAGCTGATCTGAAGGTTCGTGCCCAGATCGAACTAGAGGCGCAACGCCTTGGTTGGCCCGCCCTGCACGAAGCCCTAGCGCGTGTTGACCCCGTCACGGCTGCAAGGCTGTCGCCCAACGACAGCCAGCGCATTAGTCGCGCGCTAGAGGTATACCGTGCGACGGGCAAGCCGCTTTCCAGCTATTTCAAATCAAAGGGTAGCCCAGAGGCCACATCGGGATTGGCTTTCCAGCTCATTGCTCTTGAACCTCAATCTAGGCTTGGCTTGCACGAACGCATAGCTGCGCGGTTCGATTCCATGCTGGCTGGCGGCTTAGTGGATGAAGTACGGGCACTCAAATCTCGACCTGATTTGAATGCCGATTTACCATCCATGCGCTGCGTCGGTTACCGCCAAGTGTGGGAGTTTTTAGATGGCGCTTACACAGAATCCGAAATGCGCGAACGCGGCATTGCAGCAACGCGCCAACTCGCTAAGCGCCAATTGACTTGGCTTCGCGGCTGGGATGGAAAAATTTCACTCCCCCAAGTAAGCGGCACGGACACGTGGGTCGTGGAGGAGCTCCTTCGCCTCACCACTCATCGTAATCAAGCCTGACTCCATCACATAAGCGCGGTCGGCAATTTGCAGCGCCAGCTTGGCATTTTGCTCAACAAGCAGTACCGTCACGCCTTGGCTACGCACTTCGCGCACCACGTCAAAAATCTTCTCGACCATGATGGGCGAGAGTCCCATCGAGGGCTCATCTAGCAGTAACATTTTGGGACGTGACATCAGCGCCCGTGCCATCGCCAGCATTTGCTGCTCGCCCCCCGACATCGTGCCTGCAAGCTGATCTTTGCGCTCTTTCAAACGCGGAAACGTCGCAAATGCACGCTCTATGTCATCAGCAATTTGAGGTTTTGCATTGGGACTCGTCACGCTATAAGCGCCCATTTGCAAATTCTCCACAATCGTCATCCGTGTAAACACGCCGCGTCCTTCGGGAACCATCGCAAGGCCTTGACTGACCAAATCCCAAGCGCCGCGCCCTGTGATGGATTGCCCCATAAATTCGATCTCGCCCGACTGCAAAGGTAGTGAACCCGTGAGCGCCTTCATCGTTGTGGTTTTTCCAGCCCCATTGGAACCAATCAAGGTAACGAGTTCGCCCTCGCCCACCTCAAGATCAATGCCTTTGACCGCTTGGATGCCGCCGTATGCGACCTTCAGATTTTTAACACTCAGCATCATTTATCTCCTGCCCCAAGGTAAGCCTCAATCACTTTAGGATCGCGCTGGACCACAGCTGGCGTACCCTCACTGATCACCTTGCCGTAATCGAGCACGGTCACTCGGTCGCACAGTCCCATCACCAGCTTCACGTCATGCTCAATCAAGAGCACTGATTTGCCGTCTTTGCGGATGCGATCGATCAGCTCACGCAGAATCACTTTTTCAGTGGCATTCATGCCAGCAGCGGGCTCGTCTAGCGCCAAGAGTTTGGGATTGGTGGCGAGCGCACGCGCAATCTCAAGGCGGCGCTGATCGCCGTAACTGAGCGTCTTGGCGCGGGCATCGGCAAGATCGCCAATGCCGACGTAATCCAGCAGCTCGTGCGCCCTAATTTCAATTTGACGCTCTTCGCGCTTAAATCCTCTCGTGCGCAGCATCGCCCCCCAAATACTAGATTTGGTGCGGCAGTGTTGTCCGACCATCACGTTCTCAAGCGCGGTCATATCGGCAAATAAACGGATATTTTGAAAGGTGCGAGCAATGCCAGCTTGCGCTACGCGGTGGACAGCAGATGGCCTGTAAGCCTTACTGGACAAGGCAAAGCTGCCACTATCGGGCTCGTACAAACCCGTAATCACGTTGAAGAAAGTCGTTTTTCCTGCGCCGTTAGGGCCAATCAAACCGTAGACTTCACCCGCTTTAATTTCTAAGCCGACGTCGTTTAAGGCTTGCAAGCCGCCAAAGCGCTTGGACGCTTTCTCTACTTTTAAAACGACTGTATTGATATCGCTCATGCGGCTGCTCCGGGTTCGTTGGGTGCAGGTTTATTTTTTAAGGATTTACCTTGTTCGGGGCTTGGCCATAGCCCTTTAGGCCGCGCCAGCATGATGCCAATCATCGCCAACGCAATCAGCAGTTGGCGCAAGATGGAGGCGTCTAAACGTCCGCCAGTCAGTTGCTGCAAATCCACAATACTAGAGAACCAGCGCAGGCCTTCAGGCAGGACGGCCAACAAAATCGCGCCTAAGACCACGCCTGGCAAGTGCCCAATGCCGCCCAGCACCACCATCGCCACAATCATCACAGACTCCATCAGCGAGAACGACTCGGGCGAAATAAAACCTTGAAACGAGGCAAATAAAGCACCCGATACGCCGCCAAACGTTGCGCCCATGCCAAACGCCAAGAGTTTTAAGTTGCGCGTATTGATGCCCATTGCCTTGGCGGCAATTTCGTCTTCCCGAATCGCCATCCATGCGCGTCCCACGCGTGAATCGGCCAAACGATGGCTAATCACAATCGCCACGATGACGAGCGTTAAAAACAAATAGTAATAAAGCGTGACAGATGAAAACTCGATGAATCCAAAGTCAAGTTTTTTACCAATATCCCAACCTAGAAATCGCACCGAATCAATCTGGCCAAGGCCTTTGGGACCGTTGGTGATGTTGACAGGTTGATCGAGGTTATTCAAAAAGACACGAATAATCTCACCAAAGCCGAGCGTCACAATAGCCAAATAATCGCCGCGCAGCCTGAGCGTTGGCGCACCAAGCAGGATGCCAAAAAGCCCAGCAACCACGACGGCAAGCGGAATCACGAGCCAAAGCGATACATGCAAACCTGCGGGGAACATCATCGCAATCCAAGCGAATGTTTCCGTCAAATGCGGCGAAGCCAAGAGTGCATATAAATAAGCGCCAACGGCAAAGAATGCCACGTAACCCAAATCAAGCAAGCCCGCGTAACCCACCACGATATTGAGGCCAATGGCCAGCAGTACATACAGCAGCGCCATGTCCGCCGTGCGTACCCAAAAATTGCCCATTTGCTGCAATCCCAGTGGCAAGAGCAACAGTAAAAGTATGAAGACGGTTTTTTTGACAGCTATTGTTTTCATGCTCGATCCGCCACACGTTCGCCCAGCAAGCCCGACGGTCTAATCGTGAGCACCACAATCAGCACGACAAAGGCAAAAATATCGGAGTACTGACTGCCCAAAACGCCGCCCGTCATCTGGCCAATGTAGCCAGAGCCAATGGACTCAATCAGCCCAAGCAGCATCCCGCCTAGCACCGCACCGCCAAGATTGCCAATGCCGCCAAATACGGCGGCCGTAAAGGCTTTCAGGCCGGGCATAAAGCCCATGGCGTGCTGCGCTGTACCGTAATTAGCCGCCCACATCACGCCAGCAATGGCAGCCAAAATGGCGCCAATGATGAAGGTCGCCGAGATCACGCGGTCAGGCTGAACACCCATGAGTGCCGCTACGCGCGGATTCTCCGCCGTGGCTCGCATCGCGCGGCCAAGGCGCGTGCGATTGACGAGCCACGAGAGCGTCGCCAAGCTAATAGCAGTGACAGCCAAAATCAAAATTTGTGTCGGCGTAATGACCGCGCCAACCAAGTAAATCGGGTCGTTGGGCAGCATCGTCGGATACGCCTTGGGGTTGGGCTTCCAAATCACCATCGCCAAGGTTTGCAATAAGAGGCTCATACCAATGGCGGTAATCAGTGGCGCCAGCTTGGGAGCATTTCGCAGTGGTCGGTAAGCAATTTTTTCAATACAAAAGTTAAGCGCCGCGCAAACTACGCAGGCAATCAAGAGCGCCAGCAGCAAAATCAGCCAACCAGGAGCGCTGGGCATCGCGTCCCGCATGAGGTTAATGCACGAGTAACTGGTGAGAGCGCCCACCATCAGCACCTCGCCATGCGCGAAGTTAATCAAATTGATGATGCCGTACACCATGGTGTAACCCAGTGCCACCAACGCATACATGCTGCCAAGCACTAAGCCGTTGATGATTTGTTGGAGGAGTGTCTCCATGCGTTTTGAGTCCTATTTTTTCTTATTTAAAGCTTTGAGTTCAGCCAGCTTGGCGGCGATCTTAATCTCTAGTCCACGGTCTACAGGTTGGTAGAACTCCTGAGCGGGTAATCCCTCGGGGAAATACGTCTCGCCTGCCGCAAAGCCATCTGCCTCATCATGCGCATAACGGTAATTCTTGCCGTAATCCAAATCCTTCATCAGCTTAGTAGGTGCATTTCTGAGGTGCAGCGGAATCGGTCTAGTGCCGTCTTGTTTGATGAATTTCTTAGTGGCATTAAACGCTTTGTAAACCGCATTCGATTTGGGCGCAACGGCCAAATACACCACGCACTGCGCCAGCGTGAGCTCACCTTCGGGCGAACCCAGCCGCTCGTAGGTTTCTGCGGCATCCAGCGCAAGCCTTAGCGCACGGGGGTCGGCAAGGCCGATGTCCTCGGAAGCCATACGGATTAAGCGCCGCACGATGTAGCGCGGATCAACACCGCCGTCCAACATGCGCACCAGCCAATACAGCGACGCATCGGGGTCGGAGCCGCGCACGGATTTATGCAGCGCCGAAATGGTGTCATAGAACTGCTCGCCACTTTTGTCGTAGCGGCGCAGCCGTTCTCCCAGTACTTTTTGTAGCCAGTCGTTGGTGATGAGGGTGAGCTTTTCTTTGGTGGCAACGACGCTTAGGGTTTCAATGGTGTTGATGAGGCGACGCGCATCGCCGTCGGCATAAGCAACCAAGGTTTGCGCGGCAATGTCTTCGACTTGCAAGCCATTTGACTCAGCCAACGCCTTATCCAAAATCGTCCGCAAGCCCCCGTCCGATATGGGCTGCAGCACGTACACCACGGCTCTGGAGAGTAGCGCGGAGTTAACTTCGAAGCTAGGGTTTTCAGTCGTCGCGCCAATAAACGTAAACAGCCCCGACTCGACATGCGGCAAAAAAGCGTCTTGCTGCGATTTGTTGAAGCGATGCACCTCGTCCACAAAAACAATGGAGCGCTGATTCAGCAGCGCGGCGGCCTGCGCCAGCTCCACAGCTTCGCGGATTTCCTTCACACCGCCCAGCACCGCGCTAATGGTGATGAACTGCGCATCGAATGCGTTAGCCATCAGCCGCGCAATCGTCGTTTTGCCAACGCCTGGCGGCCCCCACAAAATGGCGCTGTGCGGCACACCCGCCTCGAAAGCCATACGTAGCGCGGTTCCTGCGCCTAGCACCTGCTCTTGGCCGATCACCTCATCTAAGGTTTTGGGGCGTAGGCGTTCGGCTAGGGGGGCGTGGTTGGATGTGACAGTGCTCATATAGAATTTCTACAAGTATGCAACGATTTTGAGGCATACTGACCTTTCATTCCACAGGATTGCTTGCCTGCAGCTTGGACTTCAAACGTTAGGTTTCGTAACTGGCTTATTCACATTTCATTATGACTTTGAGATTTTCTAGCGAGTTGATGCACACCATGGGTTTTCGGCCATTTGAAGCTGACGAATCGATTTCAGCCTCGTTTGTCAGCCTGTCGGTGTATGAAATTCGTGGCATAAACTTGCAGCCAGATGCACCACTTGTGGTGACTGGAACTATAGAAAATGTTAGCTACAGAATTGGTATTGGCAATACTTTAAACAAGACATGCGAAACCCTAGCTGGCGACATCTACGTCGACGATGAGGCTTCATGGCTAAAAGAGAAAGACACTAGAGGCCCTTTTCTGCTTATTCAGGTTGGGGCCACACCACTCTACAAAATTACCACTGGTCATATTAAGCGTGATTCAAAAAAGAACTTGACCACCTATGAGTCGTTCCCATCGCTTCGTAGCGATCTTGCGGCAATCGAAGCGAAAGTTCTACCTAGACTCGAAACATCAATTTCCTGTTCCCTTACAACTCAATACCTTGAGCTAAAGAAAATCGATCGTATATACGTAGGACAGACCGACAGTGGAATGACGATTCATGACATAAAGTTTCACCTATCAGCTAATATGCATGTGTCGCAAAGCATAACGTCTGAAGTGCTGACGGCAAGGCTTCACGAAACTGCTGCACTTGTGCTTCGTATCAATAATCAAGCCGCACGCTTCTTCGCGCTTGGTATCGCTGAAGATGATGAACTCAAAAAATTCTTATACTTTTTTCTAGCTATTGAAATTGAAACTAATTCGGTGTTTAAGCGTATAGATCATGCGCGAGCAATAGAAAAATTGATTTACTCGGAACCACCATTACCCGCAGCACTGTTACTTCTTTCGAATCAGTCCAAACAATTAGACAATCTTTTTGATAAATTCGTCTGGAATACTGCATGCATTTGGAATAGTCTTACCGAAGAAGATGTACAGAAGTTTAAGCAGTTAAAGACTATACGTAATGAAATTGCACACGGTAGACGTGCCGAACCATCAGCTGACCATACCAGTCAGGCACGGCAATTGGCAGCAAAGATTTTACGTTTTTGAATGCGTAAACGTTGAATGTATTACGCATCCGAAAAATACATCTGACGTGCTTTTCTCATGAGTAGCCGCCACTACTGCTTATCACATCCACACCAACAGGGACTTTGAGATTGATAGCTGATTGATGTTTGACAAAACGTACGCATTAGCGTACCATATGAAGCTTGTTTCAAGGATTGAAAATGCAAACCCTCACCGCAAGCGAAGCCCGCGCAAATCTTTATCGCCTCATTGACGAGACAGCAGAATCGCACAAACCAATCATTATTTCTGGCAA
Source organism: Comamonadaceae bacterium (assembly GCA_031430035.1). Lineage (GTDB taxonomy): Bacteria > Pseudomonadota > Gammaproteobacteria > Burkholderiales > Burkholderiaceae_C > JASGCK01. The sequence goes on along the minus strand of JANPAS010000034.1, from coordinate 9,930 downwards.
GCGCAACAACGCCGTACTGTTTTCAGCGGAAGACTGGAGCGCCATGCAAGAAACTTTGTACTTGCTTGCTATTCCGGGCATGCGCGAATCCATCAAGGCTGGCATGGCTGAGCCACTTGCAAAAAGCGCCAAGGAGCTTGCTTGGTGAGTTGGGCTGTTGTTTTTGCAAAGCATGCGGTCAAAGATGCTAAAAATCTTGCCGCAAGCGGACTTAAAGCCAAAGCACAGCAATTGTTAGCCGTACTGGGCAGCGACCCGTTTCAAAATCCACCGCCTTATGAAAAGCTAATCGGAGATCTTGCTGGAGCCTACTCTCGGCGGATCAATATTCAACACCGTATCGTTTACGAAGTCTTCTCCAAAGAAAAAACGGTTCGCGTCTTGCGTATGTGGTCGCACTATGAGTGAATTGAAGCAAAAACCTAATTTAATATCTACCAGTCGAAAGGAGCGCCATGTCAGCCACTGCAAAACTATTTATGACTGGAAGCAGTCAAGCCGTTCGGATCCCTAAAGAGTTTCGTTTTCAGGGGCAGGAGGTGTTCATTAGCCGCAACGCGCTAACGAGTGAGGTTGTGCTATCTCCAAAACCTAATTCTTGGGCAGAGTTTTTTGAAATTGCCGATCGAGCCAATATTCCATTAGATTTCATGACGAGCCGTGAAGACATATCCAGCACGAAGTGAATCTGTTTTGATTACTGCTTAATCACATCCACGCCAGCAGGCGGTTTGAAGTTGAAGTTGGCTGGCGCAAGATTGGTGTTGATCTGAACCTTCTCAAACTTAATCACCGACGTTTGCCCAAAGCTGTCCACCATCTCTAGCGCGGCAATTTCAACGCCCGCAGGTGTTTGTTTAAAACCGACTTTCACGCTTTGCAGCAAGCTGCCATTGTCTTGTTTGCCTTTAGCTTTTGGCGTAGCTTGAACCCACTCTAGATCGTCAGCCTTGCTGGCTATGGCTTGCAGCGTGAATTCGGCTTGCAAGGCTTGCAAATTGGGGGCTGAGGCAAATAATGCGGCAGGACTGCCTGCCATGACGCTTGATAACTTGCGCGAGGTGACTTGATTCAAATCTATGTCGTGCAGCCACAGCGTTTGGCCATCGGCCACGATGCTTTGCTCAAACGGTTTGGTGTAAATGAACTTAAAGCGATTGGGACGCAAAAACTCGAACGTGCCGCGTGAGAGTTTGACCTTACCAGCCTTCATATCAGCACCGCTACCGCTGCTGGGCGATGTCACGGTTTGCACAAACTCGGCGCGTCCGTTTTTGGTGGATTTGATGAACTGGTCGAGCGCCTGCATGCCATCGGCGTGAGCCGCAGAAAAAACAAAGGCAAGCAAGGCCATTAAAAATAATTTCATCATTCGTTCCGATTGGGCACCAGAATTTCCCGTTGCCCGTTAGAACTCAAACTACTGACAAGCCCCGCTTTCTCCATCGCTTCCAAGATATTGGCCGCGCGGTTGTAGCCAATCTTGAGATGACGCTGCACGAGCGAAATGCTGGCTTTGCGATTCTTCAAAACGATCTCCACCGCTTGGTCGTAAAGCGCATCCTTCTCAGACCCGCCGCCCCCAGCTCCATTTCCCATGAGGCTATCTAGCGAATCGCCCTCCGCCTCGCCGCCTTCTAGCACGCCGTCGATGTAGTTCGGTTCGCCTTTGGATTTGAGGTAATCGACCACGCGGTGAACCTCTTCGTCGCTGACAAAGGCGCCATGCACCCTTGTGGGGAAGCCCGTCCCGCTTGGCATGTAGAGCATGTCGCCCATACCCAGCAAGGCTTCCGCGCCCATTTGATCGAGGATGGTGCGGCTGTCGATTTTGCTGCTGACCTGAAACGCGATCCGCGTGGGAATGTTCGCTTTGATGAGCCCCGTAATCACATCAACAGATGGGCGCTGCGTAGCCAAAATTAAGTGAATGCCCGCCGCCCTTGCCTTTTGCGCGAGGCGTGCAATCAGTTCTTCAATCTTCTTGCCGATCACCATCATCAAATCGGCCAACTCGTCAATCACGATCACTAAATGCGGCAGTGCTTCTAGCGGTTCTGGCTCATCTACATTCAGGGCAAACGGATTGGGAATCAACTCGCCACGCGCTTTGGCCTCGATGATCTTGGCGTTAAAGCCTGCCAAGTTGCGAACGCCCATTTTGCTCATCAGTTTGTAGCGACGTTCCATCTCTGCCACGCACCAGTTGAGGCCATGCGCGGCTTGGCGCATATCCGTCACCACTGGCGCAATCAAATGCGGAATGCCCTCGTAAATGCTCATCTCTAGCATCTTGGGGTCGATCAGAAGTAAGCGCACCTCGTGCGGCTCGGCCTTGTAGAGCAAGGACAAAATCATGGCGTTAATACCAACCGATTTGCCTGAGCCCGTGGTACCTGCCACTAAGCAATGCGGCATCTTGGCAAGATCGGCCACTACCGGCAAGCCTGCGATATCTTTGCCAAGACCCATGGTGAGCAAGGACTTGGCATCGTTGTACTCGTTCGCACCCAGAATTTCAGACAACTTAATCATTTGTCGTTTGGCATTGGGTAGCTCGAGTGCCATGCAGTTTTTACCAGGAATCGTCTCGATCACGCGTATGGACACGAGGCTCAAACTACGCGCCAAATCTTTTGCCAAGCCGACAATCTGCGAGCCTTTCACACCTGTGGCGGGTTCGATCTCGTACCTTGTGACCACAGGACCTGGCATAGCGGCAATCACGCGGACTTCGACTCCAAAGTCTTTGAGTTTTTTCTCAATCAGGCGGCTGGTCATCTCTAGCGTTTGCGTAGAGACAGATTCTTGTTTGGCCAGCGGTGCATCCAACAAATCAACACGCGGTAGTTGTTTACTGGTCTCGTCCATAAAGAGCGCATGCTGGCTTTCGCGCACCACGCGTTTGCTAATCGGCGCAGGTTTTGGTTTTTGTACAGCCAAGGTAGGCGGAGTCAAAAAGTCGGATTCTTCGCTCTGCACCATATCTGACTCATGCAATTGACTCACCGCGACTCGGTCATGCAGCACTTGCACTTCACGCTCCCGAGCAGCCTCAAGGCCAAGCTCCACATCACGTAGCGCGTCCACGCGTCTGCGTTTTGCATTACGTAAATCTTCTAACTTTGCCCCCAATTGTTCGGTAAGCGATTGCCATCTAAATGACAAAGGCCATTGAACCACAGCTAGCCATAACGCGAGCAAAGCCAATACCAGCGTGGCTTGGTGATGTGCTAACCATGGTACGCCTTTTAAAATCAGGCCTGCAAGCAAACTGCCCACCACACCGCCCGCTTGGCTTGGCAAACGCGCATCCATTGTTTGCCCCACCAGCCATTCAATCATGCTGCCCAAAATAATGAGCAGCGCAACCGACGACATGGCAAAACGTGCTGGTTTACGAACAATCCAAAAGCGATAGACAAGCAAAAAGAGGGGAAGCAGCACCATCGACCAACCCGCCATATAGAGTGTGATGTCGGAGACGTAGGCGCCTAGACTGCCTAACCAGTTATAGGTGCGCATTGCCGAGGCGCTGCTTGCATGTCGACCGCTGGTAGACCAAGCAGCATCACTTATAGAGTGACTCAGTAGTGCCACTAGCCAGCCCAGCAGCAGAACAAGACCGAGCGCACGTTGTAACCTAAGCGGAAATTTCATAGCTGCATAAAATGGGGGAATAAATCATTTTCCCTAGTTTACCCATCTACGCTCACTATGACTGATAACACCATCAAACACGCCAAAGTCCTCATTCTCGGTTCAGGCCCTGCGGGCTACACCGCCGCTGTCTATGCTGCACGTGCCAATTTGAATCCTGTGCTCATTACAGGTATGGCACAAGGCGGTCAACTGATGACCACCACCGAAGTGGACAACTGGCCTGCCGATGTGATGGGCGTACAAGGCCCCGAGCTGATGCAGCGCTTCCAAGAGCACGCCGAACGCTTTAAGACTGAAATCATTTTTGACCATATCAACAAAGTCGACTTCTCCAAGCGTCCTTTCACTTTGACGGGCGATAGCGACTCCTACACCTGTGACTCGCTCATTATTGCCACAGGCGCTTCGGCTAAGTACTTGGGGCTGCCGTCCGAGTCTGAATTTATGGGACGCGGCGTCAGCGGCTGCGCCACTTGTGATGGATTCTTCTATAAAAACGAAGTGTGTTGCGTCGTGGGCGGTGGCAATACGGCCGTCGAAGAGGCGCTGTACTTGTCGAATATTGCCAAGAAGGTGTACTTGGTGCATCGCCGCGATAAGTTCAAAGCTGAAGCCATTCTTATTGACAAGCTGATGGACAAAGTGGCCGCTGGCAAGATTGAGCTCAAAACATTTCAAACCTTGGACGAAGTGCTCGGCGATCAATCTGGCGTGACGGGCATTCGCTTGAAGAGCACCAAAGATGGCTCGACGGAGGACATCACGCTCAAAGGCTGCTTCATTGCTATTGGTCATGCGCCTAATACTGAAATCTTTAACGGGCAGCTAGAAATGGCTGGCGGGTACATCATCACCCAAACAGGACTCAAAGGCTTCGCCACGCAAACTAGCGTGCCAGGCGTGTTTGCCGCAGGCGATGTGCAAGACCACATTTACCGCCAAGCGATTACCAGCGCAGGCACGGGCTGCATGGCGGCGCTGGATGCGCAGCGCTTCTTAGAACAGTAAGCAGATCAAAAAGCTGGCTATAATGCTAGGCTTCCTGCGGGGTACGCAAGTGCAACGCTAGAAATCTTAGACCGCTAGCCAGTTTGAACGCAATGTTCATCTGATTGAGCGAGGTGCGATTCTTTTGAATCGTTAAATTTTGAAATAGAAAGAAGTGCACATCATGGCACGTGTATGCGAAGTAACGGGCAAAGGCCCAATGGTTGGGAACAATGTCTCCCACGCCAACAACAAAACCAAACGCCGTTTTCTCCCGAATCTGCAATATCGCCGTTTCTGGATTGAAAGCGAAAACCGCTGGATTAGTCTGCGTATCAGCAGCGCCGCCCTGCGTTTGATCGACAAAAATTGTATTTATTCTGTGCTCGCAGATATGCGCGCTCGCGGTCAGCTGTAATTTTTTAAGGAATACGAATCATGGCAAAAGGCGCACGCGAAAAAATCAAACTCGAATCCACTGCTGGAACGGGTCATTTTTACACCACCACCAAGAATAAAAAAACGATGCCCGAGAAGATGCTCATCAGCAAATTCGACCCAAAGGCACGTAAGCACGTCGAATACAAAGAGATCAAGCTGAAGTAATTTAGCCCATCCTCAAAAAAACCGCCCCTCGAAAGATCGGCGGTTTTTTTATCGCCCCCAGTAGGGGTTTCCCCTTTTCACAATCATTCAATAAACGGTATGATTTATTAACTTTTTTTACTTGGAAAATCATTATGCGCCGCGACGAATTTTTAAAAGCATTACTTGCTACCACCACAACAGCAGGCATCACACTTCCGTTTGATTTGCATGCCGCTACCACACTCAAAATGATGATTCCTGCTAACCCAGGCGGCGGTTGGGATGGCACGGGCCGCGCACTTGGCAAAGCATTGACTGAAGCCAAAGCTGTCGACGCTGTTCAGTTTGAAAACAAAGGCGGCGCAGCTGGTGCGCTAGGGCTTGCGCAATTCAGCAACTCCGCTAAGGGCGACGGTAACGCGCTCATGGTCATGGGCGCTGTGATGCTGGGCGGGTTAATTACCAGCCGATCTGCCACCAATATGAATAACAACACGCCAATTGCACGCTTGACTAGCGAGTACAACGTATTTGTTCTACCTTCCAATTCACCGCTTAAAACCATGAAGGATGTCGCTGAGCAAATGAAAAAAGACCCTGGCAGCGTCAAATGGGGCGGCGGCTCGCGCGGCTCTACCGAGCACATTGCAGCCTCGCAATTTGCCCGCGCCATTGGTGTCGATCCGCGTAAGGTCAACTACGTCGCGTTCCGAGGCGGCGGCGAAGCCACAGCAGCCATCTTGGGCGGCAATGTCACGGTAGGCGGTAGTGGTTACAGCGAGTTTGCCGAATACATCAAAACGGGCAAGATGACGCCTATCGGCATGACCTCCGAAAAACGCGTAAAAGGCATCGATGTCCCCACTATGAAAGAGCAAGGCTTTGATGTGGTGATTGGTAACTGGCGCGGCGTTTACGGTGCGCAAGGCATCACTGCGGCCCAGCGTAAGGCATTAACAGACATGGTAGTGGCGGCAACAAAAACCAAATTTTGGCAAGAGGCCCTAGAAAAGAATGGCTGGACACCCGCCCTGCTGACTGGCAAAGCTTTCGACGACTTTGTTGATGTTGATTTTGCTGCGTTACGCGGCACCATGCATCTAGCAGGTATGGTCTGATGTTTTCTTTAGCTTCAAAAAAGACTGTCGAAACCGCGCTTGGCGCGGTTTTTTGCCTAGTAGGTGGCGGTTTCGCCTACGGTGCACTCGATATTTCATCCGACGCAGGCTACGGCGGCGTAGGTCCTAATTTTTTACCTTGGGTGGTTGCCATCGCATTGTCAATTTGCGGCCTTGGACTCGTCTGGCAAGGTCTCACTACGGGTTATTTGGAACGCGACGAGCCCGAGGGTGCTATGCAAGGTGATTGGATTGGTTTTGCTTGGGTATCAGCTGCTTTACTTGCTAATGCTGCACTCATTCAAAATTTGGGCTTTGTTCTTAGTTGCACGCTTTGCTTTGTCCTTGCGGTGCGCGGTTTTCACTACAGCCAAGGCAAACGTAGCGCGGACATACAAACTGCACTGAAAGCTATTGCTTTTAGCGCGCTTATTGGACTTTGCATTGCTGCGCCTGTGTATTGGATGTTCGGCATGTTGCTGGGAATTCAATTGCCGGCTCTCACAAGTACAGGATGGATTTAGCATGGATGTCCTCAATCAACTACTAGCGGGCTTTGCGACTGCGGCCACGCCCATCAATTTACTGTGGGCCTTTTTAGGTTGCGTCATTGGCACGGCGGTCGGCGTATTACCTGGTATTGGCCCCGCAGTTGCCGTAGCGATGTTGCTGCCCATCACGACTAAAGTGGATATCACCGCGTCGATGATCTTTTTCTCGGGCATCTATTACGGCGCCATGTATGGCGGCTCAACCACCTCGATTTTGCTCAATACCCCAGGGGAGTCGGGCTCTATGGTCACGGCCATGGAAGGCAATAAAATGGCCAAAAATGGCCGTGCAGGTGCAGCACTCGCAACAGCAGCCATTGGCTCGTTTGTGGCAGGCACGCTAGCCACTGTGGTCGTGACTTTTGGCGCACCGTTTATTGCAGAACACGCCGTCAAATTAGGGCCTCCCGAATACTTTTTGCTCATGGTGCTAGCCTTTTGTACGGTCAGTGCGGTCTTGGGGAAAAGCGCTCTGCGCGGCGTGGCAGCGCTGTTTGTTGGCTTAGCGATTGGACTTGTAGGACTCGATCAGATCTCTGGTCAAGTGCGCTATACGGGCGGTGTCACCGAGTTCATGGACGGCATCGAAATTGTTTTGATTGCGGTCGGCTTATTTGCCGTAGGCGAAGCCCTGTACTTTGTGATCTACCAAGGTCGTGAAGCCGAGACCAGCAATACCATGAGCCGCGTCCACATGACCGTGTCAGACTGGAGACGCTCATGGCCAGCATGGTTACGCGGTACAGTCATTGGTATTCCGTTTGGCACCATCCCAGCAGGCGGTAGCGAGATTCCTACATTTCTAAGCTACGCCACCGAGAAAAAACTCTCAAAAAATCCTGAAGAATTTGGTAATCAAGGGGCGATTGAAGGCGTTGCTGGGCCAGAAGCTGCCAACAATGCCGCCATCACCGCAACATTGATTCCACTGCTAACGCTGGGGATTCCAACATCTAACACGACGGCCATCTTGCTAGGCGCATTTCAAAACTACGGCATACAACCTGGGCCGCAGTTGTTTCAAACCTCATCTGCGTTGGTATGGGCGCTCATTGCATCCATGTACATCGGTAATGTGATGCTGTTGATTTTGAATTTGCCCTTGGTTGGTTTATGGGTCAAATTGCTCAAAATCCCTAAGGCGCATCTTTACGCAGGTATTTTGATATTTGCTACCGTTGGCGTGTACGGCATGCGACAAAGTGCGTTCGATTTGGTTTTGCTCTACGCCATTGGCATCTTGGGCGTGGTGATGCGTCGTTTTGACTTCCCGACTGCCCCAGTAGTTGTTGGCATGATTTTGGGGCCTTTGGCCGAAGCCCAAATGCGTAACGCACTCTCGATTGGCGAAGGCCGCTGGACGGTGTTTCTTGAGAGGCCAGGATCACTTGGATTACTTGTTGTCATCCTTCTAATCTTGACATTGCCGCAATTACTCAAGTTCTACAAGCGCAATAAAGCTTAAAGCACTTCAATTTGCCCCGACTTGGCGCTTTTTGCCAAAGCGCCTAGGACGGCGGCATTGTCCAAGCTGTACTGCTCGGCCACCTGCATCGCCGCAAAATCCTGAGTGCGAATCTTTGCTGCAAACGCTTCGGCGCAAAACCTAAAGCCACTTCCAATAGCGATACCAGAAGGTGACTCGATGTTTTCAAACGGCAAATTAAACGCTGTACCGCGCCTGATGCGCATCTGGCTTGGCAGCGGCACTCCCGCATGGTTGATGTACTCGGTCTCAAGCGTACCTTTTGTTCCCATGATGACGGCGTGGCGCTCGTTGGCCACATTCATGGCGCACGACATTTGCGCCATCCGTCCATCGGCATAAAACAGCGTTGCCATCATGGCAATATCGACACCTGATGCGGCATCCATGCTTGGGTGAGCTAATACCCGCATGGGTTTACAGCCCATCGCTAGGCGAATCAAGCTCAGTGGATACGCGCCCGCATCGGTGAGCGAACCGCCACCTAGTTCAGGTTTTAGCCTGATATTTGTGCCATTCGCGGACGACCCAACGTCAGGCGGCGGCAGCGTAAAGCCAAAAGAAGCAGTCACGCTGCGCACCGCACCAATCGCGCCGCTTCCAATCAAATCCATCATGACGCCCGTTTGCGGTTGGAAGTAGTACGGGAAAGCCTCTAGCAACATCACATTATTTTTACGCGCCGCCGCGTACATAGCTTTCGCTTCGGCAAGATTGAGCGCCAATGGCTTTTCGCACAACACATGTTTGCCCGCGTTGGCAGCTTTCACAGCCCACTCGGCATGCATGGAGTTGGGCAGCGGTATATAGATGCATTCCACATTTTTGTCCGCCAGCAAGGCTTCGTAGCTAGCGTGAGCAATGGCCACCTTGTGCGATGCGGCAAATTCATTAGCTTTGACAGCATCACGACTAGCGACAGCAACAACCGTGACGTGCCCTGAATCACGAACCGCATCGGTAAATTGTTTGGCGATATTGGCTGCGCCGAGGATGCCTATTTTGAGTGGTTGAGTCATGATTTCAACTATAAACGAACTATGACATCACCACTCACAACATCTTGCGCCATCACAGCGCTATCTGCCTCCGCGCTCTCGCAGGCCATACACAGCAGGGCTTACAGCTGCGTAGAGGTGATGCAGGCTTACTTAAAACGTATCGCAGAAGTCAATCCCATCTACAACGCCATCATCAGCCTGAGGGGTGAGTCCGAGCTTTTGGCTGAGGCCAAGTTGCACGACGATCTACTCGTCGCTGGCAAGAGCAAAGGCTGGCTGCACGGCATTCCGCAGGCGATTAAGGATTTATCGCCAACGGCGGGCATCCCCACGGTTTACGGCTCACCGTTGGAGGCAAAAAATATCCCCTCAGAGGATGGGTTGATGGTGCAGCGTATGAAGACGGCTGGTGCCATCATCATCGGCAAAACCAATGTTCCTGAGTTTGGCCTTGGCTCGCACAGTTTCAACATGGTATTCGGTGCCACTAAAAACGCTTTTGATGTGACGAAAACGGCTGGCGGTTCAAGCGGTGG
>JANPAS010000033.1:0-30127 GCA_031430035.1 Comamonadaceae bacterium | reverse complement strand
ATGGGCAACTTGCATGCAGGGCATTTGGCGCTCATCAAACAAGCGAAGGCGAACAGCGATTTAGTCGTCGCCACCATCTTCGTCAATCGCTTGCAATTTTTGCCGCACGAAGACTTCGACTCCTACCCGCGCACATGGGATGACGACGTGCGCGCTTTATCCGATGCGGGCTGCGACGTACTCTTTGCGCCGAACGAGGCTGAGCTTTATCCCGAGCCGCAAACTTATAAAGTCCATCCCACGCCAGAACTCGCGGACAAGCTGGAAGGCGAATTTCGCCCTGGATTTTTTACGGGTGTCTGCACCGTGGTGATGAAACTGTTTCAAATCGTACAGCCCGACATTGCCGTGTTTGGCAAAAAAGATTACCAACAGCTCGCTGTGATTCGAAGCATGGTGCGCCAGTTTGCGCTGCCCTTGCACATCTTGGCAGGCGAGACGCTACGTGCCGATGATGGCCTTGCGCTTAGTTCGCGTAATCGCTATTTGAGTGCCGAGGAGCGCCAAGCTGCGACCCTCTTATCGAAGACGCTTCGTGCCATGGCAAATGCGGCGTTGATGCCGCAAGCCGACATTCAAAAAATAGAGGCAGATGCTCTAGAGGCCATGCGGGATAAGGGCTGGCAGCCAGACTATCTCACCATCCTTACGCAGAATGGTCTGCAGGCCATAGACCCTGCGAAACCTCGCACACCTTGGGTTGCGCTAGGTGCTGCCAAGCTAGGAAAAACGCGGTTGATTGATAACCTAGAGTTCTAGCTGATACGGAAACCAAGAGGGGCACTCATGCCCGTGACTACCGAAAACGGCACGCCCACCAGCACATATGGCTCTGGTAATTTGGGCGGTAAATTTGGCTCAGCAAATGGCGCACCTTTGGGCATCGTCCAAGTGAGCGTGCGCCAATACTCGTGACGCTTGTTGCCCAAGCTCACTTCGGGAACATGCTTACCTTTGGTTTCGGCAACGGCTTGTGCCTCAATTTTTTTATTGCCACAACCACTCAAAATTTGGACCGATTTGATCTCGCCTTTAAAAAACGAGCAGCGCAGTACAACCGTCCATAGGCTATCGTCGCGGCTCGTTTTGATGAGCAAAGCAGGCGTCCTTCAGTGCTTGTGCATGGGCTGGACACTGCCGCCAGTTGAGGGCTGTAGGCTAACGGGCACTTGCAAATCCAGCTTGGACTCTTGACCTTTTTTATCTTTGAAATAAAGCGTTAAAGGAATGGTGCTGTTTTTGGCTAATGTGCTTTTGAGCTCCATCAGCATGACGTGGTAGCCACCGGGCTTCAGCTCAACCGATTTGCCCTTGGGTAAATCTAAGCCCTCAATAGCACGCATTTCCATCACGTTATTCGCCCCCATTTTCATTTCATGAACTTCGCCAACGCCAGCCACGGGCGAGGAGACTTTTACAAGGCGAAGGTCTTCCGTTGCAGTCAGCTTCATAAAGCCACCTGTGCCCATTTGCCCTTTGACCGTTGCGCGAACCCAAGCGCCGTCAACAGCCACATGGGCTTTGTCAGGGTGCGCGAAACTGTGGTTTGCCATTAAAACTGAGGTGATGAGAATGATTTTTTTAAACATGATTTTTCTTAAAAATAAAAACAAAGGAGATGCGCAATAGGCGTCATCTTGTAGTGAGTTAATTTTTAAAAAACAGGCGGTGCGCGCACAGGTGGGGCGCGCGACTCAAAAATGCTGTGCGGCTGCACGGCATACACAACAGGCGGTGCAAAGCCGACGGTCTGCAGGCCAAGCGTAGATTGGTTTGCAGGAGGTATTGCCCCGCAAGCCGCGCACAACGGGCAGTCCATGCCATGCGTGGTTTGAACTTCTATCGCTGTGCCATCCGCCGCAAACGTAATGACCTTCATGCCGCCTGCGCCTACGCAAATCAATTGCTGATCAGGCGATAAATTGGCAGCTCGGACCGCTGGCGCGGCAATTGCTACACCAAGGCTCAGCACAAATGCCAACAGAACCGACTGAATCAATCGGTTGGAGGTGCGGCAAGTGTGGAGGAGGACTGAAAGCGCTGACATGAAGCCATGATTTTACCTGCCGCGTTATGATGGCATCCCCATGCAAACCAAGCAGCGCCTCTCCAGCTTCACGCCCACGGCCAAACGCCCGTGGATATGGTTGGTCTTGGTCGGGTTTTTATGGCTGCAGTTTGCAGGCGTGGTGCACAAGCATTCGCACACCGATTTGTACCAGACGGACTCGCAGTTAGAGCAAATCCTGCCCGAGCACTCGCCGCAAAATAAATCGGATTGCCAATTATTAGATTTGCAATGCACAGGTCTAGCGCTTTCGCAAGCCTTGCCTGTATTGGTTTTGCCCGTGTTTGCCTTGCAAACAGCGTGGCTTGAAGTCGCCGCCTTTTTCACCTCACCTTCGCTTGTCTACCAAGCCCGCGCACCGCCAAAACCTTCGATCTAAAACACGCCCTTTTTGTCGTTTTTTTAATCGAGGTTTTTATGTCTCCAACTTTTGTATTTCGCAAGTTGATTCTTGCTATGGGCTACTCCGTCTGCGGTTTTGCCTCTGCCCAAACTGCCGTACCTGCATCCACATCTACGCCCGAAATTGTGATCACTGGTAACCCCTTTCAATCGAAAGATTTGAGCGCGCCAGTGGAGCGACTCAGCGGCGATGCACTCTTGCAGCGCCCAAGTGGCGGCCTTGGCGAGACGCTCTCGGGCTTGCCTGGCGTGAGCAGTTCCTACTTTGGCAGTACGGCTTCGCGCCCCATCATTCGCGGCTTGGACGGCGACCGCATTCGGATTTTGAATAATGGCGCATCGTCAAGTGATGTCTCTGGGCTTAGTTTTGACCATGCTGTTGCACCCCATCCTTTGGCCATGGAGAGTGTGGAGGTGGTACGTGGCCCCGCAGCCCTGATGTATGGCGGGTCCGCCGTGGGCGGCGTGGTCAATATGCTGGATAACCGCATTGCCAAGCGCGCTGTATTTGATGAGAAGGGTGGAAAGCTAGGGCGCGTGCAAATGGGGCTTGCTAGTGGAAATAAAGAGCGCAGTGGCGCAGCATTGTTAGAAACGGGTACAGATCGATATGCGCTGCACTTCGATGCCTTTGGCAACAAAAGCAATGAAGTTAATTCGCCTATAGCGCTCAATTGCACACAAAACAGTGTGACACGAACATCAAACAAAATTTGTAATACGCAGGCAGAAACTGCTGGTGGTGCAGTGGGCGCTTCGGTGTTTTTGAGTCAAGGTTATATAGGCGCATCGGTGCAGCGCACGCAGCAAAAATACGGCTCACCAGCTGAAGCCAATGTCAATATCAATATGGAGAATACGACGTATCGGTTAGAGGGCGAACAGCGTGGCCTAGGCTTACTGGGAGGAGTGGTTCAAGGCATGTCTGGGCATTTAGTGAGCCACAACTATCAGCACCGAGAAATGAATGCAGGCGCAGTGGCAACCACATTTAAAAGCGATGGCATGGATAGCAAACTACAAGCGAGGTTTGCGTCATTTAAGTTGGGTGCCAATGCCGTGGATACGTTGCTTGGTTGGCAGCGCGAGCGGGTTAACTTTGTAGCCGCTGGCGCTGAAGCGTTTGTTCCGAGTACGCAGACGCAAAGCCAAGCGCTGTATGTCTTGCAAGAGTTAAATGCCTCGTGGGGCAAACTCAGTGCAGGCGCCAGGTCTGAACGTGCAGATGTCAAATCGCTTGGCATTGATGGCAACGCAAACTTTACCCCTGGCCAGCGCAGCCTATCGGCCACTAGCTATGCGCTGGGTAGCCTTTTCAAGCTGAATGGCGTGATGCAAGGATTGAGCGCGAGTGCTGATCTGGCGCGTACAGGGCGCGTCCCCAAAGACTACGAACTCTACGCCAATGGCGAGCACGCTGCGACGGGCTCTTTCGAGCGGGGCGATGCTAATTTGGCGGTGGAGCGATCCACGCATCTTGAGCTGGGTCTTAAGTGGCAAGCGAATTCGGGGAGTAGGCGCCGCTTCGATAAAACCAGTTTGAATGTTTTTACCACGCGCTATGACAACTACATTTTTTTGCAGGCGACAGGGGCTAACAGTGTCGCAGGTAATCCTATTTTCCAATTTGCTGCAACGTCCGCCCGCTTTTCGGGTTGGGAGTGGACGGGCAATACGCGACTTGTGCAAGCGACAAGTGAGCAACCGCGCTCGCTAGACGTTGAAGCTCGCATCTCGTCAGTGGAGGCGACCAATACCGCCACCAACCTTCCATTGCCGCGTATTGCGCCGCAGCGAATGGGGCTTGATTGGACGGTTTCACAAGCAGCATGGAAGTGGACGCTCGGCGCAGATCGAAGTAGCGCACAAAATCGCGTGGCGACTAATCAACCAGCAACTGCTGGCTATACGCTTTGGACGGCAGGTTTGAGTTTTGAGCAAAAAACAAGCGCTGGACGGGCGCTGTGGTTTGCCAAATTACGCAACGCGACTAACGCGCTTGCGTATCCAGCGACCAGCATCCTCACGCAAACTGCGCCTGGCCGTGTGCCGCTTCCTGGGCGTAGTTTGCAACTGGGCGTGCAGGTGAGTTTTTAGTGGGTTAAAACTACAAACCAGATAAAACGCAATCGACAGCAGCGACGATCGTGTGCTGCTCAGCGCTGAAATCTGCATGCGACAGACCAACGGCTTTGCTGGGCATCACGCTAATTTGCTGCGCAAGCACAACGTAATCAACACCTTCTATTTTTAAAATCGGGTTGAGTCTAGTGATCGGTTTTGAGGGGTAGTCCTTGAGCTTGCGCATAGGCAGCACAACGCGTGTTGCTAAATCAGACAGAAGACCAGCTTGTACTTCAAGTACGAATGGATAAATTTTTTGCGATGCAGTGTCGCGATTTTTGTGCGCGTGGTATTGCGTCATAGCAGCAGCTTAAAGCTGTCCGCGCCAGCTATCGCCAAATACGCCAACGCGATCAACCTCGGCGTTATAGCCATCAATTGCATCTCGGTTTTCGCGCAACCACGCTGCATGCTTGTGGCGCTTGACTTGCTCGCCAAGCGAGCGCTCCACAAACTGCGAGATATTGATCCCAATTTCTTTTGCTTGCTTCAGTAAGTCGCTATTAATCGACAAATTGGTCGCTCGTTTGGGCGCTTGGATGTCAAAAGTGAGTTGCATAGTGGATGAGGCGTGTGGTTAAAAGATGCGTATCAGGTATGCGCATCATAACGCCACTTGATAAAGTCCACCTGGCACGCGCAGGATGACGTTGTCTAGCTCCAGCTCCAAAAGCTGGACTTGCAGCGTCGCGGCATCCATATCCACACGCGCTTGCAGCACGTCAAAGCTGACGGGGTCAAAACCCATCGCCAGCACCAGTGGATGCTGCGAACTATTGTGCAGGCCACGTCCAGTATGGCCTGCGGGCATGCTGTTGCTGGTGATTTTTAGCTCCTCCAGCACATCTGCAGCACTCTCCACCAACTTCGCGCCTTGTTTAATCAGCGCGTGACAGCCCTTGCTTTGTGCCACATGAATCGAGCCTGGAATCGCAAACACGTCTTTTCCGACCTCTAAACATTCACGCGCCGTAATCAGCGAGCCCGATTGCAGCGCGGCTTCTACGACCAACGTGCCAAGTCCCAGTGCGGCGATAAGGCGATTGCGCTTAGGAAAGTTAGCAGCCGTGGGCGGCGAGCCCAGCGGGAACTCGCTCACGACCAAGCCGTGATCGGCAATGCGGTGTGCAAGCTCTAGGTTTTGTTTGGGATAGACGCGGTCGAGGCCCGTGCCCACGACGGCGATGGTGAGTAGCGAATCAGACGCGCTATCCAACTTTCCAGCATTTAGCGCCCCACTGTGCGCTGCCGCGTCGATGCCCAGCGCCATGCCTGACACCACGCACAGCCCTGCATCCACAAAACTATTGGCAAAAGCAAAAGCGTTTTTGTCGCCTTGCTGCGTGGGGTTGCGGCTGCCGACCATGGAGATAGCAGCAGGCCAGCCCTCGGCCTCCAGCAAATCAATGCGCCCGAGTAACCACAGCACCAGCGGCGGATCGGGCAGAGTCAAGAGTGCCGACGGATAAAGCGCATCGCCTAAGCTGACGATGCGGCGCGTGCGATTGTCGGTGCGGGCGTCTTGTGCGAGCCACTCCTCACACAGTTGCACTTGTTTGTCGAGTCCTTCGGGCGTGCGCTGTAGCGCCTGTGCTTGGCGCTCCGAGACGATTTGCCCGAGCGCGGTGATGGGCTGCTCAAAAATGCTGGTCGGCAATCCAAAAGCGGACAGCAATTTGCGGGCGGTGTTGTTGCCCACGCCGTCCGTCAGCATCAGACGCAGCCAAGAGATAAGTTCAGTTTGTTCCATCTTAGATAAAATTGGGTTTATGGCATTACTCAACATTCTCACCTATCCCGACCCGCGCTTAAACAAGATCGCTAAGCCCGTTGCCAACATCGACGAGCGCATTCGCGCCTTGGTTGCCGATATGCTGGAGACCATGTACGACGCCAAAGGCGTGGGACTGGCCGCCACGCAGGTTGATGTGCACGAACGCCTACTCGTCATGGACACAAGCGAAGAGCGCAACGAGCCGCTCGTCGTCATCAATCCGCGTGTGGTGTGGACAAGCGACGAAGTGGTGCTGGGCGACGAGGGCTGTTTGTCTGTGCCTGGTTTTTCGGGCGATGTCGAGCGTTATGCCGAGATTCACATTGAATATGAAAACGAAATCGGCGACACGCACAAGCTAGAGGCGACTGAGCTTTTGGCGGTGTGCATCCAGCACGAAATGGATCACTTAATCGGCAAGGTCTATGTCGAGTATTTATCGCCGCTCAAGCGTGGGCGCATTAAAACCAAGCTGATTAAAGAGGCTAAAGAAGCTCAAAAATCCGAATCTTGACGCCATCAGGTGCTCGCTCGCCTGTGCCGACAAAGATGCTCTCGGTCAGCCACTGATGTTTCGGGTTTGACACTTCAAACTGCGGCACACATCTGAAATAGATTCTGGCTGGGTCAACGCGTTCGCCGCGTACCAAGGCGGCAATATCTTCTTTGGAGCCACGCCGTAGCGCACGGTTCATCACAAATAGATGTGTGCCATCGTCTAACTCCAGCATGTAGCGCGCATCCAAATCGGCGCAGGTCTCACTCACCACAATTTGAAAATCAGCGCCTGCATTGACCACCTTGCCGTTCGGCAACTCCGCCACATGGCTTGTGACCACGCCGCCCGTAATGGGGATGATGCGGCGGCGACCGCGCGAATTGAGGCCGATGACGGTGCCTGCTTCGATGGGTGGCGTCACCGATACATCGAACGTGAAGACATGACGAAGGGCTGGTGGCGTGATCGTGGATGCAGTGTGGCTCATGAAGATTTTTTCCAGTAAGAAGCAAGACCGTAATGATGCCGTAAAAAATCGATCCACAGTTGCAAGCGCAGCGGCATGTGTTTGCGCTGAGCGTACACCACGTAGATGCCGTTGGGCGGAGCGGCGTAGTCGTCGAGCAGCGTGACAAGCCTTCCTGCGGCAATGTCCCCCTGCACCTCCCAAATGCTGCGCCATGCAATGCCGTAGTCATTCAAACACCACGTGTGCAGCACTTGCCCGTCCGAGCAATCGAGTGGCCCGCTAGGCCGCATGTACTGGACTTGTGCGCCTTTCTTTAATTCAGATTTGAATGCCCAACCGCGTGTTTGCGAGGCATCGCTCGACAGCGTGAGGCAGGCATGACTGTGCAGATCTTGCGGCGTTTTGGGTGTGCCAGATCTAGCAAGGTAGCGCGGCGTTGCCACACACAAACGGCGGTTGTCGGCCAAGCGCGACGAGACAAGGGACGAGTCGGGCATATCGCCCACGCGCACGCTGCAATCAAAGCTCTCGCCCACCATGTCCACCACGCGGTCGGAGAGGTTGAGCGACACCGTGACATCGGGATGCGCAAGGTGAAACTCAGCCACCAGCGGCGCCACGTGCTTGCGACCAAAGCCTGCGGGCGCGGTCACGCGCAAGTGTCCGCTAGCCTTCACGCCGCCTGCGCTGACGCTGGCTTCGCTATTGGCCAAATCGGTCAGCAATCGCTGGCAATCTTCTAGGAATGCAGCGCCCTCAGCCGTGAGGCTGACTCGCCTTGTGGTGCGTAGTAACAACTTGACCCCGAGACGCTCCTCTAGTGCATCCAGCCTACGCCCGACCATGATGGGCGCAGTTTGCAGTTGTGCCGCCGCCGCGGTGAGGCCACCCCGTGTGGCAACAGCGACGAAGGCCTCGATTTGTTTGAGTTTGTCCATGCTTCAATTAAATACTTAAAAGTATGAAATGACATTCTAATTATGAAATTAATATCACGCTTAGTTTGTAATACAGTTGAGGCATGAAACTCAAAGCAGTCATCTTTGATGCCTATGGCACGCTACTCGATGTGTACAGCATCAGCAAACTTGCGGAAGAATTATTTCCATCGCAAGGCGCTGCGCTGTCTGTGATGTGGCGGGACAAGCAAATTGAGTACACGCGCCTTGTCACCACATCGAATGATGGTGCTTTCTATCAAGACTTTTGGGCGCTGACTCGCGCTGCACTGCGATATGCCTGCAAACGCCTGAAGCTCGATTTGAGCGCTGCAGCAGAAGAGGCGCTGATGCAGCAGTACAAGAAGCTAGATGCGTTTCCAGAGAACATCCGTGTACTTGAAGCGCTTAAAGCCAAAGGCATTCCAACTGGCATTTTGAGCAATGGTTCGCCCGAGATGCTGAACGCGGCGGTTGCGCACGCCAAGATAGATGGACTACTTGATCACGTGCTCAGCGTGGATAGCTTGCGCCAATATAAAACCTCGCCAAAGGCATATGCCATGGGCCCTGTAGCCATGCAACTGCCTGCGTCTTACATCCTGTTTGTGAGCTGCAATGCGTGGGATGCGCTAGCCGCCACTTGGTTTGGTTATCAGACTTTTTGGGTCAATCGCTATGACTTGCCGTTTGAGGAATTAGGCGCTGAGCCAAGCTTCACAGGCAAAACATTAGACGATTTACTTTCACTTTTTTAATTAGGAGATCATCATGACCACATCACGTACCCAAGCAAACGGCCTGCAAGTTGCAACGACGCTGCATCAATTTATTGAATCCAAGGTTTTGCCTGGAACGGGCGTGTCCGCTGCCAACTTTTGGAGCGGCTTTGATGCCATCGTGCGTGACCTCGCACCTAAAAACGCGGCGCTGCTGGCTGAGCGCGATCGCTTGCAATTGGCGCAAGATGCATGGCACAAAGCCAACCCTGGCGAGATTAAAGATATGGCGGCGTACCGGAAGTTTTTGACTGAGTGCGGCTATCTTGTGCCCGTTCCAGCGGCGGTCGAAGCCACCACGAAAAACGTGGATGCAGAGCTGGCGATTCAAGCAGGCCCGCAGCTGGTTGTACCCGTGCTCAATGCGCGTTATGCGTTAAATGCCGCCAACGCCCGCTGGGGCTCGTTGTACGACGCGCTATATGGAACGGATGCGCTGAGTGAAGCTGACGGTGCTGACAAAGGAAAAGGCTACAACCCGATCCGCGGCGCCAAAGTGATTGCCTTTGCGCGTAACTTTTTAGATCAATCCGCACCGCTGGCTGGCGGGGCACGTCACATGGACGCTGCACGCTATACCGTGCTGGAGGGAAAGCTGGTCGTGGCTTTGCTGGGTGGCAAGTCCGCAGGTTTGGCTAATCCCGCGCAGTTTGTCGGTTACACGGGCGATGCGGCGTCGCCTGCGTCGATTCTGCTTGTCAACAACGGCGTGCACATCGACATTCAAATCGACCGCACCACGACCATTGGCAAAACGGATGCAGCAGGCGTGTCGGACGTGATTTTGGAAGCGGCGCTGTCCACCATCATGGACTTGGAAGACTCGGTGGCCGTGGTGGATGCCGACGACAAAGTGGTTGCTTACGAAAATTGGCTTGGCATCTTGCAAGGCACGCTGCAAGAGTCGCTGGAAAAAGGCGGCAAAACGATTACACGTAGCTTGAATGCAGACCGCAAATACACGGGAGCTAATGGCGGCAGGGTCTTGCTGCACGGGCGTTCGCTGATGTTTGTGCGTAACGTCGGACATTTGATGTGCAACCCTGCTATCTTGTTTGATAGCGGTAAAGAAATTCCAGAGGGCATCTTGGATGCGGTCGTGACCGTCGCGATTGCGATGCATGATTTGAAGCGCACACCAGACCAAATCCGCAACTCGCGCACGGGTTCGATCTACATCGTCAAACCCAAAATGCACGGCCCTGCGGAAGTGGCATTTGCGGCAGAACTGTTTGGCCGCGTGGAAGCCATGCTGGGCTTGCCTGCCGATACGGTGAAATTAGGCATCATGGACGAAGAGCGCCGCACCAGCGTGAACTTGAAGGCGTGTATTGCGGCAGCGGGCGCACGCGTCGCCTTCATCAACACAGGATTTTTAGATCGCACAGGCGATGAGATGCACACTGCCATGTACGCAGGCGCGATGCTGCGCAAGGCTGCGATGAAGGGCACAAAGTGGATTGCGGCGTATGAAAAATCCAACGTCTTGTCAGGCCTGATGTGTGGCCTGCGCGGACGCGCCCAAATCGGTAAAGGCATGTGGGCGATGCCCGACTTAATGGCGGACATGATGGTGCAAAAGAAAGCGCATCCGTTAGCTGGCGCAAACACCGCGTGGGTTCCCAGCCCAACGGCCGCCACGCTGCATGCGCTGCACTATCACCAAGTCAACGTGGCAGCGATTCAAGCCGAGATGGAAAAAGATGCGAAGAGCGCCGCTGCGCCTGCTGCATTGGAAGCACTGCGCGACGATATTTTGCAAATTCCTGTTGCGCCAGCCGACGTGCAAGCCAGCTGGACGGCGGCCGACAAACAGATGGAGGTCGACAACAACTGCCAAGGCATTTTGGGCTACGTCGTGCGCTGGATTGACCAAGGCGTGGGCTGCTCCAAAGTGCCCGACATCCATAACGTCGGCCTGATGGAAGACCGCGCCACGCTACGTATTTCCAGCCAACACATCGCCAATTGGTTACTGCACGGCGTGGTGACTGAGGCAGAAGTCCGCGCCAGCTTCGAGCGCATGGCTGCCGTTGTCGATGGACAAAATGCAAGCGATCCCATCTACAAGCCAATGGCAGGCAACTTTGCAACTTCGAGGGCCTACAAAGCCGCGACAGACCTTGTGTTTAAAGGGCTAGAGCAGCCGAGTGGTTACACCGAGCCGTTGTTGCATGCTTGGAGACTCAAGGTGAAGGCTGCGAGTTAATCACTCTACCTAATCGCTAAAAACAAACGCCCGCTGTTCGTATGAATGGCGGGCGTTTTTGTTTGAGTTGATGATTTTGTTGTAGTCTTGGATTTTTATATCTATCTGAAGCTGGGACTTATATGCCATCAATTGATCCTGTCCTTATTTCATCAGCCGCCTTGCTCTTAAGCTGCTTTACGTTCTATTGGAACAATTTGAGGAAAACCAAAGCGTTTTATTTTTTGCGTGTTTCGTCATTGAACGACCTTAGGAATCCACAATTTGCATTAATTAATGGAGGGACAAGCGATATTCTTGTAACCTCCATGATTTGTCGCTTTAGCAATGAGAAGAAGAAAACAGGTTTTTACCCTGCTGCGCAGATAACCTGTGAGGGGGAATCCTTGAGATTAATAAGTGGCGGCAAGTCATACCACTTTACGGCGAAATTTTTAGAGCCGTTTGTTTCGAGTTTTATTCAGTCAGGAGAGCAAGACTTAGATAACCCAGACTACTATGTTCACTCAATGTTTGTAGACATTGAGTGGGTTGAGACTGACGGAACACAGCACAAGTCTTGCATCCCACATACCGAATATAGTTTTCACTCTGGTGGGACAGGTTTTATGTTCAAGCCCGTTGGTGGTGTAAGACATGAGCTTTTCGCAAATTCACGCGATACTAATTAGATTAAGACCTTATTTGCCTCCTCCACCCACCAAGCCGCAGCAGCAAAGTAGCTCTCCCACACGCAGCCATTGCAGCCGCGCCCACAGCAGGTGGTGGGCACTGGCGGCGGTGCTCTAAATGGCTGGGAAGCCATAGCTAGCTTGGCTTGCAGCCGCTCTATTTCAGCTTGTACAGATTCAAGAGAAGTCATTGCGCATTGAATGTGTGCATGAATTACTGCCAAAGATGTTCGCCAACTAAGGGCGGTATGACTTCGACGTTGTCGCTTAATCGCCAAGCTTCTTTAATCGGGGCAACGATGTAGGCTTTATCTGCCTTCACATCTTTTAGACCTTGCCAAAAACCTTTAGTGACTTTGGGCGCGCTTGAAAACTTCATTTCAAATGCGATTTTTTTGCTGCCTGTCTCCACAATCAGATCAAGCTCCGTGCCTGCTGCCGTGCGGTAGTAGCTAACCACTGCGCCGACGGGTAGCTGATTGCAAATCTGTTCTACGCAAAAACCTTCCCACGATGCGCCAGCGCTGGGATGTCCCATTAAAAAACTTTGGTCGCGGATACCTAGCAAGGCGTGCAGCAGCCCTGAGTCGCGCACATAGACTTTGGGTGATTTAACCAGTCGCTTACCAATGTTGACGAAGTGCGGTTCTAGTTTTCTCACCATCATGGTGTCAACCAAAATATCTAAATAGGATGTCGTTGTGCTGTGGGATAAACCACCTAGCGATGCGGCAATGCTGGACGCATTGAACTGTTGCCCGTGCAGGTGCGCGAGCATTCGCCAAAAGCGATGCAGAGTATCCGCAGGCACGCGGACACCAAATTCGCGCAGATCGCGGGCTAAAAAATTGGTGATGAAATCGTCGCGCCAAACGTAGGAGTCATCCATCGTTGCCGCAGTAAAGCTGAGCGGGAAGCCGCCCTTGAGCCATAGTGCCTGTAGGGCAGATAAATCGCAGATGTTTTGATTGCCCTTCAGCGTGGCGACTTCGTTAGCTAAAAAAGGCGAGAGTTGTAGGTAGGCAACACGCCCAGCAAGCGACTCGGCGCTTTGTGCGAGCAGCTTGCCAGAGGCGGAGCCGAGTAACAAGAATCTACCGTTCTTGCGGTGCGCATCAATTTCTGGGCGTAGCTCAACAAAAATATTGGGCATAAACTGCACTTCATCGATTACGACCAAACGATCCCGATGCTCACGAAAGAAGACATCGGCATTGGCGAGTTTGGCGCGATCAGCGGGTAGCTGCAAATCTAAAAAGACACTGTTTGAGGCTTGACTGGCAATGCTGTGCGCTAGCGTGGTCTTGCCCACTTGACGCGGCCCTAGCAGTACAAGGCCAGGCGTTCGGTTTAAGCGGTGGCGCGCTTGTTGACTTAATGTGCGAGTAATTGGAAAGGTGTTCATCCTTGCATTTTGCCAGCAACACTATCAATATGCAAGGATAAAAATGACTAAAGTTTGGACGTGAGGCGCTAAATGCGTGTAGAGTGAGGGCTTCGATTGTCTACATATTGGAGTAACACCATGACTGAATCATCAACCACTTCTACCGAATCTGCTTTCAATCCGTTTACGGCGGGCATTGATTTCATGCAGCAGTTCAGCAAAAACATGGCGGCCAATAGCGGGCTGGGCGACGGTGCCACGGGCTTTGGTGCTATGGCGATGCCTAAGATTCCGGGGATGCCCGAGTGGGCGATGCCGTCGATGGATCCTGCCGAGCTGGAAAAGCGTATCAGTGAGCTAAAGACGGTGCTTTTTTGGTTGGAGCAAAACACCAACGCGCTCAAGGCGTCGGTGCAAGCGCTGGAAGTGCAAAAGATGACGCTGGAGACTTTGAAGAGCATGAGCGCTGGCGCAGCCTCTATGGCTGAGGCGGCGACGTCTTCTAAGGCTCGTGCTAAAAAATAAAACCTAGGGTAAATCCTAGGATTTTTGCGCTTCAAAAGTCAGGAGGCAGTCAGCGCTTGCTGTGACAGTCACTCCAAGCAGCGGCGCTTTGCTTCTGCGATTTCGTATTTTTTGTTCCCCATCTTTTTTTAGGAGACTCACATGGCTACAGCTGAAGCTCGTGCGATGACGGCTGAAGAGAAGAAAGTTATTTTTGCTTCTTCTCTCGGTACGGTATTTGAATGGTATGACTTTTACTTGTATGGCTCACTCGCAGCTGTTATTGGTAAGCAGTTTTTCTCGGGTCTAGACCCAAGTGCGCAATACATTTTTGCGTTGTTGGCATTTGCTGCCGGCTTCTTGGTCCGTCCGTTTGGCGCGATCTTCTTTGGCCGTTTGGGTGACATGATTGGTCGTAAATACACCTTCTTGGTGACGATTTTGATTATGGGTTTGTCTACGTTTATCGTAGGCTGCCTCCCTAACTACGCCACTATCGGTATCGCAGCTCCTATCATTTTGATTGGTCTTCGCTTACTGCAAGGTTTGGCTCTGGGTGGTGAATACGGCGGTGCGGCAACGTACGTGGCCGAGCACGCACCTATGGGCAAGCGCGGCGCTTACACATCTTGGATTCAAACCACAGCGACGCTGGGTCTCATGGTTTCCTTGATCGTGATTTTGGCTTGCCGCCAAGCACTGGGCGCTGACTTTGATACATGGGGCTGGCGCATTCCGTTCTTGGTCTCGATCATTTTGCTGGGCATCTCGGTGTGGATTCGCCTCTCTTTGAACGAGTCACCTGCTTTCGCAAAAATGAAAGCGGAAGGCAAGACATCTAAGTCACCACTGTCCGAATCTTTCGGCGAGTGGAAAAACTTGAAGATCGTGATTTTGGCTCTCTTGGGTCTTACCGCTGGTCAAGCTGTGGTTTGGTACACAGGTCAGTTCTATGCCTTGTTCTTCCTGACAACGATTGCAAAAGTTGATAACGTCACGGCTAACTTGCTGATCGCAGCATCGCTGATCATCGGCACGCCGTTCTTCATCTTCTTTGGCGCATTGTCCGACAAGATTGGCCGTAAGGTCATCATCATGGCGGGTTGCTTGATTGCCGCACTCACATACTTCACTGTGTTCCCAATGATGCTTGAGGCTGCTAACCCAGCTCTCGTGAAAGCACAAAAGGCCAGCGTTGTGACCGTGACTGCCGATCCAAAGACTTGCTCGTTCCAAGGTTCGCCTATTGCGCGTGAAATCGACTTCACCAGCTCTTGCGACCAAGCTAAACGCGTACTCGCACAAAACTACATTCCTTACGTGAATGCAGTGGGTGCAGCAGGTAGCGAAGCAGTCATCAAGATGGGCGACAAAGAAATCCCATCAGTGAAAGGTACTTTGAACGATGCTAAAAACGGCTTCAGCAAAGATAGTGCTGCCGCAATTGGTGACTTCAAGAAAGCTGTTTTGGCTGAAGCTAAAGAAAAAGGTCTCACAGCTAAAGCTGACGACGCTGGTATGAACAAAGGTATGGTTTTGGGTATCCTCGTGTTCCTTGTGATCTTGGTCACGATGGTCTACGGTCCAATCGCAGCGATGCTGGTTGAGATGTTCCCAACACGTATTCGCTACACGTCGATGAGCCTGCCATACCACATCGGTAACGGCTGGTTTGGTGGACTCTTGCCTCCAATCGCGTTTGCGATGGTTGCTGCAACAGGCGACATCTTCTACGGATTGTGGTACCCAGTGATCGTGGCTACGGGCACATTCATCATCGGTATGCTGTTCATCAAAGAAACCAAGGATGTGGACATTTACGCAAACGACTGATAAGTTCAATTAACGACATCGTCAGTTAACTAGAGCCCTTCAAGATTAAGATCTTGAGGGGCTTTTTTAATGAAAGCAATTATTCTCAATTTCAACTATTGGATTTCAAAATGATCAAACTTATTATTGGATTTATCGTTATTGCAGGCGCTGCCCTGTACCTCATGTCAAAGGGCGGCGACATTGATATGGGCGGCGAAAAGCACGGAATCGAAACGGATCATCCAGTGGCGACCGCGCCTGCTGCGCCCGCATCGACTGCTAAGCCGTAATCCTGATTAACCCTCTTGACGATACGGGTCTTGTGCAGCTAAGCTGGGGCACATGATTTATGTTAAAACTGCGGCAGGACGTCAAGCGCTTAAAGAGCGTGCGGAGAATATGCCACGCAAATATCATTTCCCATTTTTGATGTGCGATGGTGTGCGTGACTCGGCTGACATTTTGGCGGCCAGCGTGCAGCATGGGTTTACATCCGTGGACTTGTATCAGATGGTGCAACTTGGGTTTGTCGAGCCTGCGAGCAAGACGATAGCACCAGCCCTGCAAGCGGTGACGGCTCCTACGTCTGAATCATCGTCCTCACCTAACGCCAACGCGATGATTGAGGCGCATCATCTGGCCACAGCCATGACGGCCAAGCTGGGTTTGCGTGGGTTTAGGCTCAATATGGCGGTTGAAACTGCCAGTAGCCTGCAAGACTTTCGTGCGTTACTACCCAAGATTGAAGAGGCTGCGGGTGTGGCAACGGCTAAGCCGTTGGCAGATTTGCTAAAAAACGCTGGCGTATAGCCTTCACCTCAGCTAAGCCCGATATAGAAAGCAGGGCTTCTAGCCGCGCCGCGCTTGATTTTGTGGTTGGCGTGCCTTTGACGGGCTTACTCGCCACAATGAGTTCATTTTTCATCGAATGCTCCCATCCAACCAGCTCCGTTACTGTGACTAGGTAGCCACTGCTTTCCAGTTGCAAGCAGCGCAGCACATTGGTGAGTTGACTGCCAAATTCGCGCGTGTGTAGAGGCCTGCGCCATAGCTCGGCTAACGGATTATTTTTAAGTATGTCCGCACTTGGCTTGCTGCTACGCAGACAGGCGGCCACTTCTGCTTGGCAACACGGCACAAGTACCATGTGCTGCGCGTTGTGCTTAAGACCAAATGCGATGGCATCATCCGTTGCGGTATCGCAGGCGTGTAGCGCAGTCACGATGTCGATGCGCTCTGGCAAGGCGCTGGAGCTACTGGATTCAGCGACCGAGGTATTCAAAAACCGCATGCCATCAAAACCAAAGCGTTTCGCTAAATCGGTTGAGCGTGTCACCAATTCTGCGCGAGTTTCGACACCCGTCACTGTGCCGTGAAGGTGAGAGACAAGGCCTGACTTGAAGTAAGCGTCGTAGAGCAAAAACCCAAGGTAAGACTTGCCAGCACCGTGATCGACGAGGTTTGCTGAGCCATGACTGGCCTGGCTTTGCTTGAGCAAGGGCTCGATAAAGCCCAGCAAGTGCTGTACTTGTTTGAGTTTGCGGCGCGTGTCTTGATTGAGCTTTCCATCCTTTGTCAAGATGTGTAGTTCTTTGAGCAGTTCAATAGATTGATTTTCAGTGGGGAGGTACTTGTCGTCACCCCCTCTCCCTAGCCCTCTCCCACGAGGGGAGAGGGGATTGGCATTTGCTCCCTCTCCCTTGATGGGAGAGGGTTGGGGTGAGGGTGATGCTTTCACGCCCATAACTTCCCCCAACCTGCCTTGCCCAGTTTTTGCAAGGTCTCTTGGTTGCGCATCACAATGGCGTCGGCTGCCGCATCGGGGTCGTCATATCCCTGCAAAGCCTTGTCAATACTAGCTTCGCGCAAAATATGTAGCATTGGATAAGGGCTGCGATTGGTGTAGTTGGACAGGTCGTCCGCGCTTGATCCTGCAAATTGATAGTCAGGATGAAAGCTTGCAATTTGAAACGTGCCGTCTAAATCTAAGCGCTCTAACAAGCTGTCGGCATCTTCTAAAAAATCGTTGTAATCTAAAAAATCCGTGAGCGCTTTGGGATGAATGAGCAGTATCGTTTCGCAAATTTCAGGCGGCGTGGTTTGCAGGTACAGCAATTGCTCGGACAGCACTTTTAATAGCGCCTCACTCTGTTTGCCTTTGTGCAGCACATAGCGCACTAAACCCTTGATTTGCGGGGCTTTGGCGAAAGGGCATAGGTGGAGGCCAATCACAGCACGGTCTACCCATTCGCGCGTTTGTTCAATCTCACTCACGCTTTGTCCTCAGCCTGTGGGTTCTCGTCCATCGTGACCGCAACGGGCTCAAAGCTGGGTGTGGACGCTAGGTGGTTGATGCGCACCATCAATCGGATGCCGTCGCGTAGCTGTGCCGATGTGGCGCTGCAAGGCACGCCCTCCGTGAAGAAGCCAAACGTCTGGTCTGCATCCAGTTGAAGTGAGGTCAAAACTGCATCGCCGCCGTGCTGCTGAACAAGGCGTGCGCCGGTTGCTTTGGAAGAAGTTGCCCACTGATAGATACGAGGCAGCGGCGCCATGCAACGCGCGGGATCAAATGGAAAAGCGTGACGAGCCGTATTGCGATTGAGCGCATCGTAGACGTCTTGCAATTGCGGGCTTAAAAAATTCCAGTCGTCTAACAATTGCTGCATCGTGTTGCAAATGCTCGTCGCATAATGCGCGAGAGCTAAATCGCGGGAGACAATGACAAGCTGTCCGTCGCGTGAGCCGTCTTGATAAGTGGCAAGTTTCATAGTGATAAAAAGGAAGGGTGTGCGTGAACAAGAGTGATTTTAGTGGTGCAGACTTGCCCAGGCGCTCGCCTCGCTGGGGGCTGTACCTCGCCGTGCTGCTGTTCCACGCGCTTGCGCTTGCGGGGTTGAACGCGGTGCTCACGCTCAATCGACTTGCGGCGCAGGCCCCGCAGTCGTTTGATGTAGCGATTTTGCCGCAGGAAGCGGCAGCTGAAAAACCATTGCCCAAACCCGCAGAATCAAAACCTGCCGACGAGCCCGTTAAAGCTGAACCACCGCCCGCCGAACCTGTCGCGCCTGCACCCTTGGCACTGCCGCCGCAAGAGGCCGCGCCCACACCAAGCGCACAATCCTTTCCAGTTCCTGTGGCAGTGCCGTTGCCCACAAGCCATGAGCTACAAGCCTTACGGGCCATGACGCCTGAGTCCGTGCAGCTGCGCTACAGCGTGACCAAGGATGGCGATAGCGCCCGCGCAAGCTTGCTTTGGCGGCCTGCTAAAGCAGAAGGGGCAAGCCATGCCACACATTACGAACTCAGTTATGAAGCGACCTATTTCGGCATTTCAATCATCAAACAAACCAGTAGCGGGATAGTGACGACAGCCGGACTTGTGCCCGCGCGCTTTGGTGAAAAAAGGCGCGGCAGATCGGAACAGGCGACGCATTTCGATCAGACCAAAAACGCTGTGACATTTTCAAATAACCGTCCCGAGGCCAAGTGGGCTATGGGCTCGCAAGATAGAGCGAGTTTCCTTATCCAACTGGCCAGTCTCTTTGCGGGTCAGCCTGAGAGGTTCAAAGCGGGTTCGGTGATTGAGCTGCCCGTTGCTAGCGTCGATGAGTTAGAGGTCTGGGCGTTTGAAGTGCAGGCCAGCGAGCTACTACCGCTTCCCATTGGCGAGACGCAGGCCATCAAACTGCTGCGCCGCCCGCGCCGTGCATTCGATCAAACGGTGGAGGTATGGTTTGCAGAGGCGCTCTCGTATCTCCCAGTGCGCATCCGATTGACGGATAGCGGGGGAGTGACAGATTCACAGCTCAGCAGCAAAGACTAAAACGCCACGCTCTAGAATCACACTATGCAAATTATTTATGACTCCGAAGACTATGCCGTGCTGCACATGAATGCGCCGCCGTACGACAAGCCTTTTATTAACTTGACGGAGCCTCAGCCCCAACCCCCAGCCGCCGATTTCGACCCTTTCAAGGGCAAGATGCTGCGCCACGGCTTTGAAATTGTGGACAAGCGATCGGGGCGTGAAGTGTATTTAGACGGTTCATGGGCCGAGCTTTTTCAAGCAAAACTCGACGGCTGGCAGCGCAAAACGCCTAGCATTGACGAGATTGAAAAAACGCTAGAAAGCTACGCGGCGCTCGCCACGCAGCCGATCATGGTGCACTAGGAGTTCACAGTTAAAGCGCTAGCGCCACACCCGCAAACAGCGTCAATCCCAGCCAGTGGTTCACGCGAAATGCTTTGAAACAGCTCATCCGTTCCCGCTGGCGAATTAATAAATAATGCCAAGCCACTTGCCCCGAGGCCAATGCTAGTGCGGCATACCAAAGCATAGGGCTGGTAAGCCTTATCTGATAAGGGCTGCAGGCAATCAGCCAGTGCCAAATCAATAAATACAGGACATAGAAAGCCATGATGGCGGGCACATCGAATCGCCCCAGCGTAATGGCAGAGGTTTTCATGCCAATCTTTAAATCGTCGTCTCTGTCCACCATGGCGTATTCGGTGTCGTAGGCCAGCACCCAAAACAAATTCCCAATTAAAAGTAGCCAAGCAAAGCGCGGCACATGGCCTTGCACTGCGGCAAACGCCATCGGAATGCCAAAGCTAAACGCCACACCCAGCACGGCTTGCGGCATAGCAATCCATCGTTTGGCGAATGGGTAGGCAATGGCGATGGCGAGTGCGGCAAATGACCAAGCGATGGTTGCCGCATTGGTTGTCAGCACGAGCAAGAACGCCAGAAAGGCCAGCACCGCGCCAACTATGACTGCTTCGCGCCGCGCGAGCAGCCCGCTTGCGACGGCACGATTGGCTGTGCGCTTAACGTGCGCATCGAAGTCTTTGTCGGCGGCATCGTTGACGCAGCAGCCCGCACTTCGCATTAAAAATGTGCCCAGCGTAAAGACGATGAGCAAATGCAGTGACGGCAGCGCTTGATGGGTTTGGGCGGAGGCAATCCACAGTGCCGCTAGCGTGGGCCACAGCGGCAAGAGCCAGCCGACGGGACGATTCCAGCGGATGAGATCGAGATAGAGAGCCAGTTTTTGTTTCACTTTTTCGACAGCCACATCACCTCGGGTAAATCGCAAGCATAGATGGCGTTTCTGAGTGCGGCAATCGCTTCGTAGCGGGTAAAGCTGCGCCGCCAAGCCAGCACGATGCGGCGCGTGGGTTCTAGCTCGTCTTTGGCTAATTTCAGCGGTAAATATTTAACGTAAAGCGAATCAGTTTTAGAGCGCTTTGCCTCCGCTGGCACAGCAAGGCGCGGCACCAGCGTGACGCCCATGCCAGCCGCGACCATGTGTTTAATGGTCTCCAGTGATGATCCTTCGAAGCTACGCCTGATGCCATCGACGGATGTGTTGCTCGCTAGGCCACGTCCAGTATGACTTTCAGGGCATACGCCCAGCACATGATCGCGAAAACAGTGACCATTTCCCAGAAGCAACAAATTTTCCGACTCCAACTCAGTCACGCTGACCGACGTTTGTTTGGCAAGCGCATGTGTGCTGGGCACCGCTACGCGGTATGGTTCGTCGTAGAGCGGGGCGGTCGCTAAACCTGCACCGTCAAAAGGTTCGGCAAGAATGGCGCAATCAATCTCACCTTGGCGCAATTGCTCAAGTAACTTGTGTGTAAAGTTTTCAATCAGCATGAGCGGCATCTGCGGCGTGCGGTCAATGACCCGGCGCATCAGCGCAGGCAGTACATACGGTGCAATGGTGTAGATGATGCCAAGACTGAGCGCCCCAGCCAGCGGATCTTTACCGCGCTTGGCGATTTCTTTAATCTGCGCAGACTCTTCAATCACGCGCTGGGCTTGCGCCACAATTTGTTCGCCCAAGTGCGTGACGGCAATCTCGCTCGTGCTGCGCTCAAAGAGTTTCACATCTAATTCATCTTCAAGCTTTTTAATGGCGACCGACAGTGTGGGCTGCGATACATGGCAGCTATCTGCCGCTTTGCCAAAGTGGCGTTCGCGAGCCACAGCGACGATGTATTTGAGTTCGGTGAGAGTCATAGCTAAATTTTACGCTCCCATAAATGACGAACCACTGGGCAACCACCGCTCCACATGCCGCAGCGCCATATCCAGCTTCGTGTCCAGTAGGGTTGGTGCAGTGGCTTGAGCCCACTTCAACCAGTCCTGATCCTGCGGCTGCGACAAATCCGCAAAGCGCAGCATCTGCGCCCCTGATTGCCGCGCACCCAAAAATTCGCCAGGCCCGCGGATGTCTAAATCTCGCCGTGCAATTTCAAACCCGTCCGTCGTATCCACCATGGCTTTGAGCCTTGCTTTGGCCGCATCGCCAAGCCGGCCCGACTCATTGGTGGCGTAGAGCAGCACGCAAGCTGAAGGCCACAAGCCACGTCCCACGCGGCCTCTGAGCTGGTGTAGCTGGGCGAGGCCAAAGCGCTCGGCGTGCTCAATCACCATCAGCGTGGCGTTGGGCACATCGACGCCAACTTCAATGACGGTGGTGCTAACCAGCACTTGCACCTCGTTTTTTTCAAACGCAGCCATGATGGTTTTTTTCTCAGGCGTAGGAATTTTTGAATGCAACAGCTCGACTTTGACACTTGGCAAAGCCACGGCTAGCATCGCCTGTAGCTCGGTATGCGTCTCGGTAGCATTGACCAAATCGACCGCTTCGCTCTCTTCAATTAAGGGACAGACCCAGTACACCTGCCTGCCAGCACTCAGTTGATCAATGATGCGGCGCACCACTTCATCGCGCTTGGTCATGCGTGCGATTTTGGTGACGATGGGCGTGCGACCAGGCGGTAGCTCGTCAATGGTGGAGACATCCAGATCGGCGTAGTAACTCATCGCCAAGGTACGCGGAATGGGCGTTGCCGACATCATCAAGAGATGAGGGTGGATGTTGAGTTGCCCCTGCGCAGTAGGGGAAATGTCCTCGTCAAAGGACAAAGGGGTTGTTTTTTGAATGAGCGCCAAACGCTGCGCCACGCCAAAGCGGTGCTGCTCATCGACGACGACCAGCGCGAGTTTTGCGAATGTGACTTTACTTTGGATGATGGCGTGTGTACCCACGACGAGCGCGGCAACGCCGGACTCAATCTTGGCAAGCATCTCGCGCCGCTCTTTGGTTTTTTGCGTACCCGATAGCCACGCCACGCAAAGACCTCGCGCAGCGAGTAGTGGCTCTAGCCAGCCGACTAATTTTGCGAAATGTTGCTGCGCCAAAATTTCAGTGGGCACCATCAATGCACATTGAAAACCCGCTTCAATGCACTGAGCAGCAGCAAGAGCGGCGACGACTGTTTTGCCCGAACCGACATCGCCTTGCAGCAAGCGGTTCATGGGTTTGGCAAGTGCAAGGTCCGCTGAGATTTCGCGCTGTACGCGCTCTTGGGCGTGGGTGAGTTGGAAGGGGAGAACCGCTAGTAGCTCGGCGACAACCCCTTTGCCCGCTCGCGCGGACATTTCCCCTACTCTCGCAGGGGCAAACAAACTCAAGGGGTGCGCTTGCATCTTCGCTCGCTCGCGCCGCGCTTGAAGTTGCGAGAGTTGCTGCGCGAGTAGCTCTTCGGCTTTGAGGCGTTGCCAAGCAGGATGCGATTTATCTTCTAGCTCGGCAATAGATACATCGGGCGTGGGGTGATGCAGCAATTCCAGCGAATCGGCAAGGCTTGGCAGATGCGAAATCACGACCGTCTCAGTCAACTCTCCGCGCTGCGATGCCCTTAGCAGTCCACCCCACACAGCCTTGCGGATATAGCCTTGCGGCAGCCCAGCCGTGGTCGGGTACACGGCGGTCAGCACTTGCGCGAGTTCGCCGCCTGCAGCTTTGAACGTGGGGTGCAGCATCGACCAGCCAAGCAACGATTTTTTAATCTCGCCGCGAATACGCAGTCGCTCGCCCATAGCCAATGCTCGCTGATGCGAGGGGTAAAAGTTGAAGAAGCGCAGCGTGCATTCCTCTGCGCCATCGGCTACGGTGACGACGAGTTGGCGCTTGCCTTTGAACTGAATCTCGCACGAGGTCACTACCGCTTCAATCTGCACCGTCTCGCCATGCCGCGCATCGCGAAGCGCGGTGATGTGCGTTTCGTCTTCGTAGCGCAGCGGCAAGTGCAGCGCAAAATCAATATCACGCACAAGCCCGAGCTTCTCCAGCGCTCTTTGAGCGTGGGTTTTCGCTTGGGTTAGCGGCGGTTTGACAGGCGGCGTGGTGTTCATAAACAGATAATCGTCATTGTCTTATGAATAGCGCCCTATGAATACTTCGGATTTTGATTTCCTCCTCCCACCAGAATTGATCGCCCAGCATCCCGCCAGCGTGCGTAGCAGTTCACGCCTGCTGGACGGACAAGCCAGCGAGCCAGTTGATCGCGTGTTTAACGAGTTACCCAGCCTGCTACGCGCGGGTGATTTGCTGGTTTTTAACGACACGCAAGTGGTCAAGGCGCGGCTGTTTGGTGAGAAGGCGACGGGCGGCAAGCTGGAGTTACTCGTTGAGCGCGTGCTAGACCCTGCGCTTCATAAAAACGAAGTCGTGGCGCATATGCGGGTGAGCAAAAAGCCGCAAGTGGGCGCGGTGCTGCGTATGGCTGGAGGTCGCGATGGCGGTTTCTCGGCAACGCTGCTCGGGCGTGCCGGAACGAACGACGAGCTGTTTCACTTCTCCTTTTCAGATGACCCGTACAAGCTGATGGCGGCGCATGGTCACGTGCCGTTGCCACCTTACATCGAGCACGCCGACGATGCGGATGACGAATCGCGTTACCAAACCGTCTTTGCTAAACACCCAGGCGCGGTGGCGGCGCCTACGGCGGCTCTGCATTTTGATGAGAGCGTGCTTGCAGCCCTTGCTGGACGTGGCGTACAGACCGCTAGCGTGACGCTACATGTAGGCGCGGGGACGTTTCAACCGATGAAGACCGAAAAGATTACGGATCACGTCATGCACTACGAGCGCTATGCCATACCCGCTGAGACTTTGCAGGCAATAGCGGCCTGCAAGGCACGCGGGGAAAGGCTTGTGGCAGTGGGCACCACGACTGTGCGCACGCTGGAGACCTACGCCAATCGCAAAGCCGCAGGAGAGAGCGTGGTGGATGCCGCGCAGGGTGACACTAATATCTTCATCACCCCAGGGTTTGAGTTTCAAATGGTGGACTTGCTACTCACCAACTTTCACCTGCCCAAAAGCACGCTGATGATGCTGGTGAGCGCCTTTGCAGGTTACGAGCGGGTCATGCAGCTTTACGCGCATGCCATCAAAAATCAATATCGATTTTTTAGTTATGGCGACGCGATGTTGCTGGCGAAAGCATAGAAAATCAACGCCATGCTTAACTTTGAACTTTTAAAAACTGATCCCGCCACAACTGACGGTTCTTACCTTGGTTCCCACGCCCGCCGTGGGCGTTTGACCCTCAATCACGGTGTGGTCGAAACGCCTATCTTTATGCCTGTGGGCACCTACGGCACGGTCAAAGGTGTGATGCCGCGAAGCTTAGAAGAGATGGGCGCGCAAATTATTTTGGGCAATACGTTTCACCTGTGGCTGCGTCCTGGGGTCGATGTGCTGAATCAATTTGGTGGCCTGCACAAATTTGAAAAATGGAACAAGCCCATCCTCACGGATAGCGGGGGTTTTCAAGTGTGGTCGCTGGGCGAGATGCGCAAAATCTCTGAGGAGGGCGTGAAATTTTCTTCGCCTGTAAACGGTGACAAGCTGTTCCTCACGCCCGAGGTGTCGATGCAAATTCAAAAGGCTTTGAACTCCGACATCGTGATGCAGTTTGACGAGTGCACGCCCTATATTCAAGTGTCTGGCAAGACCAAGGGGCAGCTCACGACCGAGGCCGAGGCTCGTGTGTCGATGGAGCTCTCCGCCCGCTGGGCAGTGCGTTGCAAGGCCGAATTTGAGCGGCTGGAAAATCCGAATGCGCTGTTTGGCATCGTGCAAGGCGGTATGCATGAGGCCTTGCGCGAGGAGTCGCTCGCCAAGCTAGAAGAATTGGACTTCCCAGGCATTGCCGTTGGCGGTGTCAGTGTGGGTGAGCCCAAAGACGACATGCTGCGCGTGCTGCAACACATTGGGCCCAAGCTCCCTGCGCACAAGCCGCACTACTTAATGGGT
Source organism: Comamonadaceae bacterium (assembly GCA_031430035.1). Lineage (GTDB taxonomy): Bacteria > Pseudomonadota > Gammaproteobacteria > Burkholderiales > Burkholderiaceae_C > JASGCK01. The sequence goes on along the minus strand of JANPAS010000033.1, from coordinate 4,364 downwards.
GTGGGCACACCCGAAGATTTGATTGAAGGCGTGCTCTCGGGCATCGATATGTTTGATTGCGTGATGCCGACTCGGAATGCGCGTAACGGTCACTACTTCACGCGCTTTGGTGATTTGAAGATTCGTAACGCGCGGCACAAAACCGATGAGCGCCCTGTGGACGAGACTTGCACCTGCTATGCGTGTTTTGGCGATGGCAAATCAAAGGGGGGCTCAGGCGGTTTCTCGCGTGCTTACATGCATCACCTAGACCGCTGCGGCGAGATGCTGGGTCCGATGCTGGCGAGCATTCACAATTTGCATTACTTCTTGAACTTGATGCGCGAAGTACGAGAGGCGCTGGATGCGGGGCGGCTAGGTGCTTATGTGGCGCAGTTCCATGCGGACAGGGCGAGGGGCGTGTAAGCAAAAGCGCACAACCTATACTAATCAATCATGATCCTTCGCACTTTTTATCAATGTCTAGCTAGTTTGTTTTTAACGTGTGGCATCCTATTTGCCGCGCAAGCGCAAGCGAATTTTTCTAGCAAATCTACCAGCAATATCGTCACAACGCCGCATGTGCGAGCGGAACTGATGGCCTATGCGCCCGATGGTGTGCAGCTAGGTAAGCCTCTTTGGGTGGGGCTACAGATTCAACATCAACCCGGTTGGCATACCTACTGGAAAAACCCAGGCGATTCGGGGCTTCCTACGCAGCTCAATTGGACGTTGCCTGCGGGTGCAACCGCAGGGGCAACCCAGTGGCCAACGCCGCAAAAAATTGCGGTTGCCCAGCTAGCGAACTATGGCTACGAGGGTATTGTCATGCTGGCTGCGCCCGTGACCGTGAACGAGAGTTTCCAAAGCCAAAACATAAACACCAATGGCGAGTTTGTGATCAATCTGAAAGCGCAGTGGTTGGTGTGCAAAACCGAGTGCATTCCAGAAGAGGGTGAGTTCACGCTCAAGATACCGGTGCGCGGCTCAACGGCTTTGAAGCGCGGCATTTTTATAGATGCACAGTCGCGCGAACCTAAAGCGCACACAGGCGTTGTGACGTTTTCGCCCAGCGATAAATCGCTCAAGCTCGTGGTGACAGGTTTGCCTGCAAATTGGCAAAGCAAGTTATTGGAGGCATTTCCTGAAGATGGCGAAATGATCGAAACTGCCGCCAAGCCAGAGCAAGTATGGGCGGGAGGGCAATGGACGGCCACCATTCCTCTGAATATTCAGCGTGCGCAAAGCCCCTCCGCGATGGCGTGGGTGATCAAAATAGCGGGTGGTCAAAATAATCCATCCATACGCGCAGAGGCCAAGCTGGAGGGGGCTTGGCCAGCAGCGCCGGCTACTAAGCCTATCGCTGTCAGTCCTGCACTTGAAGCGGCATTGACAAAAAATAAAACAAATGAGGCAATCGAGGCCTCCAGTGCGACATGGATGAGCACAGCCTTTTGGTTAGCCGTCCTTGGCGCTTTGGTGGGCGGTTTGATTTTGAATTTGATGCCTTGCGTGTTGCCTGTGCTTGCTATTAAGGTGCTTAGTTTTGCGCCCAAGAAGGTCTTCGACAATAAGTCGAGTGTGGCGATGGTGAAGCTGGATGCCACGGGTGTGGCCACGGTGCATTCGGACGATACGCTGTCTTTCCGCTCTTCTAGTGGCTTGTTTGCGGTGGGTGTGGTCGCAACCTTTATGCTTTTGGGGGCCGTGCTTTTGGCGCTGCGTGGTGCAGGGCAAAGCTTCGGTTGGGGATTTCAATTGCAGTCGCCCAGTATGGTGGCGGGTTTGGCACTTTTGTTTTTATTGATTGGCCTTAATCTATTTGACGCGTTTGAACTGCGCTTCATCTTGCCCGCGCAGCTATCTAATTTTCAGTCACGCAACCCTAGCATCGAAGCGTTGGCTAGCGGCGCGCTGGCTGTGCTGATTGCGACGCCGTGTACCGCACCGTTTATGGGGGCGTCGCTGGGGCTTGCCATAGCCTTGCCCGCGAGCCAAGCCATTTTGATTTTTGCCGCGCTAGGCATCGGTATGGCGTTGCCTTTCTTGTTGATCGCCGTTTATCCAAAAATAGGCGCATGGTTTTTAAAGGTTCTGCCAAAGCCCGGAAATTGGATGACGGTGATGCGCCACTTTTTAGCATGGCCTGTCTTCGCAACGGTGGTGTGGTTGCTCTGGATTTATGCCCAGCAAACCAGCATGGATAGTGCATTTGCTTTGGTCTTTGCGCTTTTGATGCTGACCGCGCTTATTTGGGCAACAGGCCTGCCCAAAGGCTTGCCGCGTAGGATTACCGTTGCTATTTTTATCCTCTGCTTAGGCGTCTCGTACCTTTTGTGGCAAAGCAGCGACGAAGGCGTGCCGCCCCCAGGTGCTACTTCACAAGCCATGCCTGCGGCAGCTAGCGCGTGGTCGGATTGGACCCCCGAGGCGCAACAAGCGGCCAGGGCTGCGGGTCGTCCTGTGTTTGTGGACTTCACGGCCGCTTGGTGCTTAACGTGCCAAGTCAACAAGTCATCGACACTGAAACACGCAGACATTGAATCGGCATTGAAAGCCAAAAACGTGTTGCTGCTACGCGCTGATTGGACAAGGCCTAATCCTGCGATTGCTGCCGAGTTAGCCAAATTAGGGCGATCAGGTTTGCCTGTGTACGCGTTTTATTTGCCAGGCAGTGCTACGCCTCAGCTGCTGCCCGAGGTGCTGACCAAAAGCATCATTTTGGATGCGCTAGCGGTTTTATAAAAGGCATACTCGTTGTGTAAGAAATCAGTGGCTGCCGCGACTGATTTTTAACTATTAAGGAACTTGTTATGCTGATTCAATCTACTGATTCTGGATTCATCCATCCGTTTTCGTCCGAGATTACCTCGCAAGCGGACTACACCCACCGCCGCCAGTTGCTGAAACTCTTTGCCAGCGGCGCAGCGGGCACGGCGCTGGCCGCATTCGCTAGCCGCGAAGCGCTTGCTGCGGTTGCCGCCCCAGGTAAGCACAAGGCCTTAGCTAGCATGCCCTCCAAGGTGGCGGGCGCAAACACCATGGAGGCCTTAACGACTTATCAAGATGCATCGACGTACAACAACTACTATGAATTTGGCACCGATAAATCCGACCCAGCTAAAACCGCCCACACCTTAAAAACCACGCCTTGGACGATTGAGGTTGACGGTTTAGTTAAGAAGCCCGCCAAATACGCACTTGAAGATATTTTGAAGTGGAGCGCGATGGAAGAGCGGATTTACAAATTCCGCTGCGTTGAAGGCTGGTCGATGGTCATTCCTTGGGTGGGCTACTCGCTGTCGGAATTTATTAAAAAAGTAGAGCCGCTGCCAAGCGCCAAGTTTGTTGAGTTTTATACGCTAGCAGATAAAACGCAAATGCCAGGCATCAACTCGTCTGTGCTCGATTGGCCGTATGTGGAAGGCTTGCGTTTAGACGAAGCCATGCATCCGCTGACCTTGCTCACGTTTGGCATGTACGGCGAAGTGCTACCCAATCAAAACGGTGCGCCTGTGCGCATCAATATGCCGTGGAAGTATGGTTTTAAAAATGCCAAAAGCGTTGTCAAAATTCGCTTTACCGACAAAATGCCCGCTACCGCGTGGAACAAAGCTGCTAAGCAGGAATACGGTTTTTATTCCAACGTCAATCCACTGGTCGATCACCCGCGCTGGAGTCAAGCGACTGAGCGCCGTATTGGGGACGGCGGTGGCTTGTTTGCCAAACGCCGTAAGACCGAAATGTTTAATGGCTACGAAGCGCAGGTGGGGCAGCTCTATGCGGGACTAGACCTCAAGAAGAATTTTTAAGTGAGCTTTTTAAGCCCTATCAAGTAATCGAGGGCGCTCATGCGCTTGCCGCCTGCCCGCTGAATCTCCGCCAGCGTGAGTCCACGCCCATCGCCCGTTTCAATGGAGAGCCCTGCTGGGCCATGACCCACAAGGGCTCGCCACACTTTAACCGTCTCGCCATTCAATTCTGTCGTGCAACCTGGCGCAGGATTGAGGGCGCGGATTTTTCGCTCAATAACGGCCGCATCTTGCGACCAATCAATCGCCGATTCGGCCTTACTGATTTTGGCGGCATAAGTGATGCCTTCCAACGGCTGCGGCGTAGGTTTTAGCGTGGCATAGCTTCGCAGCGCAAACTCAATCATTTGACCACCTAGCGTGGCTAGCTTGTTATGCAGTGTCTGCGTGGTGTCATCGCCCGCAATCCCGATGGCGCGTTTGAAGAGCATTGCGCCCGTATCCAGCCCCACATCCATCTGCATGATGGTGATGCCCGTCTCATGATCACCCGCTTCAATGGCGCGGTGAATGGGCGCTGCACCGCGCCAGCGCGGCAAGAGCGATGCGTGGATGTTCAAGCAGCCGTGCTTG
>JANPAS010000032.1:0-2677 GCA_031430035.1 Comamonadaceae bacterium | reverse complement strand
TATGTGTGTGGTGGCGGGGCGCTCAACGATTATTTGATGCAACGTTTGCGAGTAGCCATGCCGCACATCGAAATCGAAACAACCGACGCTTTGGGTATTCCCGTCATGCAAGTGGAAGCGGCGGCATTTGCTTGGCTTGCCAAGCAATGCGTGAATCGCGTGCCACTGGATTTACAAAAAATAACGGGAGCCTCAAAAGGCTCCCGATTTAGCTCTCGTGTACTGGGCGCGGTCTATCCCGCCTGAATCGCAGCTTAGGTCGAGAAGCTCGATCCGCAGCCGCAAGTGCTGGTGGCATTCGGATTTTTAATCACGAACTGTGCACCTTGCAAATCTTCTTTGTAGTCAATTTCTGCGCCGATCAGATACTGATAGCTCATGGCGTCGATTAAAAGCGACACGCCGTGCTTGGTCATAGTGGTGTCGTCGTCGTTGGTGACTTCGTCAAACGTAAAGCCATACTGAAAGCCTGAGCAGCCGCCGCCTTGCACAAACACGCGCAGCTTCAAATCTGGATTGCCTTCTTCTGCAATCAGGTCAGCCACTTTGGCGGCAGCGCTGTCGGTAAAGACAATCGCTTCGGGCATGGCCTCGGGGATAAGGTCGGTCGTTTCAACCGTACTGATTTCTTGTGTTTTGAGGGCTGTGGCAGTCATGATGGTGCTTTCAAATAGTGAACTCAAGTAGATTATGCGCCGCTAGCGGGCAATATCAAAATCGGCTTGTCATCTCCTTGCATGGCAAGTGGTCTTAGTTGTCCAGAGATGACGGCACCTTGGTGCATTTCAAGGGCTTTGTACGACACATCCCCTTCAATTTTGGCTTTGGGTTGCAGCTCGAGCAGCTGTGCCGCCTCAATCGGGCCTTGTACCGCACCATTAATGATGACATGGTCAGCGCGAATTTCACCCATGATGACCGCTGTTTCACTAATCACCAAAAGGCTGGGTGTTTCTTTAGAAGCGGTCAGATTGCCTAAAACGTGCCCATCGACGCGCAAGCCGTCTGCAAACGCGATGTCACCCGTAATGACTGTGCCACTGGCAATCAGGCTTTTGATAGGCGGTTGTTTTTGTTGGCCGAACATAAAATGTAAAACTTGGTGTCGTTAGAGTTTGAGTGCCTGCGTGGCACGAACCGTGCTGCTCACGCTATTGTCCATGACTTTGACAACGACGGACTTTATTTGTACTTGGGCTGGTAGCTCAATGAGTCCATCGATTCTGCGATATTGCTTCACTTCAATGGCCATGGCACCATTTGCTAGGTTAGCCATCCACGGTTTACCGCTCAGGGTGCCACTAATGGTGACGTCTAATTTACCTTTAAATTCATTAGGGTTTTTCGCCGATTGCACAACCAGCACCTGCCATTTGAGTTGATTGCTTGGCAGTACCTCGGCTTGCAAGCCGCGTATGGCAAGGGCTTCTGTCGTGGTGGACGGTATCAGCCGTTCAAAAAAACCAAGGTCATCGCGCAGCGTTTGATTCTCTGATTCAAGCTGCTTGACTTTTTGCATCAATTTTTCTTGCGTGGCACGCTCGGTGACCATTGAAATACCTGAAACATTGGCAATGGATTGCGCCTTGTCGCGCTCCTCGCGCAGCTTGGACGCTTCAATCTTGATGGCCGCTAGCTGCTCTTTTTCACCTTGGTCAATACCTGCCAAGTCCTTGCCAAACTCAAATGCCCATAGCGCAATAGCTGCACAAAATCCTAGCACTAAAGCGGCCAATACCCATTTGATCGGCCAAGGCAGGCTTGAGCGAATCGCCATGCTGGGCGCACTAATGGTGAGGCGGCGTTTAAGAAGTCGAAAGCGCATTCAGGATAGATTAAATGTTGGGGTGGGTGACTATAAACAAAAAACCGCCACAAACTTGAGATTTGTGACGGTTTTTTGGGTTTTGAAACGCCATTCGGCGCAGCAAAATTAACGCTTAGAGAACTGCTTACGACGACGAGCGCCGCGCAAACCGACCTTTTTACGTTCCACTTCGCGAGCATCACGCGTCACGAAACCGGCTGCGGAGAGCATTGGCTTCAGGGCTGCGTCATAGTCAAGCAAAGCACGAGTCACGCCGTGACGGGTCGCACCCGCTTGGCCAGACTCGCCGCCGCCGTGGACGTTGACCATGATGTCGAAAGTTTCAACATGGTTCGTCAGCACCAAAGGTTGCTTGACGATCATGATCGATGTTTCGCGACCAAAATACTCTTGCACGTCTTTGTTGTTAACTGTAATTTTGCCGGTGCCCTTTTTCAAGAAAACACGTGCAACGCTGGATTTGCGACGGCCTGTGCCGTTGTTCCAATCACCAATCATTTTTGTGCTCCTGAAAGATCAAGGGGTTTTGGCTGTTGGGCGCTATGTGGATGCTCAGCACCACCGTAGACCTTTAGCTTTTTAATCATGGCGTAGCCCAATGGGCCTTTTGGCAACATGCCTTTGACTGCTTTTTCTAAAGCACGGCCAGGGTGCTTGTTTTGCATGTCGCGGAAATTGGTTGCGTAGATGCCGCCTGGGAAACCCGAGTGGCGGTAGTACATCTTGTTGATGTCCTTGGTGCCTGTGACACGAAGGTGGGCTGCGTTGATAACGACAATAAAGTCGCCTGTATCGACGTGAGGCGTATAAATGGCTTTGTGTTTTCCGCGTAGACGGAGGGCAGCTTCG
>JANPAS010000031.1:0-6721 GCA_031430035.1 Comamonadaceae bacterium | reverse complement strand
ATTGTTCCTGAGGAAATTGCAGAACTAGCCGCCGTGGGTGTACGTATTTTTAGCCCCGAGGACGGGCAGCGTCTTGGCTTACCTGGGATGATTGGTGAGGTGATTCAAACCGCAGATTTTGATTTGTCTAGCTATGCGCCTAGCTCGATAAAGGCTCTGCAAGGCACAGCGGATGTGGCTTGGCGGGCATTGTCGCAACTTATCACGGTGATTGAAAACAAAAATATCGATGGTAAATTGTTGGATGAAGTCCGTGAGACGGCTGCGAAAAAGAAGACTCCCGTCATCGGCATTACAGGCACAGGCGGTGCGGGCAAGTCGTCACTCACCGATGAACTGATTCGCCGCATCAGGCTCGATCAAAACGATGCGCTCAAGATTGCCTTGATTTCGATTGACCCCTCGCGCCGTAAATCTGGCGGTGCTTTGCTGGGTGATCGGATTCGGATGAATGCCATCGCGCCTTGGGCGCGATCTTCCGAATTCTCGCCCTTGGACAGTGGCGCTCGCGTCTTCATGCGAAGCCTCGCCACGCGCGACTTTGGAAGCGAAATTTCTGCAGCTTTGCCTGACGTTTTGGCAGCGGCCAAATGCGCTGACTTCGACCTCATCATCGTAGAGACTTCGGGCATTGGCCAAGGCGACGCGGCCATCGTGCCGTATGTGGATGTGCCGCTGTACGTCATGACGCCTGAGTTTGGCGCGGCATCGCAGCTGGAAAAAATCGACATGCTGGACTTTGCCGAGTTTGTTGCCATCAATAAATTTGACCGCAAGGGTTCGCTTGACGCGCTACGCGACGTGTCTAAACAATTCCAGCGCAACAAAGAAGCGTGGACAACGCCCGCAGACCAGATGCCCGTGTTTGGCACGCAAGCCGCGCGCTTTAACGACGATGGCGTAACGGCTCTGTATCAAGCCATGAAGCCGCGCTTGATTGAACTTGGCTTGAAGCTGGAACTCGCCACGCTGCCGCTAGTTGCGACGCGCCACTCCACTAACCAAACACCCATCGTGCCTGCCAGCCGCACGCGCTATCTGTCCGAGATTGCCGATACCGTGCGTGGCTACAAAGCACGTGCCCGCGCCGAAGCGAAATTGGCACGTGAAATTCAGCAACTCAAAGCCGCGTCCGACATGCTCAAAGTTGGCAAGCCTGACAAGGCACGCGCCTCGGAGGCCACGCTGGACTTGGCTAATGCGAGGGAGCAAGCCCAAGACCCCCGTGCGAAAAGGCTTCTGGCGCAGTGGCCTGCCATGATTGAGGCGTATGCGGGTGACGAGTACATCGTCAAAATTCGCGACAAAGAGATTCGCACGGCACTCACCACCCAATCACTCAGCGGGACGAAGATTCGCAAAGTCGCGCTACCCACCTTTCAAGACCACGGCGACATCCTCCAGTGGCTGATGCTGGATAACGTGCCGGGCAGCTTTCCCTACACCGCCGGCACGTTCGCGTTTAAACGCGAAGGCGAAGACCCTACTCGCATGTTTGCTGGCGAAGGCGACCCATTCCGCACCAACCGCCGCTTTAAAGTAGTGAGCGAGGGAATGCCCGCCAAGCGCCTATCTACCGCGTTTGACAGCGTGACGCTGTATGGCAACGACCCCGATTTGCGCCCCGATATTTATGGCAAAGTCGGCAATAGCGGCGTGTCCATCGCCACCTTGGATGACATGAAAGTGCTGTACGACGGCTTCGATTTGACGCATCCCGCCACCAGCGTCTCGATGACCATCAACGGCCCTGCACCGTCGATTTTGGCAATGTTTATGAACACCGCCATTGACCAAAACTTGGACAAATTCAAAGCCGAGAACAAACGCGAACCAACCGATACCGAAGCACAAAAAATCCGCGAATGGGTGATGGAAAACGTGCGCGGCACGGTGCAGGCCGACATCTTGAAGGAAGACCAAGGGCAAAACACTTGTATCTTTTCAACCGAGTTTTCGCTCAAAGTCATGGGCGACGTAGCGCAGTATTTTGTCGATCACAACGTGCGCAATTTTTACAGCGTCAGCATCAGCGGTTATCACATTGCCGAGGCGGGCGCGAATCCGCTCTCGCAGCTGGCGCTCACGCTATCGAACGGCTTTACGTTTGTGGAAGCGTATTTGGCACGCGGCATGCACATCGACGACTTTGCGCCTAACCTCAGTTTCTTCTTTAGCAACGGCATGGACCCCGAGTACACCGTGCTAGGCCGCGTGGCAAGGCGCATTTGGGCAACCACGATGCGCGACAAATACGGCGCGAACGAGCGCAGCCAAAAACTCAAATACCACGTGCAAACCAGTGGCCGCAGCTTGCACGCGCAAGAGATTCAGTTCAACGACATTCGCACCACGCTGCAAGCGCTGATTGCGATTTACGACAACTGCAACAGCCTGCACACCAACGCGTTCGACGAAGCCATCACCACGCCGACCGAAGACTCTGTGCGCCGCGCGATGGCGATTCAGCTCATCATCAACCGCGAGTGGGGCCTAGCGAAAAACGAAAACCCAAGTCAAGGCAGCTTCATCATCGAAGAGCTAACCGAGCTGGTAGAAGAATCCGTGCTCACAGAGTTTGAGCGTATCTCCGAGCGCGGTGGCGTGCTAGGCGCGATGGAAACAGGCTATCAGCGCGGACGCATCCAAGACGAGTCGATGCACTACGAGATGCTCAAGCACACAGGCGAATACCCCATCATTGGCGTGAACACCTTCCGTAAACCGAGTGACAACGAACCGCCGCAAAAGATTGAACTAGCGCGGAGTACGGATGAGGAAAAGCAAAGCCAACTCAAGCGCTTGGCAGCGTTCCACGAAGCCCACAAAATCGAATCACCAGCGATGCTCAAACGCTTACAGCAAGCTGTGATTGATAACGGCAACGTCTTTGCTGTGCTGATGGATGCGGTACGTGTTTGCTCACTCGGACAGATTACGAATGCGCTGTTTGAGGTGGGTGGGCAGTATCGGCGGAATATGTGATTGGATGTAGAGAATTCGTTCCAACACAGCCGCCACGCCTCTTCACAATGCGCAACCTTGGCGACTTTTTTATTTCCTGAAATACGACCTGCATAAATACCCGAGATTGGATTGGTCACACAGCGTGTGGCTTTTTTGAATAACTAGCTGCCTTTGAATTCTCTCCACACTGAGGAGAGAATTCAAATCAAGCGTTCACGCCGCGTGCAACGCCCCACGCGTTTGATCCCCACGCCCAGCAAGTAAACCTGCAATCGAAATATCCTCATCCAGCGCTTCCCAGTGCAAGCCTTTGCGGCTAATCTCAAATTGATTACGTTGGTCAGGTTGCGCATTTAACAGTCTTGGAAACCACGTCAGAGGCACGGATAGGGAGCGACCATCACGCAGGTCAACCCACATGCTGTCATCGTCAAAGCGAACAGATTTAGCTGTTGTCGTCATCGAAGTGTTCATTCCAAGTCCTTTCGATTAATTCTTTTTTGTCTTCAATCACCCGAGTCAATTCACGCAGCGTTCGCGCATCAAACCCATCGCTTTCCATTAGCTTGACGCTTGGGTGTATCCAAAATTTCGCATCGCCTTCTGCGCCTTGAACATGCACATGCACAGGCTCGCGTGGTTCTCCCTCGTTAGAGAAGAAGAAAAACCTTATCCCTTTGTAGCGAAATATAACTGGCATAAAAGCAGTTTAATTCAATTTCAAAGGCAAATTCAACAGCAAATTCTGCGGCTTGATTTTGACGTTCCCATTAGCATCCATCGCCAACCCCAAATAAACGGGTTTGCCTGCCATGTCAACCTGCACATGACTTGCGTTTTTAAATTCCAATTTAAACAAACTGATGAGTGATTTGAGTCCTTCTTCAGGAACATCTTTACCCAGGTATAAGTCGTTCAAAACACCAGTGGACGTGGCCTCTAGGCCGATATGCCAACGCCATGCGGCATCATCCACATTGGCGACATGCCGAATGTTGACGTCGATGTTCAGCATGTGTTGCACCCATTTCTCCAGCACCTGCGACAGCGCCTTGAGTCCTGAATTGGCATTACTCAAACGGAAGATGAGGCCATGACTCAACTCATTCGCCATGCCATGCGACAAATCGAGTGGCTCGGTCACCGAATCGCGGGGCACATCGTGCATCACGCGTCCGTCTTCTAAATGCACGGCTTGGCGTTTGTATAGCCACTCTGCCGCTGCGTATTGAACGGCTATGTTTTTATCGACGGTTGGATTCGTTGTGGCATCCATCATGCGAAGCGTGATGTTTTCAACCAGTGCATCCATCACATCTTGCGGCACAGTGACTGCGGCGCTTCGGATGAGTTGCAAGTAATACGCCTCAAGACTTCCCGCAGCTAGCAGCTCGGTTTGCAGCCGCAAATAAAACGCGTAGTTCTCACGTGCATCGGGGTCGGCGATGGCCGTTATCTCAGCGTCACTTACCTGTTGTAGAGGCGATGCCTGTAAAGCCTTATGTAGATTGACCTCCAAGGCACACGACTCTGCAACCAGCGCCAGCTGTGGGCTAGCGAGCAGGTCTCGCAAGAAGATGTCGATGTGCTCAAGCACTTTTATCATCCGCGCTATCCACACCGTAGCGATCGCGGTAAGCCTGTGCTCTCGCAGCGTGCTCGCCCATGCCAGAGCCCATGCTGCCCAAGTAGCCGAGCAAATCACTAAGTGTGGCAATGTGACACACCGAGAGGCCCAACTCCCGCTGCACAAATTGCACAGCGCTGTAGGGAACATCCACACCGTTTTCAACACCGCGCTCTTGGCGGTCTAGCGCGATGGCAATCGCGTGGGGTGTTGCACCCGCGGCTTTGATGAGTGCGATGGATTCTTTGGCTGCTGTGCCTGCCGACATCACATCGTCAATGATGAGCACGCGCCCTTTGAGCGGCGCGCCCACCAGCGAGCCGCCTTCGCCGTGGTCTTTGGCTTCTTTGCGGTTGTAAGCGAACGGTACGTTTTTACCTTGCCGTGCCAACTCCATCGCGACCGTTGCAGCCAATGGAATACCTTTGTAGGCGGGGCCAAATATCATGTCGAACTGGATGCCGCTCTTCAAAATGCTTGCCGCATAAAATTGAGCCAGTGTCCCCAGTTTATTACCGTCGTCAAACAAGCCTGCGTTAAAAAAGTAAGGACTCATTCGCCCTGATTTGAGTTTGTATTCGCCAAATTTAAGCACGCCTGCTTCGAGCGCAAACTTCACAAAATCTTGGGCACTATTTGTATTTGTCATAACGGTAGAAATCTATGTTTTCATTGACCAGCTTGAACTTCAACGGCATTCGCTCGGCCGCCAACAAGGGCGTAGAGGCTTGGGTTGAAAAGACTCTGCCAGATTGTATGTGTGTGCAAGAGGTGAAAGCACAGGCTACGGACGTGGCAGGACGCTTTGAATCCATCGCAGGAATGAAGGGCTATTTCCAATTTGCTGAAAAAAAAGGTTACTCGGGCGTAGGCGTGTACTCGCGCCATGAACCGAGTGATGTAGTGGTCGGTTTTGATGGCGGTGAATTTGACGCAGAGGGTCGCTATGTCGAGCTGCGTTTTGACACGCCAAGCGCCAAACGATCCATCATCAGCAGCTATTTCCCCAGCGGTTCGTCGGGCGAAGAGCGCCAAGCCGCCAAGTTTAGATTCTTAGATTTGATGTATCCCCACTTGATGAGTCTGAAGAAAAAGCGCGACTTTATTTTGTGCGGTGACATCAATATTGCGCATCAAAACATTGATTTGAAAAACTGGAAAAGTAATCAAAAGAATAGTGGCTTTACTCCAGAGGAACGGGCGTGGATGACGAAGCTCACTACAGAAGGGGGTATTGTGGACACATACCGCCAGTTAGAACCAACGGCGACCGACGATGCCTACACATGGTGGAGCAACCGTGGGCAGGCGTACGCTAATAACGTGGGTTGGCGCTTGGATTACCACCTCGCCACGCCAGAGCTAGCAAGGGCTGCACGAGAGGTGAGTATTTACAAAGACGAGAAATTCTCTGACCACGCCCCCATTACGATTAACTACGATTTCACACTATAAACACCCATGAATCCTCGTACACAGCACACCCACATCGCTGGCCCCGTTGGCCAGTTGCAAATTCAAATTGATGAAGCCGACGCAGGTGTCGCCTTCAAAGGCACAGCCATCATCGCTCATCCAAACCCCGTGCAGGGCGGCACGATGGATAACAAAGTAGTGCAGACCCTGGCCAAAGCCTTTGTGGCTATGGGCTGGCGCTCAATTCGGTTTAACTACCGAGGCGTGGGGACAAGCGCGGGCGAGTTTGCCAATGGCATTGGCGAGACGGATGATTTACTCGCGGTCATCACCGAGTACGCGCCATCGGGCAACATTTGTTTGGCAGGATTTTCGTTTGGCACGTTTTGCGTCACGCACGCTTTGGAGCAGATGGCGGCGAGTGGTCGCAATTTGGATGCTGACATGGGACACATCGCACTAATTGGCTCTGCTGCGGGCAAATTTGCGCTTGCGCCCATCGCACAAGAGTTGCATAACCGCACATTCGTTCTCCACGCCGAAGCCGACGATGTCGTTGAGCTCTCCGCCGTGATGGACTGGGCACGTCCGCAAAGTTTGCCCGTCACCGTGGTGCCAGCGGGCTCGCACTTCTTTCACGGACAATTGCCACTTCTTAAAAATCTTGTCCTACGTCACCTTGCATGAAATATCTTTTCTCGTTTCTCGTTG
>JANPAS010000030.1:0-3810 GCA_031430035.1 Comamonadaceae bacterium | reverse complement strand
GGCGTACTTCTCGCGAGCGATACGCTCACAAGTATCCAGCACCGCATCAAACGTCTCACGCGAGTGATCGCTGAAACGCGAACGCCGACTCAGTGAGTCGGCGTTTAGCCAGTCGTAGAGGAGGAAATCAAGAGTGGTACGCAGCGACATCATGATTCCTTATCGAACTTACAGTACTTCGAAAATACCCGCAGCACCCATGCCGCCGCCCACGCACATCGTCACGCAGACGCGCTTCGCACCGCGACGTTTGCCTTCAATTAGCGCGTGGCCTGTGAGGCGTTGGCCGCTCACGCCGTATGGGTGACCCACAGCAATCGCGCCGCCGTTGACATTCAAACGGTCATCTGGAATGCCCAGCTTGTCGCGGCAATAAATCACTTGCACGGCGAACGCTTCATTCAATTCCCACAAGTCGATGTCACTCACTTTAAGGCCGAGTTTTTTGAGAACTTTAGGAATCGCATACACAGGGCCGATACCCATTTCGTCTGGCTCTAAGCCTGCAACGGCAAAGCCTAAGAAGCGACCGAGCGGCTTCAAACCTTTTTGTTCAGCGTACTTCTCGCTCGTCACCACGCACGCGCCTGCGCCGTCGGAGAACTGGCTGGCGTTGCCTGCGGAAATCAATCCACCTGGCAGCGCAGAGCGCAGACCCGTGATGCCTTCCACGGTCGTGCCATCGCGAATGCCTTCGTCAGCGCTCACGGTCACTTCTTTGGTACGCAGACCCATCACCTTATCAGCTACGCCCATCGTCACGGTGATCGGTGCGATTTCGTCATTAAAGAGTCCTGCTGCCAATGCGGCAACGGCGCGCTGCTGGCTACGTGCGCCGTACTCGTCCATGGCTAAACGCCCGATGTTGTAACGCTTGGCCACTTGCTCAGCCGTTTGCAGCATGTTCCAGTAAATGGTGGGCTTATTTTTGGCAAGCCAAGAATCGGCCAGCATGTGCTTATTCGACTCTTGCTGCACGCAAGAGATGCTCTCCACACCGCCCGCCACAAACACGTCGCCTTCGCCCGCAATGATGCGCTGCGACACCATGGCGATGGTTTGCAAGCCAGAAGAGCAGAAACGGTTCACGGTTGCGCCCGACACGGTGATGGGCAAACCCGCGCGGAGTGCGATTTGACGCGCGATGTTCGCGCCCGTTGCGCCTTCAGGCGTGGCGCAACCCATCAGCACGTCTTCGATGTCATTGGCATCAATGCCTGCGCGCTTCACGGCGTGCTCGACAGCATGACCACCAAGGGTCGCGCCGTGCGTCATGTTGAAAGCGCCCTTCCAGCTTTTAGCCAAGGGAGTGCGTGCGGTAGAAACAATTACTGCGGATGTCATGATATTTTTTCCTTAGATATTTTTCAAAGCGGATTAATTAAATGTCTTACCAGCAGCAGCCAACTTAGCAAGCAGCGGCGCTGGCTTCCAGAAGGCTGCATCGTCGAGTGGATTCTTGGCAAAGCGTGCCATAGTTTCCACCACGTTAAACAGTCCTTTTTGATCGGCGTAATGCAGTGGGCCACCGCGATAAGCGGGGAATCCGTAACCAAAGATATAGACGATGTCAATATCGCTTGCCTTGTTAGCAATGCCCTCTTCCAAGATGTGCGCGGCTTCGTTGACGAGAGCAAACACCAAACGTTGCACAATTTCTTCGTCAGAAATTTTGCGCGGTGTGATACCGAGCGACTTGCGATGCGCCTCAATCATGGCAACCACTTCGGCATTTGGAATCGCATCGCGCTTACCCGCCACATAGTCGTACCAACCTTTACCAACTTTTTGACCAAATCGGCCTTGCTCGCACAGAAGATCGGCCGTTTTGCTGTACTTCATCTCGGCACGCTCGGTAGCGCGGCGCTTGCGGATCGCCCAACCAATGTCGTTACCCGCCAAATCACCCATACGGAACGGCCCCATCGCCATACCGAACTTCTCCATGGCTTTGTCCACTTGGGCTGGCGTGCAGCCCTCATCTAACAAGAAGCCGCCTTGACGTCCGTACTGTTCAATCATGCGATTGCCAATAAAACCATCGCATACGCCAGACACGACTGCAGTTTTTTTGATTTTTTTGGCAATCGTCATCACGGTCGCCATCACGTCTTTGCTGGTCTTTTCGCCGCGCACGACTTCCAAAAGCTTCATCACGTTGGCAGGGCTAAAAAAGTGCAAACCCACCACGTCTTGCGGACGCTTTGTGAAGTTAGCAATCTTGTTGACATCCAGCGTCGATGTGTTGGATGCCAAGATAGCACCTGGTTTCATCACGGCATCTAACTGCTGGAACACTTTTTCTTTCACGCCAATTTCTTCAAACACAGCTTCAATAACTAAGTCAGCATCTTTCAAATCGTCATAAGACAACGTCGTTGTGAGCAGCGCCATGCGCTCGTCCAGCTTGGCCTGCTTGAGTTTGCCCTTGGTCACTTGCGCGTCATAGTTTTTGCGGATGATGCCAATGCCCTTGTCCAGTGCCTCTTGCTTCATCTCCAGCATCTTGACGGGGATACCCGCATTCAAAAAGTTCATGGTGATACCGCCGCCCATCGTGCCCGCGCCAATCACGGCCACTTGCTTGATGGTGCGCAGCGGTGTGTCGCTTGGCACGTCAGGAATCTTGCTAGCAGCGCGTTCGGCCACAAACAAATGACGCAGTGCACGGCACTCAGGCGTCCACATCAAATTGATAAAGATATCGCGCTCGGCCACCATGCCGTCGTCAAACTTCATCTTGGTCGCGTTTTCAACCGCGTCCACGCACTTGACAGGCGCTGGGTAGTTCTTCGCCATGCCTGCCACCATGTTGCGGGCAAACTGAAAGTAAGCTTGTGCGCTCGGGTGCGATACTTTAAAATCACGCACTTTTGGCAAAGCAGAGCCATCAGCGTGCTTTGCCGCAATCTCTTTGGCATAAGCTAGCGCTTCAGCAGCAAGCGACTCTGGCGATGCAGCCATCTTGTCGAATAATTTTTGTCCTGGCATTGAAGCCAATAACTCACTCTTTACGGGCTCGCCGCTCACAATCATGTTGAGCGCAGTTTCCACACCCAAAACGCGCGGCAGACGCTGCGTGCCGCCTGCGCCAGGAATCAAGCCTAACTTGACTTCAGGCAGGGCGACCAGTGCGCCAGGCGCGGCAATGCGGTAATGGCAACCAAGCGCCAACTCCAAACCACCACCCATGCAAATGCTGTGAACAGCGGCGATGGTGGGCTTGGCTGAGTTCTCCAGCAGCAAAATTAAAGAGAGCAAATTCGGCTCTTGAATCGACTTGTCCGAACCGAACTCGGTAATGTCCGCGCCGCTACAAAACGCTTTGCCAGCGCCCGTGACCACAATGGATTTCACAGCCGCATCGGCGTTTGCCTTGTGCACACCGTCTGCAATGCCAAGCCGCGTGGCGTGCGACAGACCGTTCATAGGGGGGTTAGCAAGAGTCACGACAGCAACGTCGCCAATCACTTGATATTGAGCAGTCATAAAAGTTCCTTAGTTCTAAAGTTAAAGAGTTACAAACAAACGCAAAAGCGCAGACAGATTTACAAAAAAGCACGATCGTTCGATATTCTAGCGAGTTTTAGATTCAACTTTATTAGATACTCGCGAGTTTTTAATAAAGTGCTTCCGATTTATCGCAAAAGCATCACCACAGCCCGCGCTTCCATTGCCAGCCCCTCACCCACGGGTCCCATCTTTTCGGCGGTCTTGGCTTTGACGTTAACTTGAGCAATATCCAGCCCCAGCGCTTCCCTTAGATTTTTCCGCATGGCATCGATGAAGGGCGCGAGCTTTGGCGCTTGC
>JANPAS010000029.1:0-14924 GCA_031430035.1 Comamonadaceae bacterium | reverse complement strand
GCTTATTCAGTGCCGCGCCTAGAGCCACCGCCGCGCCAGCTCCCACCAGCAGTGCCCCAGCAAGACCTGGGCCTTGCGTAAACGCCACCACATCCACCTCAGAAAGTTGCTTGCAGGCCTTATCCAGCGTGGCCTGCAGCAGCGGCAACACGCGCCTGATATGGTCACGGCTGGCCAGCTCGGGCACCACGCCGCCATAAGGTTGATGCATTTTGATTTGACTGTGCAACTCATCCGCCAACAGCACGGGCGGCGCGGCGCGGTCCGCCAGATCGACTTCGACCAGCGCCACGCCTGTTTCGTCACATGAAGATTCGATACCGAGAATTAACATATTATTTTGTATAAGGCCTGCAGAGCATCTTTTAGCTGCACGAGCACATCATCCCAGCCTGCGTCCGTTGTTTGCCTGAAGATGCGCATCCCCACGGGATACCACGGCGAGTCGTCGCGATCATTAAGCCAACGCCAGTCGGTCTCGATGCGCGGAATCATGACCCAGCAAGGCACGCCCAGCGCCCCTGCCACGTGCACGATGGCTGTATCCACACTGATGACGAGATCCAGCTCGCTGACCAGCGCTGCGCCACTTTCAAAATCTGCCATGTGAGAGCCCCACTCCACCAGCGGTTGATCGCTTGGCGGCGACGCGGCTTCTAGCGCCGCTTCGCCCGTTTGCAAACTGACAAAAGAGACGTTTGGCACATCCCACAACGGGCGGAGCACCGCAAGGCTGGCAAGTGAGCGGTTGTGATCGTTGCCGTGCGTTGGGCTACCGCGCCAAGTAACCCCCACTTTCAATGTATCCGCCGGCAATTCTTTTTGGATGCGTGCCCGCCAAGCCATACGGGACGTGGCTTGCAGGCCAATATACGGGATGGGCGCAGGCAAGTTAGCCAGCGTCACGCCCAGCACATGTGGCAGGCTTTGCCCATATATCCAAAAATCCATGGGTGGCCATATGTCATTTAGGTCTTCGACAGAAATCACTTCGTCCACACCCGGCACGGTTTGCAGCAGCGTTTTGATAGGCGTTTGGCAGAGCACGGTCACTTTGGCAGCACCGCGCTCTTTCAAGCTTTGGGCAAAACGCGCAAACATCAACTCGTCGCCATACCCCTGCTCGCGCATCAGCATGATGGATTTGCCTTGTAGCGTCTCGCCCGTCCACCTTGGATACGGCGCGTTGTGCGACATGCGCGGCGTCTCGCCCTCGCTAACCAAATAACGTGCCTCAAACAGCGCCCAGCCTTCCTCGTACCGTCCCAACGCCAAGAGGAGCGCGCCATAGTTCATGCGTCCTTCGCTGAAACTAGGGTTGATCGCCATCATGCGCTTGAAGGCAGCTTCGGACTCGGCAAAGCGCTTTTCCCAGCGCAGCAGCATGGCGATATTGTGGTGACAATAAAAGTTATGCGGCGCATGCTGAACGGTTTGTTGATAAAAAGCCAGCGCCTCCGCACGGCGGCCTTGCCCTGTCAGCCACGCTCCAAGCGGCCAATAAACCTCTTCGTAACTTGGCATGAGTTCAAAAATACGCATAAGCAATGACTCAAATGCAACCGTATCACCCATCTCTTTAAACCGCATGGCCGAGGCCAGCATCCATTTTGCAGCCGTCGCTAGTTTTTCTTTTTGTTCGCGTAAAGACTGCAATTCGTGCCCCACAAAATCATCCCACACGCAAGGCGGATGATCGAAATGGACTTTCAGCTCCGCGTGCTCCTTAGCGACATAAAAACGATTAACCGCATCAAAATAGACAAACTCATAATCTGCCGTTAGCAAAATGGGCTCCCAATCGGTGAAATTGGGAGCGGGCGAGCCTGGTAGCACGCTCTCCAGCACAATAAGCCAAGGGCGAAAGCGCTCTAAATCGAGTCCGAGTAGCGCATCACGTTCAGCGCCCTCCACATCAATGCTGAGCAAATGGATCTCGCCCTCGGGCCGCAGCTGCGCCAAAACTTCGGTCAAGGTGCGGGCTTGCACGGGATACTGTTCCATCGTCATGCCATGCTGTGCATAGACTTGGGCAAACCATGCGTTAATAGTTGCAGCCTGCCCATAGGCCACGGGCTTAAATAGCGTGGCCTCGCCCGCAGTAGCCGCTACCGCTGCATTGATGAGCCCATCTTCTGGGCGAAGCGTTTGCCACAGTTCGTTAAAAATCGATTGTGGCTCTATGGCAATACCGCGCCAGCCCTTGCCATACAAGGCATACGTATTGCTGTCATCGACAGGGTGCGAGGCGCCCACATCGACGTAGAAGCCTTGCTGGACGTGGCCTAGCGCCCGCACGAGCATCACATCTTCAAAGTTGCGGGTGTACGAAATCATTTAAGCCACTAGAGCGGTCATCCCAGAAATAACAATGTCTTGCCCTTTGTTTTTCGGCATGCACAAAAGGTTCATGCCCGAGTCATAGACGCTGTAGTCGCGCGCCGCAAAATAATCGACGATGGCTTGTTTGTCAGACTTAATCCACTCGATAAAAGCAATCGGACGCTGGGTGCCAAACAACTGCGTACCACCCGCCAAGGCCAACTCTTCCATGCCTTCAATGTCAATTTTGATGATGTCCACGCGCGGCCACGCCATGTCGTCCAAGCTCATGGCGCGTACGCTCTCGGTGCTCACGCCGCGCTCTTGTCCCATAAATTCAGCCTGCTGATCCGCAAATTCCACGCTGCCATAGCTACTCACTTTGGTGTAGTCCAGCTTAGGAATGGCAATAAATCCAGCCTGATCTGCAATCGCCAAGTGGTACACAAACATGTTCTCGATGCTATTGAGCGCCACACTGCCGCAGACCATGTTGAAGATGATGCGCTGCGCCTCAATCGTGATGACCTTCCCGCCGCTGGCCTTGAGTGACTGCGCCATCGCCAGCGAATAAAGTCCAAAATTAGCGCCGACATCGACAAACACAGCGCCTGGCGGCAAAAGATTCGCGATGCTTTGTAGCAGCCCAATCTCGCCCGCATCGAGTGATCCACCCGTTTTAATCAGCGCGTTGGTTTGGTTGGTGTCATAGCGATTCACTAAAACCTGCCCATAAATACTGGGCACAACCATCGTGTAGGGTAAATCGGATGTATTCATCTATTGAATTCTAGCAATGCCGTGTGTTGCACAAGGCATCAAACTTGCTTGTGCTAAAAGACTGACACAAGGATTTTGCATGGCATTTCAAATTGATACAGGTTACGCAACGCTGGCTGGCACAAAAGCAGTCAAT
Source organism: Comamonadaceae bacterium (assembly GCA_031430035.1). Classification (GTDB taxonomy): domain Bacteria; phylum Pseudomonadota; class Gammaproteobacteria; order Burkholderiales; family Burkholderiaceae_C; genus JASGCK01. Next base: position 11,686 of record JANPAS010000029.1, on the reverse strand, counting down.
GAGGATTTTTGCGGCGCAATGCTACCTGACGCTGGGCAAGAGGATATGGGCGCGATTGCAGCGGTTGCCGACGGTGTGAGCAGCGGCGGGATGGGCAAGGAGGCGGCACAAACGACCGTGGTGAGTGTGTTGCGCGATTACTTCGGTACGTCTAAAAAATGGGATGCGACCGTAGCGCTAGACCGCATCATTGGGGCGCAAAACACGTGGCTTGCTGGCGTCAACCAGCGCCGCCAGCCGCTACTGGGGCTCACGACGCTCACCGCCTTGGTGCTACGCGGCCACACTTACACGTTGGCGCATGTGGGCGACTCGCGTGCCTATCTGCTGCGCGGCGGTGAACTTCGGCAACTGACCCACGACCACATCGTGAATCACCCCGACATGCAGCATCAATTGCTACGCGCCGTGGGGGCAGAAGATCGCATTGTGGTGGACTATCTGCAAGGCGATTTGCAAGTGGGCGATGCATTTTTACTACTCACCGACGGTGTGCACGGCACGCTGCGCAAGCGCCAATTGATGGAGTTGTTAACCGAGCCATGGGATAGTCAAGCAGCCTCAGAGGCCATTGTCGATAAGGCTTTGCAAGCGGGCAGCCAAGACAACGTCACGGCTTTAATTGTGCGCGTACTCGGCTTACTAGATGCCACATTAGAAGACGATAGCCACGCGAATAGCCATTTGCCGATTCCGCCGCTACTCAAAGTGGGGAACACCATCGACGGTCTCACCGTCACCGCGCCCGTGGCCGATAACGGCATCAATGTGCTGTATCAAGTACGAAGCCAAAATGGTGAAAACAAGGGCAAGCTCTACGCACTTAAAACACTGCATCCCGCTCGCGCCCACGACAAGGACGAACGCGCCATGTTGGCTCATGAAGGCTGGCTGGCAAAGAACACGCGGCAAGCCGCACATTTGGTGCGTATTCACGCAAAAATTGAAGGGCAAACCGAGCGCACCAGCTTTTATTTGCTCTACGACTGGCATGGCGGTGAAACCCTGCAACAGATGCTAGATAAACAGCATCAGCTAGAGATTGACCAGGCCATCCAAGCCGCCATGCAAACACTCAAAGCGCTCGGGCTTTTGCATCGCCAAGGGGTGATTCACCGCGACATTAAGCCTGCTAATTTGCACTTGGGCGACGATGGTGTGCTACGCGTGTTAGACCTTGGTGTGGCGCTCAGCGGCAAAGAGCCCGCCTCCATGCGCAAGCTGCACGCAGGCACGCCAAGCTACATCAACCCCGAACAATGGTCGGACACCCCCGAGTTACCCGACGCGCAAAGCGATTTGTTCGCGCTCGGTGTAACGCTCTACCAAATGCTGACTAGCAAGCTGCCGTATGGCGAAGTGCTGCCCTATCAGGCCGCGCGATATCACCGCGACGCAACAAAACCCAGCCGCCACAACCCCAGCATTCCAATGTGGCTAGAGCATGTTGTTTTGAAAGCGGTCGCGCGCGATAAGCGCCAGCGATTTGAAACAGCAGAAGAGTTTTTACTCGCCTTAGAGCGAGGCGCATCAAGACCCTTAACCGCCCCGCAAGCCACGTCCCTGTTGACCCGAGACCCAACCGCTGGATGGAAGCTAGGGCTTGGCATCTCGCTGCTGTTCAACTTGATGCTGATTTATTGGTTGCTGTTTTTGCCGAAATAAATAAAAGCTGTCATCCCCGAGAAGGCGGGGATCCACGACTTTATCCGCGCGCTCTGCCGCCTTTTTCCGCCCATGTCCGTGTCCAGCGCAGTTGCATCACGCGCAGCATGAGTAGCATGATCACAGCTAGGGCAGCAAACAACAAAAATCCGCCTGCATAAGTACCAAAGTATTGCTTTGAAAACCCCATCGAGGTGGGCACCAAACTACCGCCCAATGCACCAATTTCGCCAATCATCGAGCCCGCTACAGCCGTAGTGGTTGACCAGCGCAGTGGCACGAGTTGGAACAGCGCCCCATTTCCAGCGCCTAGCGCCGCAAAACACAGCATCACGAGCAGTGTGGTTGCGGGTAATGAGCCTGTCGCCGTGCTGCACAGCACCAGCGTGATAGCAACCGTAATCAAAACAACAGTCAAAGTATTAATACCGCCAAAGCGATCAGAAATCCAGCCGCCAAACACGCGGAGTGCCGCGCCCATAAAGGCCGCCAGCATGGTCAGCTGCCCAGCTTGCACCTTGCTCACGCCAAATTGGTCGTAGTAATAGGTCGGCAAAAACGACGCAAGACCAATGAAGCCGCCAAAAGTCACCACGTAGATCAAGCTAAAAGCCCAGCCATCTTTTTCGAACAAACAGGCGATGTGCTGGCGAAACGTGGCGTGTTTATCTAAGTCATCGGGTTCTTTGGCCATAAAGACCACGACCAAAAATGGAACGATGACGGAAATGGCCGCAAAACCATACACCGTTGTCCAGCCATAGGCCTGCGCTAACGGCGGCGCAATCAGTACGCAAATCGCCGTACCCACGTTGCCCGCACCCACAATACCCATTGCAAGACCTTTGTGTTTGGCGGGGAACGAGCCTGCACCCAGCGAGAGCGCCACACCAAAACTAGCGCCCGCCACACCCAGCAGCACACCCATTGCCAAGAGGTCGCTATAGCTTTTAACGAAGAAGTAACCAAACGCCATCGCCACGGCGATGAGCGCCATTTCAATCAAGGTCGCGTTCTTGCGCCCCACATATTGCGCCATCAGTCCAAGCGGGAAGCGCATCAAAGCGCCCGCAAAGATGGGAATCGACAGCATCAAACCTTTTTGCTGCGGCGTGAGATTGAACTCCTCGGAGATGAAGGGCGCCATCGCCCCATTGAGCACCCAAATAAAAAACGAATAGGTGAAATAAAAGAATGCCGCAAACAGTGTGGGCGCGTGACCGCTTTTAAGAAAACCTTTGATGCCTGAAGAGCTGCTCGCCATGTGAAAAGTCCTAAACGAAATGAGAGATGACAAAGATCAAGCGAAATTCGTGCCACAAATTGGTGAACGAGCAAAAGCTGGCACGCTGGTTGCTAAGGATTAAGGGTTAGTACTTATCAACCCACTCAAGGACCAGCATGAACCTCTCTAGCAATATCACTCTTTCCCGCAGATCTCTCCTATCAAAAGGCTCGCAGGCCATAGCAGGCGTGGCTTTAGGAGCATCGCCCCTGCTGGGCAGCTTTGCCTATGCACAAGGATCCGATGCGCCAGAGAAAAAAGAAATTCGCATTGGTTTTATTCCGCTGACCGATTGCGCCAGCATCGTGATGGCATCGGTTTTGGGCTTGGATGTGAAATACGGCGTGAAATTTGTTTTAGACAAGCAAGCGTCTTGGGCAGGTATCCGCGACAAGCTCATTTCGGGTGAGTTAGATATGGCGCACGCTTTGTACGGCTTGGTCTACGGCACGCATTTGGGCGTGGGCAGCACCAAAAAAGACATGGCGGTTTTGATGACTTTGAACCATAACGGGCAAGCCATCACGCTGTCTAAAAAACTGGCCGAAAAGGGCGCGATTGATGGCGCATCGCTCGCCAAGCTACTCAAAACAGAGAAGCGTGACTACACGTTTGCGCAAACCTTCCCCACAGGTACGCACGCCATGTGGCTCAATTACTGGCTGGCCTCTAACGGCATTGACCCGATCAAAGATGTGAAGAACATCACCGTGCCACCGCCGCAAATGGTCGCCAATATGCGCGTGGGCAATATGGACGGTTATTGCGTGGGCGAGCCGTGGAATCACCGCGCGATTGCGGACGGCATTGGCATTACCGCCATCACCACGCAAGATATTTGGAAGGATCACCCCGAAAAGGTGCTGGCAACGCAAGGCGACTTTGCTAAAAAATACCCCAACACCTGCCGCGCCGCCATCGCCGCCATTTTGGAAGCAGGTAAATGGATTGACGCCAGCCTTGTTAACAAAAACAAAATGGCTGACACCATTGCCGACAAGTCCTATGTGAACACCAGCGTAGACGTGATTAACCAACGCATTTTGGGGCGCTACCAAAACGGCCTCGGCAAAACGTGGGATGACGCGAATCACATGAAATTTTTTAACGATGGTGCGGTGAACTTTCCGTATCTATCGGACGGCATATGGTTCTTGACTCAGCACAAGCGCTGGGGCTTAGTGAAGGATCACCCCGATTATTTGAATGTCGCCAAGCAGGTCAATCAAATCGATTTGTACAAAGCGGCGGCGGCGGCGGCCAAAGTCAGCGTTCCCAAAGACGTGCTACGCACCTCCAAACTGCTAGACGGCGTGGTGTGGGATGGCAAAGACCCACGCAAGTACGCGGACAGCTTCAAAATTAAAGCATAAAGGTGCCCCGCATGACCTCCATTCAACTCAAAGCGCGGGCGATAGCGCAATCGGTAACGCCGCCCCTACTCGGCTTTGCCATGTTGGTCTTGATCTGGCAAGCCATTGCCAGCCAAAGCGTAGGCACATTCCCTACGCCCTACGCCACGCTGGAGCAGGCCATCACCGTCTTTAGTGATCCGTTTTATCGCAAGTCGATCAACGATCAAGGCATTGGCTGGAACGTGCTGTCCAGCCTGCGCCGTGTGGCGCTGGGCTTTGGTTTAGCAGCGCTGGTTGGCATACCGCTTGGGTTTGTGATTGGTCGCAGCGTTTTTGTGGGTCGCATGCTCAATCCCATCATTGGACTCTTACGCCCCGTGTCTCCACTGGCGTGGCTGCCAATTGGGTTACTCGTCTTTAAAGGTGCAAATCCTGCCGCTATTTGGACCATTTTTATTTGCTCCATTTGGCCCATGGTGATTAACACCGCCATTGGCGTGCAGCGCATCCCGAGCGATTATTTAAACGTCGCAAAAGTGCTGGATTTGTCTGAGTGGAAGATTTTTAAAACTATTTTGCTGCCCTCGACCTTGCCGTACATGCTGACGGGTGTTCGCTTGGCCGTTGGCACGGCATGGCTGGTCATTGTGGCGGCGGAAATGCTGACAGGCGGAGTGGGCATTGGCTTTTGGCTCTGGGACGAGTGGAATAACCTGAACGTCAAAAACATCATCATTGCCATTTTTATGATTGGCGTGGTGGGATTGCTACTTGAGTTTTTATTGATCAAGCTGGCTGGTGCATTTACCTACGAGGAGACAGCCGCATGAAGACAGCAACCGAACTACGTCACGAGCGATTTTTAGATATCGAAAACGTCTGGCAAATCTTCCCAACCGCCAAAGGGCCTTTTACGGCGCTACAAGGTGTCAACCTCTCTATCGCCAAAGGTGAATTCGTCAGCTTGATTGGGCACTCGGGTTGCGGCAAATCAACGCTGCTCAACTTAATTGCAGGCCTCACCCTGCCAGCCAGAGGCGTTTTAACTTGCGCGAACCGTGAAATCACCAAGCCTGGGCCCGAACGGGCCGTGGTGTTTCAAAATCACTCGCTACTGCCTTGGCTGACCTGCTTTGAAAACATTTATCTGGGCGTTGAGCGTGTTTTTGGTGCGACCTCTTTAGTCACCCGCCGCGAGACGGGGCATGACGGCGAATCCAAAGTCAGCTTGATCGCACGTACCGATGCGGCTCTAGCAATGGTGGGTTTGCAACACGCACGGGATAAACGACCTGGCGAAATTTCAGGTGGCATGAAGCAACGCGTCGGCATTGCCAGAGCGCTGGCCATGGAGCCACAAGTGTTACTGATGGACGAGCCTTTTGGTGCACTGGATGCCCTGACCCGCGCCAAGCTGCAAGACGAGCTACTCACCATTGTGGAGGCCACGGGCAGCACGGTCGTGATGGTCACGCACGATGTTGACGAGGCGGTTTTGTTATCCGATCGCATTGTGATGTTGACCACGCCCACCGCGAACAAGGCCGCCACCATTGGTAAGATTTTGGAGGTCAACCTACCAAGGCCACGCGACCGCGTGCATTTGGCGGGTGATCCGTATTACCAAAAGGCCCGCAAATCGGTGATCGACTTTTTGTACGCCAAATAAGCGCCATTTGCGTATTAAATGTGCACCATAAATGTGACATGGCACGAAGCTTGCTTCATTCTTTGTGCAAAGGAATAAAGCATGAACAAGAAGCAAAAGTTAGTTTTAGTGGGTAACGGCATGGCGGGCGTACGCACCGTTGAAGAAGTTCTCAAGTTAGACGCAAATAAGTACGACATCACGGTGTTTGGCTCTGAGCCACACCCCAACTACAACCGCATTCTGCTCAGCCCCGTGCTGGCGGGCGAGCAAACGGTGGACGAGATCATCCTGAACACCTTTGAGTGGTACACCGAGAACAACATCACGCTCCATGCTGGCAAAAAAGTGACCAAGGTAGACCGCGTGCGCCGCGTCGTGATTGCGGATGACGGCAAAGGTGGAGTCATCGAAGCCCCTTACGACCGCTTGCTTTTGTGCACGGGCTCGAACCCGTTCATGCTCCCTATTCCTGGCAAAGATTTAGAGGGTGTGTTGGCTTATCGCGATATTGCGGACACCAACGCCATGATTGAGGCAGCTAAAAAATACAAACGTGCGGTAGTGATTGGCGGCGGTTTGCTAGGTTTAGAGGCGGCGAATGGCCTCATGCTGCGCGGCATGGAGGTGACCGTGGTGCACGTATTGCCGTGGATCATGGAGCGTCAACTTGACGAAGTGGCGGCTGGACTCTTGCGCGGCTCGTTAGAGAAGCGCGGTCTCAAGTTCATGCTGGGAGCAAACACACAAGCACTCATCGGCAATGCCGAAGGACGTGTGTCAAAAATCACCTTCAAAGACGGCACAGAGTTAGATACTGATTTGGTCGTGATGGCAGTGGGCATTCGCCCGAACACGGAGCTGGCCGAATCCATGAACATCCACTGTAATCGCGGCATTGTGGTGACGGACACCATGCAAACGATTACCGATGCCCGCATCTACTCGGTCGGTGAATGCGCGGCGCATCGCGGCATTGCGTATGGACTTGTTGCACCGCTGTTTGAACAAGCGCGGGTAGCAGCGAATCATTTGGCAGAAATGGGTATTGGTCGCTATACGGGTTCGATGACCTCGACCAAGCTCAAAGTGACGGGCATTGATTTGTTTAGCGCGGGTGACTTTACGGGCAATGACGAGACGGAAGAAATCGTCATGTCTGATCCGTCAGACGGCGTCTACAAAAAGTTGGTGCTTAAAGACAATAAACTCATTGGCGCGTGCCTGTACGGCGACACGGTCGATGGCTCTTGGTATTTCAAACTGCTCCGCGATGGGCGCGATGTATCCGACATCCGCGACAAGCTCATGTTTGGCGAATCCAACATTGGCGACGTGGGACATGCGGGCGCAACGTCTGCCGCTTCTATGCCTGACTCACAAGAAGTCTGCGGCTGTAATGGTGTGAACAAAGGCACGATTTGCAAAGCGATTAAAGAAAAAGGTCTGTTCACGTTAGACGAAGTGCGCAAACACACCAAGGCCAGCGCGTCTTGCGGTTCGTGTACAGGCTTGGTTGAGCAAATTTTGATGTTTACCGCGGGTGGCGATTACTCGGCCACGCCAAAACTCAAAGCCATGTGCGGCTGTACCGATCATGGCCATCAAGCCGTGCGCGATGCCATCGTCAAAAACAAATTGCTCTCCATTCCTGAGGTCTATAAATTCATGGAGTTCCGCACGCCCAACGGCTGCGCGTCTTGCCGTCCTGCCGTGAATTACTACTTGATTAGCTCCTGGCCCAAAGATGCGAAGGATGATCCGCAAAGTCGCTACATCAACGAACGTGCGCACGCCAACATTCAAAAAGACGGCACGTACTCGGTGATTCCGCGTATGTGGGCGGGCGAGACCACAGCGGCCGAGCTACGTCGTATTGCGGATGTAGTGGATAAATACCAAATCCCAACGGTCAAAGTGACGGGCGGGCAACGCATCGACTTACTGGGCGTCAAAAAGGAAGACTTGCCTGCGGTATGGCAAGACATTGGTATGCCCAGCGGTCATGCGTATGCCAAGGCGCTACGCACAGTGAAGACCTGCGTAGGCAGCGAGTGGTGCCGCTTTGGCACGCAAGACTCCACGCAAATGGGCAAAGATTTAGAGCGTGCCATGTGGCGCATGTACGCGCCGCACAAAGTCAAATTTGCCGTCAGCGGTTGCCCACGTAATTGCGCCGAAGCGGGCATTAAAGACGTGGGCATCATCGGCGTGGACAGCGGCTGGGAAATGGTCATTGCAGGCAACGGCGGCATCAAAACCGAAGTGGCGCAGTTCTTTACCAAGCTCAAAACGTCTGAGGAAGTGCTGGAGTACACGGGCGCATTTATGCAGCTCTACCGCGAAGAAGGCTGGTACTTAGAGCGCACGGTTCATTACGTGGGGCGCGTCGGTATGGACTATGTGAAGCGCAAAATCTTAGAAGATCACGAGGGTCGCAAGGCGCTGTGGGAACGTCTGCAATTTGCGCTAGATGGTGAGCCCGATCCTTGGTTTGAGCACAACAAAGCACAAGTTGATATCAAGCAGTTTGCACCCATCCATTTGCCCGCACCTGAAGGAGTCGCAGCATGAGCTTCACCTCCATTTGCAAAGTCACGGACATTCCCGTTTTGGGTTCGCGCATCGTCAAACGCGCAGGTCAAATCGACATCGCTATCTTTAGAAACGATCAAGACAAAGTTTTTGCGCTCTTGGACAAATGTCCGCACAAAGGCGGACCACTTAGCCAAGGCATCGTGCATGGAGAGAGTGTCACTTGCCCGCTTCACTCGTGGAAAATTTGCCTATCTGATGGCGAAGCGCAAGCGCCCGATGTGGGTTGTGCCCAGCGATTTGACGTGAAGGTTGAGGACGGGCATGTTTATTTGGGGCTTTAAAACCAGCTTTTACAAGCGTATGGGGCGCAGTTTGTCGCCATTCGATTACAATCGTAATCATGTTCTCAGTCAAAAGAACCCCTGAATTCGACACGTGGCTTGGTGGCTTGCGTGATAGCCTGACCCGAAAGCGTTTGCAGCTTAGGCTGCGTAAAGCGGCGCTTGGCAATTTGGGCGATGTGAAGGCTGTGGGCGAAGGCGTGTTTGAGATGCGGGAATTTTTTGGTGCTGGCTGGCGTATGTACTACGTACAACACGGTCAAGTGGTTGTGGTCATGCTGGGCGGCGGTGATAAGTCCAGCCAAAACCGCGATATTGAGGCGGCTAAACAGTTGGCTACCTCGCTTGTGTTTGAGGAAGAAAAATGACAAACAAAATTAAAGTAGCCGATTTGCCAGATTTCGATATGGCGGACTATCTGCAAACGGATGAAGATGTGGCTCAATATCTGAGCGTAGTGATGGAGGAAGGCGATGCTTCTCTCTTGGCCTCTGCAATGGGCGACATTGCAAGAGCACGCGGCATGAGCCAAATTGCGAAAGATTCTGGCATTACACGGGAGGCTCTTTACAAGGCGCTTCGTCCGCAGTCCCAGCCGCGCTTTGAGACCATTGGACGAGTTTGCAAGGCTTTAGGACTGCAACTCAGTGTGCAAGTTAGCCCTAAGCCCGCTGCGCGTAGCCGCGCCAGAACAGCCCTAGCGTAGTGCTGGCTGTTTAAAACTTCTTTTGCTTTACTCCAATTAACAGCCTGCTTCAAGAAGTCGGTCTGGCAATTCTTTAAAGAATTGATTTCCTCCAGCAAGTACGCGGCCGAGAATTTCAATTTCATTTTGAATTCTTGAATCCAGTTGTTGATCGATATATGGGCAGCCGCTTAGCTTTTGATTCACGGCATTTCGAAACTCACGTAGCCCTTGAGCCAGTTTTTTGAGCGCATCAATATCGGTGGTGTCCAGTGGAATATTTAGCGTATGGTCTTCGGTCAAGGCCCGATGCAAATCGTTGTGACTCAAGTATTTATCTCTCACCGCTTTTAGCCCAGACTCATCCCAAATGGCGCGAATCGCAGACTCCTCAGAGCTGATGCTTGCATCTGCAGTAACCAGCTTTTCCAAGCTGAGGTTTGTAAATTTTCCGGTTGCAGCTGGGTCCATCATTCGGGATACGCGCATCAACAATGACTCCATCAGCGCCGTTTGTATCCAGTGAACGAGCAAAGGCGTGTCGTCTCCTAAAGCTTGCCACTCCTTACCTTGTTGCTGGAAATACAGACCGTTCACCGTTTCCCAGAGCAGTTGAATGCCTGTAATCTCTTTTTTGATGACACCCCAGAGTTCAGCCGCTGTCGGTGGTGTGGTTTGTGTCGTTCCCATGTGCGCTCCTTACATATTCAAAGTGGTCTGCGGACCAATAACGCCAGCTGGGTTGGTGGCTTGCTCAGTGCTCGCCTTTGCACAGCCTCTGGCACAGTCCTTGCATCATTTTAGGGAATGACGACTTTCCCGCTTCAACGCCACATTCAACGTGCAGACACTCGCTCCACCTGCCCGTATTGCGGCGTAGGCTGCGGGGTCATCATTGAAACAGAAGATCACGGCACGGGGGCGCAGATCACAGGCGTTCGCGGCGACCCTGATCATCCCGCCAACTTTGGCAGGTTATGTAGTAAGGGATCAACGCTCCACCTGACGGCAAGCCCAGCCGTCAACGCGCAAACGCGTTTGCTGTATCCCATGCTACGTGCTTCGCGCACCCAAGCGCAAGAGCGCGTGACATGGGACGCAGCGCTAGGCCACGCCAGCTATCGCTTTGCGAGCACCATCGCCGCACATGGGGCAGACGCTGTGGGTTTCTACATTTCGGGACAATTGCTGACCGAGGACTATTACGTCTTTAACAAACTCGCCAAAGGTTTGATTGGCACGAACAACATCGACACCAATTCGCGCCTGTGCATGAGTTCTGCCGTCGCGGGCTACAAACAAAGCCTTGGTGCCGATGCGCCGCCGACTTGCTATGACGATGTGAATCATGCCGACTGCATCTTCATCGTCGGATCAAACACCGCGTTTGCGCATCCTGTTTTATTTCGCAGAATTGAAGATGCAAAGCTTGCCAATCCACATTTAAAAATCATCTTTTGCGATCCACGCCGTACCGATACGGCCGAATTAGCCGATTTGTATTTACCCATTCAACCTGGCACGGATGTCATGCTGTTTAACGGCATGCTGCACATCATGCTCTGGGAAGGCTGGCTAGATAAGGCTTTCATCGAGATGCGCACCAATGGATTTGATGATTTGAAAGCGCTGGTGCGTGATTGCACGCCTGAGTTAGTGGCGCAAACTTGCGGCATCGCACGCGAGGATTTATTTACCGCCGCAAAGCTATTTGCAACCTCTAAAGCAACGCTCTCGCTGTATTGCCAAGGATTGAATCAATCCACCAGCGGCACAGCAAAAAACACGGCGCTGATCAATATGCATCTGGCAACTGGGCACATTGGCAAAGCAGGTGCTGGGCCGTTTTCGCTGACGGGTCAGCCCAACGCCATGGGTGGGCGCGAAGTAGGCGGCTTGTCCAATTTACTCTCGGCACATCGCGACATGGCGAACCCTGCGCACCGTTTGGAGGTCGAGCAGCTGTGGGGCATGGACAAGCTAGGGCTGCAAGTACCCGCAAAACCCGGCCTCTCTGCCGTTGAGCTATTTGAAGCAGCGGCAGACGGGCAAGTCAAAGCGTTGTGGATTGCCTGTACCAACCCGATGCAGTCGATGCCTGACGTGAAGACCGTGCGCCGTGCGCTGGAACGCGCCGAGTTTGTGGTGCTGCAAGAAGCGTTTGCAACG
>JANPAS010000028.1:0-1877 GCA_031430035.1 Comamonadaceae bacterium | reverse complement strand
TTAAGGCTTGGAAGCTGTTGGGAACGGCCAAGCAGCTTGTGGGCTGATGGTCGTTTTAGCTACAGGCTTAGCCGCTGGCTTTGCAGCAGGCTTAGCGACTGGCTTTTTTGCTGCTGGCTTAGCCGCTGCTTTCTTCGCTGGGGCTGCTTTTTTTGCAGGGGCAGCTTTTTTAGCAGCTGGCTTTTTAGCAGGTGCAGCTTTCTTCGCTGCTGGCTTCTTAGCTGCAGCTTTTTTAGCTACTGGCTTTTTCGCCGCTACTTTTTTTGCTGGTGCTGCTTTTTTAGCAGCTGGCTTTTTCGCCGCTACTTTTTTTGCTGGTGCAGCTTTTTTAGCAGCTGGCTTTTTTGCCGCTACTTTTTTTGCTGGTGCAGCTTTTTTAGCAGCTGGTTTCTTTGCTGCCACTACTTTTTTAGCTGGTGCAGCTTTCTTTGCTGGTGCAGCTTTTTTCGCTGCTGGTTTTTTTGCAGTTGCCATTTTTTCTCTCCTAGATATTTTCAATTGAAGATTCGCTCGCGTCCACATGGGAGATTTGGCGCAAACGATTCAAGCCGTTGAGAGACTCGCTCTCAGCGGCTTGAACAGGGGTGCAAACCACAACAAACATCTGCGCTGTCGGCAAGTTGGTTGATTGAGGTTTTGCAATTCTTAAAAACATGATGTGTGGTATTTGAAACCTTAGTCCCAAGACAAAGCGCCGCCCGATTGATATTCAATCACGCGGGTTTCAAAAAAGTTGCGCTCTTTTTTGAGATCAATCATTTCACTCATCCAAGGAAATGGATTTTCCTCATCAGGAAATAAGGCCTCTAAACCAATTTGCACAGCGCGGCGATTGGCGATGTAACGCAAATAGCCTTTGAACATGGATGCATTCAAACCCAGCACACCGCGTGGCATGGTGTCTTCGGCATAGCGATATTCAAGTTCAACAGCCTTCATAAACAGGGCATTAATTTCAGCCTTGAACTCAGGTGTCCACAGATGGGGGTTCTCTAACTTCAATTGATTAATCAAGTCGATACCAAAATTGCAGTGCATCGACTCATCACGCAAAATATATTGATATTGCTCGGCAGCGCCTGTCATTTTGTTTTGACGTCCTAGTGCCAAGATTTGCGTAAAGCCCACATAGAAGAACAAACCTTCCATCAGGCAAGCAAACACAATCAAAGACTTGAGGAGCGTCTGGTCGTTTTCAGTTGTCCCAGTTTTGAAGTTGGGATCAGAGATCGCTTCAATAAATGGAATCAAAAACTGATCTTTATCGCGAATAGATTGCACTTCGTTATAGGCATTAAAGATTTCCGCCTCGTCTAATCCGAGCGATTCTGTAATGTACTGATACGCGTGTGTGTGAATTGCTTCTTCGAACGCTTGACGTAGCAAGAACTGACGGCATTCAGGTGCTGTGATGTGACGATACGTACCGAGCACAATATTGTTGGCGGCCAACGAATCGGCGGTCACAAAAAAACCTAAATTACGCTTGACTAAACGACGTTCATCTTCAGTCAAACCGTTGGGATCTTTCCAAAGTGCGATGTCACGCGTCATATTGACCTCTTGCGGCATCCAGTGATTTGCGCAAGTGGCGAGATATTTTTCCCAAGCCCATTTGTATTTAAATGGAACGAGTTGATTAACGTCGGTTTGTCCGTTGATGATGCGCTTGTCAGATGCTTTAACGCGGTGATGCACAGGCAAGGCAGCTGGCGATTTCGCGACGGGAGTTTGATTGGGTGTTTGAAAAACTTCGTCAGAAAAAACGGGGGCAGTTTGCAGACCAAGCGCCGTTGCGTTTGGTGGAGGTGCTTGCGAAGCTGCAGATGTAGATGTGATTTCTTCGTCCCAAGTTAACATATTAATTTCCGTTCAGC
>JANPAS010000027.1:0-24382 GCA_031430035.1 Comamonadaceae bacterium | reverse complement strand
ATTGGGTCACACGTGCGCCAAGTCTCAAGCGCAAAGCGATTTTGCTGGCCAAGGTGCAAGACGAAGCGGGGCATGGGCTCTATCTGTATTCGGCAGCGGAGACGCTGGGTACCTCACGCGAACAAATGACGGCAGATTTGCTCAGCGGTAAATCTAAATACTCCAGCATCTTTAACTACCCCACGCCCACATGGGCGGACATTGGCGCGATTGGCTGGTTGGTTGATGGCTCGGCCATCATCAACCAAATTCCGCTGTGCCGCTGCTCGTATGGACCTTACGCACGGGCGATGGTGCGTGTCTGCAAAGAGGAATCGTTCCATCAGCGTCAAGGCTATGACATCATGCTGACGCTGTGCCGAGGAACAGCGGCACAAAAGCAAATGGCGCAGGATGCACTCAACCGCTGGTGGTGGCCAAGCTTGATGATGTTTGGCCCCTCCGATGCGGAGTCGGTGAACAGTGCACAGTCAGCGGCTTGGCGCATTAAGTTGTTATCCAACGACGAACTCAGACAAAAAATGGTCGATCAAACCGTCCCGCAAATTGACTTTTTAGGACTCACGATTCCTGATCCTGACTTGAAATGGAATGAAGCGACGCAGCACTATGACTTTGGCGCGATTGATTGGAGTGAATTCCATCAAGTGCTCAAAGGCAATGGCCCTTGCAATAAAGAGCGCTTGCAAACACGCAACGATGCACACAGCGAGGGCGCGTGGTTTCGCGAGGCACTGGTGGCGAATGCTGCTAAACAAGAACAAAAAAGGAAGATCGCATGACTGATAAAGCAACATGGCCGTTGTGGGAAGTTTTTATCCGCAGCCAGCATGGCCTCGCGCACAAGCACGTGGGCAGCTTGCATGCGTGCGATGAAGCGATGGCGATTAACAATGCCCGTGATGTGTACACGCGCCGCAGTGAGGGCGTGAGTATTTGGGTGGTGCGCTCTAGTCATATCGTGGCCAGTAGCCCAGACGATGCGGGCATCTTGTTTGAGCCCGCCAACAACAAGGTCTATCGCCATCCCACGTTCTTTCCGATGCCGCCTGAGGTGAAGCACCTATGAGTTCCGAGCCTTTGAAAGATATCGACCTCGCCCTCACGATGGGTGATTCGTGCCTCATCTTGTCGCAGCGCTTATCCGAGTGGTGCGGCAAAGGTCCAGCGATTGAAGAGGACATGGCGCTGACGAACACGGCACTCGACTTACTGGGGCAATCGCGGATGTGGCTCACGCTGGCGGGTGAATTGGAAGGCAAGGGCAGAGACGAAGATTTGCTGGCCTATCACCGCGATACGCATGAATTTAAAAACTTCCTCATTACCGAATTACCTAACGCATTCGGTGGCTCGGGTGCAAATACGCGGCGCGACTATGCGTACACGCTGGTACGGCAATTCTTTTTTGATGCTTGGCATTACTTGCAGCTGGAAGCCTTGCAAGGCCATGCCAGCAAAGGTGTGGCAGATATTGCTCAAAAAGGATTCAAGGAAGTGGCGTACCACGTGCGGCGTACTAGCGATTTGATCGTTCGTCTTGGTGACGGCACAGATGAGAGCCGTGAGCGGATTCAAACGGCTGTGAATCAGCTCTGGCCTTATTCAGGGGAGATGTTCGCAATCAATCCAACACTGCGCCCAGCATGGCTCAAGTTTGTGGGTGAGATACTCGGAGAGGCCACGCTCACCATGCCCGATGCCAATGCTTGGATGCACAAAGCCAAATCGCAAGGCGGCTCTGCTACCGAGCACCTTGGCTACTTGCTGGCAGAAATGCAATACCTGCAGCGTACTTACCCAGAAGCGAAATGGTGACCGACGCAGAGCATCAGGTGGTGATTGCTTCGCCAGCCATGCTGTCCTGCGAGGCAATCTGGGCAAGGCTTGCCAGCGTGCCTGATCCAGAAATCCCTGTGATTTCGATTGTGGATTTGGGCATCGTGCGTGGCGTTGAACTGAGCGATTCAGGTGTTTGCACCGTCACACTGACCCCGACCTATTCAGGCTGCCCTGCCACCGAAGTGATTGCAAAAGATGCTCGGGAAGCCTTATCCAGTATGGGCTGCAGCAGTGTCATTATCAAGACGCAACTCTCACCCGCATGGACGACGGATTGGATGAATGATGAGACCAAAGCCAAGCTGCGCGAGTATGGGATTGCGCCGCCGCATGTGGTTGAAGCTTCTGAGCAGCGCATTGGCTTGTCAGCCATTGGCGGTCGCCGTCAAACTGATATTGCCTGCCCACGCTGCGCTTCGCTATCCACCGAAACCCTGAGCCAGTATGGCTCTACGCCTTGCAAGGCGCAGTATCGATGCCTTGCTTGCCGCGAGCCATTCGACTATTTCAAACCGCACTAAATTATTGAATCTAAGCTTTATCCATGAGTTCATTCCATTCCCTAATCGTGAGCCACATAGAGCGCGAAACGCGTGACTCGATTGTGCTGACTTTTAATATCCCGCCTGAGTTGAAATCTACGTTTGCGTTTAAGCAAGGGCAATATTTAACGCTTCGCGCCACCATTGACGGCGCTGAAAAAAGTGAAGAAGTACGCCGTGCTTATTCGATTTGTAGTCAGTCCTCTGATTTGGGCGGCGCACTTCGCGTCGGTATCAAACACGTAGCGGACGGCGTATTCTCCAGTTTTGTACACGAGAACATCAAAGTCGGCGACGCGTTGGATGTCATGCCGCCCGAGGGAAAATTTGGACAATTGGAAGGGCTTCATTCCTTGGGGATTGCCGCAGGCAGCGGTATCACGCCCATTCTCTCCATCATCAAAACTTCGCTAGAAAAAAGAATTGAAGGTCACGCTCAATCTAGCTTCACACTGATTTATGGCAATCGCGCCACGCCGTCCGTCATGTTTAAAGAAGAGCTGGCGCTACTCAAAGATCGATATCCGACAAGGCTTAATCTCATTTACATCATGAGCCGCGAACCGCAAGACATGGACATCTTCCATGGCCGCATCGACCGTTCCAAGTGTGATTTGCTGTTTGATAAATGGCTCGATGTGGCATCGTTTGATGCCGCATTTATTTGCGGTCCTGAGTCGATGATGATGGATGCGAAAGCCGCGCTAGAGGCCAAAGGGATGCTTGCCGCGCGCATCAAAACGGAGTTGTTTGCGGCGGCAAAACCAACGACTCCTCGTAAGGTGAAGCCGGTACTAGCAGGCGAATCGAATCAATGCGATGTGACGGTGGTCATGGATGGATCGACAAGACATTTCAAAGCCATCAAAGGCTCAGAAGCCTTGCTGGATGCGGGCTTGCAGGCAGGGCTGGATATGCGATTTTCGTGCAAAGGCGGGGTCTGCTCAACTTGCCGCGCCAAGGTGACTGAGGGCGAAGTTGAGATGGATGTGAACTACGCGCTGGAAGATTACGAAGTGCGGCGTGGCTTTGTGTTGACGTGCCAGAGTTATTGTTTGACAGACAAAGTAACGATTAATTTTGATGAGGAGACTTAAAAATGGCGCTAGAAAAAATCGAAAAAGCATCCCAAGATGAACTGCAAGCCTTGCAGCTCAAACGTCTGCAATGGTCGCTGGCGCATGCCTACAACAACGTAGCGCATTACAAAAAAACTTTTGATGCAGCAGGCGTGCATCCCAGCGATTTGAAACAACTCAGTGACCTTGCTAAGTTCCCCACGATGAGCAAGACGGACTTGCGAGACAACTATCCGTTTGGACTGTTTGCTGTGCCTAAAAGTGACATCGTGCGCATCCATGCGTCTAGCGGTACAACGGGCAAGCCGACCGTGGTGGCGTATACGCAAAAAGACATCGATACGTGGGCGGACTTGGTAGCGCGGTCGATTCGCGCGGCTGGCGGCAAGCGTGGTGACACGGTGCATGTGGCTTACGGCTATGGACTCTTCACGGGTGGACTTGGGGCGCACTACGGCGCGGAGCGTTTAGGTTGTACGGTCGTGCCCATGGGCGGCGGTCAAACCGAGAAGCAACTTCAACTGATTACCGATTTCAAACCCGACATCATCATGGTCACGCCGTCCTACATGCTGACGCTAATTGAAGCCATGGAACGACAAGGTATCGACCCCAAAACATCATCACTGCGAATTGGTATTTTTGGCGCAGAGCCTTGGACAAATGAAATGCGCCGAGAGATTGAAGTGCGGGCGAATATGAAGGCGGTCGATATCTACGGTCTGTCCGAAGTCATGGGGCCTGGCGTGGCTTCTGAGTGCGTGGAAACGCAAGACGGTTTGGTGGTGTGGGAAGATCATTTCTATCCCGAAATCATCGATCCCGTCACTGGCGCAGTACTGCCGTATGACCCCGCCAAAGGAACTGAGCAGGGCGAACTCGTCTTTACGTCACTCACCAAAGAAGCGCTGCCGATTATTCGGTATCGCACGCGCGATTTGACGCGATTGCTGCCGCCCACGGCACGCTCGATGCGCCGCATGGGAAAAATCACGGGGCGCAGTGACGACATGCTCATCATCCGCGGTGTGAATGTGTTCCCCACGCAAATTGAAGAACTCATTTTGAAGATGCCTAGTCTCTCTCCGCAATATCTGATTCATGTCAGCCGCACGGGGCACTTGGACGAAATGAAAATTCAGGTCGAGCGGCGTGATGCGTCTGGTGAAGCGAGTGACGCGGCGATTGCTCGCGAGCTGCAAAGCGCCATCAAAACCTTTATCGGCTCCAGCGCACAGATTGAAGTGCTCGCCCCGAATAGCTTGGCGCGAGTCGAAGTGGGCAAAGCCAAGCGCGTGATTGACAATCGCTGAGCAAAACTGGGGGCAAAAAAAGGCCTAACCGGTGAGGGTTAGGCCATTAAAGGATCCAGTAAACCGAAGTTTAGAGCGGATCCGAGGAGACAGGAGTCTCAAAGCACTCTTGTGAGCGCTTCAAAAATTACTTCTTCTTGCTAGTCGTTGCAGTAGCAACAACAGATTGAGCAGCAGCTTGAGCTTCTTTCAGCTTGCTTTCAACAGTTGATTTGATTTCTGCACCGCTGGTAGCAGCGATTTCATAAGCTTTACGGCCGTATGCAGACACTTTTTCAGCCAAAGGCTGGATTTGTGCAGATTGCAAAGCGATGAACTCTTGAGCGTCTTTCACGTTCAAAGCAGCTTGAGTTTGAGTAGCAGCATCGCTGAATGCAGCTTTAGCAGTTGCAATGTTCAGTTCGATGATTTTTTCCACGCCAGCAAAGGCTTGGGCTGTCAGGCCGATCAGGCTCTCAACGTTGTTTTTTTGTGCAGCGGTAACTTGGTCTAATGTAAACATGGTATTTCCTTAAAAAGATAAAACTTCAAAATTTGCAAGGGGTCCGAATGACTTCCTTGCCTGTTGCCCTGTTTATGTTGCAGTGCAGCATGAAATGAATTATAGGGTAAACCCGTGTCAATTTTGTGACAATTTGAAAAAAATGTTGCGGTGCAGCAAAATAATTTCAAAAAAACGACCAAATAGGGCAAAAAACCACAAGAAATGTCAAAGTGGAGGCTGATAGACTCAAACGCTATGACCCAATCTCAAACAAGCCAAGTAAAAACCCACATTCCTGACCCCGCCAGCGTAGATAGCGCCATTTTGAGTCGCTTTTCAGCTCGTGCCTATATCGATAAGCCTGTAGACCGCGCACTGCTAGAGGGCTTGCTGGATGTGGCTCGCAGAGCCGCTTCGGGCACTAATACGCAGCCATGGAAGGTGTATGTGCTGCAAGGCGATAGCAAGGACTCGCTTGTTAATAAGGTGGTTGCTGCACACGACGCGATCCGCGTGAATCCTGAATTAGCGGCTGAGCACAAAGAAGTCTACGACTACTACCCCGAGAAATGGGTGTCACCCTATATAGATAGACGCCGTGCTTGCGGATTTGGTCTCTACGGCGTGCTGGGCATCGTCAAGGGCGAGAAGGAGAAGATGCATGCCCAGCATCAGCAAAACTACCAGTTTTTTGGCGCACCTGTGGGCTTGATGTTTACGATTGATAAAGTCATGGGACGCGGCTCTTTGCTCGATTACGGCATGTTTCTGCAAAACATCATGGTCGCAGCCAGGGCGCGTGGCCTGCACACCTGTCCGCAAGCCGCGTGGAACGAGTTCTCCAAGATCATCCTGCCGCATATTGGCGCAGGCGAGAACGAAATGATTGTTTGCGGTATGGCACTAGGCTACGCGGACGAAGATGCGCTGGTGAACACGTTTGCCACCGAGCGCGAGACGGTTGAAAGCTTTGCGACTTGGCTATGATTAT
Source organism: Comamonadaceae bacterium (assembly GCA_031430035.1). Lineage (GTDB taxonomy): Bacteria > Pseudomonadota > Gammaproteobacteria > Burkholderiales > Burkholderiaceae_C > JASGCK01. Next base: position 18,131 of record JANPAS010000027.1, on the reverse strand, counting down.
TACCAGCCTCTTAGACACTGACCTGTACAAATTCACCATGATGCAGGTCGTGCTGCATCAGTTCCCAGGAGCGCAGGTCTCTTACAAATTCAAGTGTCGCAACCCAGGCGTTGATCTGGCTCAGTTTGCAAGCGAAATACGCGAAGAAATCAAGTCACTGTGCGGCCTGCAATTTACCGAGGGCGAGTTGGCTTACTTACGCGGCATGCGCTTTATTAAGAGCGATTTTGTGGACTTTTTGGGCTTGTTCAAGCTGAACGAAAAGTACATCACCATCTCTGAACAAACCACAGGCGAGATCGACATCAAAATTGAAGGGCCTTGGCTACACACGATTTTGTTTGAAATCCCTGTGCTGGCTATTGTGAATGAGGTGTACTTTAGAAACACGCAAAAAGCCCCGAACTTTATAGAAGGACGCGAGCGTTTGGCTAGCAAGATCCAGCTACTTCAAAATCCGCAAATATCCAACCTAAAAATTGCCGACTACGGAACGCGTCGCCGCTTTAGCAAGGCGTGGCACGAAGAGGTGCTCCGTGTGCTGACGAACGGTTTGGATGGGCAATTTGCGGGTACTAGCAATGTGTTTTTTGCCATGAAGTTAGGCCTGATTCCGCTTGGCACGATGGCGCACGAATACCTGCAGGCCGCGCAGGCATTGGGCCCGCGGCTACGCGACTCGCAAGTCTTTGCGTTTGAATCGTGGGCGCACGAGTACCGAGGCGACCTTGGCATTGCGCTCTCTGATGTGTATGGTTTTGAAGCCTTTTTGCGTGACTACGACATGTACTTTTGCAAGCTGTTCGATGGCGCACGCCACGACAGCGGCGATCCATTTGCATGGGGTGAAGGCATGATTGCACACTACAAAGCCAACCGTGTCGATCCGCTGACCAAGACCTTGGTGTTTAGCGATGGCCTGACCATCCCACGCACGATTGAGCTGTACAAGCAGTTCAAAGGTCGCTGTTTGCTGGCGTTCGGTATTGGTACCAATCTCACCAACGATTTGGGTGATCCTCCCGAGCACGTGCCACTGCAAATCGTCATCAAAATGACCGAATGCAATGGTCAGCCTGTGGCGAAGTTGTCCGATACGCCATCAAAAAATATGTGCGAAGACGTGAACTATTTAGCGTATTTGCGGCAGGTGTTTGGCATTGTGCAGGTGGCTTCATGAATCTAATCCCTATCGAATTCATTCTCTTTGCGCTCACACTGCTTGGCGTTGCGCTGTTTCATAACCACACGCTGCGGGTCGCCATCACAGGGCTGCTCTCGATTGCGCTCTACAAAGTCGCTTTCACCGATTTTTCGGTACCAGCGCATCTTGCGCATGAGTGGGTGACGCTGGCTAATTTGCTCGGTTTGTTGCTTGGATTTGCGCTACTGGCAGACCATTTTGAAAAAAGCGAAATCCCTGCCGTACTGCCGCACTATCTGCCCGATGGCTGGAAGGGCGGTTTTGTGCTACTGATTTTGATTGCCGTGATGTCGTCATTTTTAGACAACATTGCAGCTGCCATGATTGGCGGCGCTATGGCTTCAGTTCTTTATAAACATCGTGTGCATATTGGATTTTTGGCAGCGATAGTTGCCGCTAGCAATGCGGGCGGCGCGGGCTCGGTGGTGGGGGATACGACTACTACCATGATGTGGATTTCGGGTGTGTCACCCCTAATGGTTGCTGAGGCAGCAGTGGGCGCCGTTGTGGCTCTGTGTATTTTTGGCCCGATTGCCGCCAAGCAGCAACATGCCTATCAGCCTATGCTTAAAGATACGCCCCCAGGCACGCAGATTGATCATGCAAGGCTAGGCATCGTTGCCTTGATCTTGCTATCAGCCGTTGCTGCCAATGTGCTGTGCAATCTCTACGCACCCAAGTTGCTAGCAACTTTGCCAGTGCTTGGACTGGCGGTTTGCACGATGGTGTTACTGACAGCCGCATGGCGAACGCCTAATTGGTCGCTGTTGCCTGATGCATTTAAGGGTAGCTTGTTTTTGTTATCCCTTGTACTGTGTGCTTCCATGATGCCCGTCGAACAGCTTCCCAAAGCTTCTTGGGAAACGACGCTGGGGCTTGGTTTTTTAAGCGCCGTCTTCGACAACATTCCTCTCACGGCTCTGGCACTGAAACAAGGTGGCTACGACTGGGGCTTTTTGGCCTATGCCGTGGGTTATGGCGGCAGCATGATTTGGTTTGGCTCAAGTGCAGGCGTGGCGCTCTCCAACATGTACCCCGAGGCTAAGTCAGTAGGCGCTTGGCTTAAAGCGGGCTGGCATGTGGCGCTGGGTTATGTGGCGGGCTTTGCTGCGATGTTATTAATTGTTGGATGGAAACCATGAAAGCGACCACATGAGCCTGTACCAACAACTGCAAACCGCCAAGTCCGAAGAGGACGTGAAGGATGCTTACGTCAAGGCGCTAGGGCTCAAATCTTTATCCAAAGGGCTGATTGACATCCGCACCAAGGAGTTTTGGTTTGAGGCCAAAGATGCGCCCACACCGCCTGCTGCCATGTTTGCCCAGCTCTTGTCATATGTGCGCGTTGCTACCAAAAAAGGCGAGGAGATCCCGCCGTTTTTAGCCGTGCTCGACCGAGAAAAAGCCGCGCTGATGGAGACCAAGTACGCGTTGCCGCTCTTCAAAGACAAAGCAATCGAGTGGTCAACAGCGGCATCACAAATTAGCAAAGAGACAGTCAAGCAGATTCAGCCCTACATCGAAGCGCATTTTGTTGTTTACAAAATCGAGACGCACGAGGCCGAATTTATTGAGGCGGTGAAGACGGGCATCCGCGAGGGCAAGTTCATCCGCACGCCGATCACGCCAGACAACTTGAAACAGGTATTTGATAGTTGGGTGGAGATGATTGGAAAAGAGTTAGACGGCGTAGACGAGGTGGACTACGCACTCATGTTTTTTGCCGACATCATGCACGATGGCAAAGCCAAGGTGATTGAGAATTTGCCTGCACGATTGGTCTATGACGGTGATACGCCGCTCTTCATGCTAGAGGGGAAAACCTATGAGTTATCAAGCCTAGCGGGCTATCGCAGGTTCTGGGCGATTTATCACAGGCCACCCGAGCAAGAGCACCGCGAGTACCTGCTAGAGCGGCGCGATAGCTTGCTACCGATAGATGAGCGCAGCTTTAAGGGGGCGTACTACACGCCGCTTAAAGTCGTGGATAAAGCATATGACCTGCTGGCAAAAACGCTGGGTAAAAACTGGCAACAAAAATACATCGTGTGGGATATGTGCTGCGGCGTGGGCAACCTAGAGGTCAAGCACAGCAACCATCGCAACGTGTTTATGAGTACGCTGGATAAGGCAGACATCGACGTTATGAAAGCCAGCCGCACCTGCGTAGCGGCAACGCATTTTCAGTACGATTATTTGAACGACGACATCGACGACTTCGGCAATATCGACTACGACATCACAGGCAAGCTACCCAAAGAGCTACGCCAAGCCATTGCGGATGCAAAGGCAAAAAAGAAAGACGTAAAAAAGATTTTGGTGTTGATGAATCCGCCGTATGCAGAGGCGACCAATTTTGAAAATATCGCAACTGGAATAGAAGCAGAAAATAAACAAGGCGTCGCTAAAACAAAATTTGCTGCAACCTCAATGGAAGAGTACGGGAAAGCCAGCAATGAGCTTTTCACACAATTTGTTGCCCGCATTCACAAAGAAATTCCGAATGCAACGATAGCAACTTTTAGCACTTTGAAATATGTGAATGCACCAAATTTCGAGCAATTTCGAGCAGTCTGGAAGGCGAAATACTTAGATGGCTTTGTTGTGCATAGCAAAGTGTTTGAGGGCTTGACGGGCAATTTTCCGATTGGATTTTGCATATGGGATACCAGCAAAAAAAATTCAATTAACGAAATTGAAACGGAAGTCATAGACAAAAATGCCCAATGGATTGGCGTTAAAAGTTTTTACAGTTTGCCTAAGCACAGTTACTTGAATGTTTGGTTAGCACGTCCGAGAGCAAACGAGAGTCCTGTGATTCCGCTGAAAAATGCTCTTTCACCATCTGTAACCGTGCCGCGTGTAAAAACTTGGGCAAATGGTGCAATTGCTTATATGTACTGTGGCGTAAATGATTTGCAACACGCAGAACAACAGACGGTCATTTATTCCTCGGTATACGGCGGTGGCAATGGGTTTTATCTCACGCCAGATAATCTTTGGCAGGCATCAGTAATATTTTCAGTGCGTCGCCTTGTCAAGCCGACATGGGTCAACGATCGCGATCAATTTTTACAGCCAACCGAGAAGCTCACTCAAGTATTCAAAAACGACTGCTTAATTTGGATGCTTTTCAATCGCTGTAACCGTTCCGCCAGCGCAAACGATTTGGAATGGAACGGTAAGAAAGATTGGAAGATCGTCAATCACTTCATTCCGTTCACCGAAACAGAAGTCAACGCCAAAGGTCGCTTCGAGTCGTCGTTTATGTCGGACTACCTCAAAGGTCTCACGCTTTCCAAAGAAGCAACTGCCGTGCTGAACGCGGGGCGCGATATTTGGCAGGCTTACTTTGCATCGGACTTTGAGCGCAAAATTCGCATGGAGTACAAGCTCAATCGCCCTGATGTGGGCTGGTATCAAATCCGCAAGGCGCTGGAAGCTGCTGGCAAAGAGAGCGGTAATGATTTTGATTTTTCAAGCTTCAAAGCCGCCTACGATGCGCTGTCCGAGAAGCTTCGCCCTATGGTTTATGAATTAGGATTTTTGAAATGACAGAACAAAAAAAGAAACCCAAAATCGGCATGGCTCGTGCTGTGTTCGAGCCAGTACTGGCAAGGCTTAGCGAGCATTTCGATGTGGTGAGCAACCAATCGGATGCGGTGCTCACCAAAGCGCAAATTATTGAGATGCTGAAAGATTGCGACGGCGCGTTCACCACGGGCGGCGACCGTATTGATGCTGAGGTGTTTGCCGCTTGCCCTCGCTTAAAAATTGTCGCCAACATGGCGGTGGGTTACAACAATTTTGATATTCCTGCGTTCAATGCTGCGCACGTGCAGGCGACCAATACGCCTGATGTGCTAACTGAGACGACGGCTGATTTTGGCTTTGCACTCATGATGGCAACTGCGCGGCGCATCACGGAGTCCGAGCACTTTTTGCGTGCTGGCAAATGGAATAAATGGGGCTTTGATATGTTTGCGGGTAGTGACATCCACGGCGCGACGCTTGGCATTCTCGGCATGGGGCGCATTGGGCAAGGCATTGCACGGCGCGGGGCACATGGTTTTGGTATGAAAGTGATTTATCACAACCGCACTCGCCTGCAGCCCAATCTGGAAGCGGCTTGCGGGGCATCCTATGTCACAAAGTCCGAATTACTTGGCCTAGCGGATCACTTGGTTTTGGTGTTGCCGTACAGCCCTGAAAACCATCACACGATAGGCGCAGCAGAGCTAGCGCAGATGAAGCCCACCGCCACACTGGTCAACATTGCACGCGGCGGCATTGTGGATGATGCGGCGCTGGCCGCAGCGCTCAAAAATAAAACGATCTCTGCGGCTGGCATTGATGTGTTTGAAGGCGAGCCTTCGGTACACCCTGACTTGTTGACTGTGTCCAATGTCGTGCTGACGCCGCATATCGCGTCAAGCTCGGTACCCACGCGCATGGCGATGGCGAATTTAGCAGCCGATAACTTGATAGATTTTTTTGCGGGACGAGCGGTCAGAACTCCCATTAATACCTTGCCTGCGAGAGCGGCTGCATGAGTCTTGAGATGATGCCTGTTTCGGTAGTGCTGATGGTGCTGGTAGGCCTTATCCTGATTGGCCTGCAGCTGTATCTTGTTTTTAAACCTAAAGAGAAAATTGACAATTCGTTCCAATTGGGGCTGGAGCGACTGGAGCGTGAGTTGCGCCAAGAATTAGCACTAACGCGGCAAGAGCAAACGCAGACGCTGGGGGTATTGCAGCAGACGCTTGGCGTGCAGCAAAGTGGTGTGACGCAGCAATTGACCCAGCAATTGGGACAGTTAAGCGAGAGCAATGCGCGGCGAATGCTGGACGTGCGCGACGTGCTGGATAAACAATTGGAAGCGCTGCAAAAATCAAATAGCGCCAAGCTAGACGAGATGCGCCAGACGGTGGATGAAAAATTGCAAACGACGCTGCAAGCGCGCTTAGGTGAGAGCTTCAAGCAAGTGGCCGAGCGGCTGGAACAAGTCCACAAGGGGCTTGGCGAGATGCAAAGTTTGGCGCAGGGTGTGGGTGACCTGAAACATTTGCTGACTAACGTAAAGACGCGCGGTATTTTTGGTGAAGCGCTACTCGGTGCACTCATCGAGCAAATTTTTGTCGCCGAGCAATATGGCGTTCAAGTGGCGACGAAACCCAATTCGCGCGAACGTGTGGATTACGCGATCAAGATGCCAGGTCATAAACGGGGCGATGCGTCAGATATGGCTGGCAGCCCAAGCCAGTTATGGCTTCCCATAGATGCAAAATTTCCGACGGAAGATTTTGAACGCCTCTTGGACGCCCAAGAACGGGCTGACGCTGCGGGTGCAGAGGTGGCAGGCAAGGCGCTGGAGATGCGCATCCGAGCGGAAGCGAAATCCATTAGCGAGAAGTACATCGAGCCGCCGTACACCACAGATTTTGCGATTTTGTTTTTGCCCTCCGAAAGCTTGTATGCCGAGGTGCTTAGGAGGCCTGGACTCATGGACTCACTCCAGCGTGACTTCCGTATCACGTTGGCAGGGCCTACCACGCTTTTGGCCATGCTCAACTCGTTGCAAATGGGATTTAGAACGCTGGCTTTAGAGAAGCGATCCAGCGAAGTCTGGCAAGTGCTGGGCGCGGTGAAGACCGAGTTTGGCAAATTTGGCGATGTGCTGGCGAAGGTGAAATCGCAAACACAAACGGTGCTCAACACACTCGACAGTGCCGAAACACGCAGCCGTGCGATGGAGCGAGCACTCAAAACAGTTGAGGCGATGCCCGAGGGCGAAGCGCAGAAGTTACTGCCCGAAGACTAATGAATCCTGAACTTGCTCGCCTCATCATTGGTCATGTTTTTTTGCATGGCGCGATGGCGGGGATGCGGCTTGCAGCGCCGCTGTGGGCATTGCACGCGGGTTACTCGCCGCTGGTGGTCGGCATGTTACTCGCCAGTTTTGCACTGACGCAGGTGTTTATTGCACTGCCTGCTGGACGATTTGCAGAAAAGTATGGCCTCAAGCGATCTGTGCGCTGGAGCATTACCGTCTCTGTCAGTGGTGCGTTGCTGGCAGCTTGTTTCCCCAACATCGTCACGCTGGTCATTGCAGCCATGTGCGTGGGCGGTGCGACTTGTGGTGGTGTGATTGCGTTGCAGCGCCATGTTGGGCGCACGGTCACAGGTCAAACCGAGCTCAAACAAGCGTTCAGTTGGATCTCGCTTGGCCCCGCCATGGCTAACTTTATTGGACCTGTGACCGCCGGATTTTTGATTGACCATGGCGGCTTTAGAGTGGCCTTTTTTGTCATGGCTGCGTTTCCATTGGCGATGTGGCTGTGGATGCGAAAAACGCGGGAGCCCATACTGGCTGTGGCTTCCAGCAATGCCGTCAATAATAGAGTATGGGATTTGATTAAGGATCCGATGCTACGCCGTGTGCTCTTGGTCAATTGGTTTTTGTCGGCATGCTGGGATGTGCACACCTTTGTCGTGCCGATTTTGGGGCACGAGCGCGGCTATAGCGCGTCCACCATTGGTTTTATCTTGGGCGCATTTGCCCTCTCGGCCACCGCTGTGCGCGGCATCATGCCGTTTTTTATGGAGCGGCTGACCGAGTGGAAGGTGGTGGTGGGCGCGATGCTGATCTCTAGCCTGATTTTTGGCGTGTACCCGTTCCTCCCTAATCCATGGACGATGACGCTGGTGTCGATGCTGCTGGGTTTTACGCTGGGTTCTGTGCAACCGATGATTATGTCGGCGCTACACCGCATCACGCCAGATGCGCGTCAGGGAGAGACGTTAGCCTTGCGCTTGATGGTGATTAACGCATCGTCGGTGGCCATGCCTATGCTGTTTGGTGCAGGCGGTGCAGCCTTTGGGGTGTCGTTGGTGTTTTGGTCGGTTTCGGCATGGGTAGGGCTTGGAAGCCGCGTGGCATATGGCATGCAGGGCATTCCAGACGACAATATGGATTCAAAATGAAAGTACGAGCATGAACATTGTGGTGATTGGGCGGCAAGATTTTGGCAAAGCCGTTTTAGAGGCTTTCCATGCCCGTGGCGATACGGTGGTGGGTGTCTTTTGCGCACCCGATAAAGAGGGCGCAAAACCAGACGCGCTAGACGCTCGCGCTGTAGAGCTGGGTTTGCCCGTGTTTAAGTTTGCTTCCCTCAAAAGCGACGAAGCGCTGGCGACTTTGCGTGCCTGTAATGCCGACATTGGTGTGATGGCTTACGTACTGCAATTTGCACCGCAAGAGTTTGTGACGATTCCGAAATTCGGGATGATTCAGTATCACCCGTCTTTGCTCCCTAAATATCGCGGCCCCAGCGCCATTGGTTGGGCGATTGCACAGGGTGAGACCGAGACGGGGTTGACGATTTTTAGACCAACCGACGGGCTGGACGAAGGCCCCGTGATTTTGCAAAAAATGGCGCCCATTAGCGCTGATGCAACACTAGGCTCGGTGTACTTTGATTACCTCTTTCCGCTGGGCGTTGCCGCCATGCTGGAAGCTGCGGATAGCGTGGTTGCAGGCACGCACACCGAGATGATGCAGGATGAATCACAGGCGGGGTATGAAGGTTGGTACGAGGCACGCGCGGCCAAGATCAATCCGTTTGCACATATTGATCAGGTTTACAACCAAATCAGGGCATGTAACCCAGCGCCTGGCGCGTGGTTAGAAGTGAATGCGAATGGCGCCACAAGCGGCGCGGGCAAAAAGATTCAGATTTTTGATTGCAAAAAGCACACGCATCGCACCTTTGGCGAGGTGCGAAGTCGCGCTGCCAAGGTGGGGCAAATCAGTCAAATTACCGAGTCGTCGTTCTTTTTTGTTTGTAATGGTGGCGAGATTGAAGTGCTTCGCGCCAAGGCCGATGACACTAAAAAAATCAGCGGCGCTGAGATGGCGACGCACCTCAAACTGAGCGTGGGCTTATCGTTGTAATTTAGCTATCTAAGCCCATCAGCTTGATGGGCGTGATTTCTATCGAGTCCGCATTGGTACTCATCCAAACACTGCCATCTTGCACGGAGACATTGAGCTGCATGCCACGCTGGGCAAGCTTTGCAAGCGATTGACTCTGCGCGGCCTCAATGTGCCAAACGGTCAAATTGCTGGCACGGGTGAGTTTGCTCGCAATATTTTTCCACCAAACATCGGTAGAGCTTGAAAAACCGTAAACACTGACGCGCTCGGAGCGGCTCGCGGCTCGCATCAAGCGCTTGTCGTCGGGCTGACCCACATCTATCCAGTGCCGCACGGCTTCGGTGTAGTCCTTGTGCCAAAGTGCGGGCTCGTCCACATCCCATAGGTCTTTGGCAAACTCTAGGTTGCCTGCTTTGTCGTCAGCGGGGACATTCAGCGCAAATGCGAGCAGACGAATCATCATGCGCTCGTCGGTCTCCGATGGGTGACGCGCAATCGTGACGTTGTGATCAGCATAGACATGTCTGTCCATGTCGGCAATTTGCAATTGGGCTTTGTAGATGGTGGCTTTGAGTGACATAACAGCTGGCTTTAAGATCGTTCATTCTATGAGCGATACACCGACCCCTACGATCAAAAACTATCTCACGCCTTCTGGCTATGCACGCCTACGTGCGGAATGGCAGCAATTGATGGATGTGGAACGTCCCAAAATTGTCGAGACGATTCACTGGGCTGCCAAAAATGGTGATCGATCGGAGAACGGCGATTACATCTACGGTAAGCGCAGGCTGCGCGAGATTGATCGTCGCATCCAGTTTTTAACGAAGCGTTTAGAAATAGCAGAAGTCGTGGATGCTAGTATCCACGGGGATTCCGAGCAAATTTTCTTCGGCGCAATGGTCACTTATGCTGATGAGTCTGGTGAGGAGCGCACGGTGCACATTGTGGGTGTTGACGAGGCCGACAGCCTAGCAGGGCAGGTGAGTTGGATCTCGCCGATTGCGAGGGCACTGACTAAAAACCGCGTTGGTGATGTCGTGCGTTTGATGACTCCCACGGGCGAGCAAGAAGTGGAGATTTTGCAGGTCGCGTATCCACGCGCACTGACGAACTAAGTCCGCACAACCTTAAGCACTGCTTTCACGCGGGCGAGGCTTGCTAGCACTTGCGTCAGGTGATCTAAGTTTTGTACTGCCACGCGAAAACGCAAATCGGCGATGCCTGTGGTGGGCTCTTGCGCCATATCAATATGGACAATGTTGGCATCGGCTGCGGCGAGTGCGGCAGTAATTTGTGCGAGTACCCCTTGGCCATCGGCGGCATCAATTTGGATGGGAACGATGAAGCTGCGGTCAATATCGTCAGTCCATACGGCTGCCATCATGCGATCTGCGTCTTTACGTAAAAGGCGCGTGGCGACTGGGCAGCTTGCGCGGTGAATGATGAGCCCTTCGCCATGCCCTAAGTAGCCAACGATGGCGTCTTGCGCAATCGGGTGGCAGCAGGTGGCCATGGTCATGCTGGCGGACTCGCTGCCATCGACGACCAATTGGTTTGGCGCGGCAGCATCATTGCCCAGCAACATACTGCTGGATAACAAGAGCGGATTAGGCGTTTGCCCATGCTCGGCCAGCAATTTTGCTAAGCGTTTGGCAACCACCGTAGCCATGCGCTTACCAAGGCCAATATCGGTAAATAAATCTTCCGTTGTTTTATTGCCGGTAAAACGTAAAGTCTTATCCCATAAGGCTTGCGAGGCAGCGTCTTGCGTCGGGATGGCGCTGTAGCCTTCTGTCCGTAGCGCTTGTGCAAGCAATTTGTGGCCCATCGCGAGCGATTCGCTTTGCGCCTGCGTCTTCATGTAGTGACGAATTTTGGAACGCGCGCGTCCTGTACGGACAAATGACAGCCATGCGGGGTTGGGTTGCGAGACAGGCGCGGTGATGATTTCAATGCGATCACCGTTTTTGAGTTCAGAGCGTAGCGGCGCGAGCTCACCGTTAATCTTGGCTGACATGCAGCGGTCGCCAATCGTGCTGTGCACCGCATAGGCAAAGTCCACCACGGTGGCGCCGCGTGGCAACGCCATGATGCGATTTTTAGGAGTAAACACATAGACCGCATCGGGGAAGAGATCGACACGCACATGATCCCAAAACTCAGAGGCGTCGACGGTTTCGTTTTGGATGTCTAACAAGGATTGCAGCCACTGTGCGCCAATGTTGTGGCTGACTTGCGCCGCGCCAAGGGCTTCGCTGGTGAGGTTTTTTGTTTTGTAGAGCCAATGCGCGGCAACGCCTGTTTCAGCAATCCAGTGCATGGTTTCGGTACGGATTTGAAACTCTACGGTGACGCCAGAGGGTCCCACAAGCGTAGTGTGCAGCGATTGATAGCCATTGGCTTTGGGGATAGCGATGTGATCTTTAAATCGGCCAGGCACAGGCTTATAAAGTTGATGGAGCACGCCCAGTGCGGTATAGCAGTCTGAGAGACTATCCGTGATGATTCGAAAGCCAAATAAGTCGTTGATATCCGAAAAATTGACGTGCTTGGTGCGCATTTTTCGGTAGATAGAAAACAGTGTTTTTTCACGTCCCGAAATGGTGACTTTGAGTTTTGACTTGGCGAATGCGGCGACTAAATCTTTTTCTCCGCGTAGCAACAAATCTTTGGCCCGTGCACGTGCTTTGGCTGTGGCTGCCGTCAGTGTTTGGTATCGCCATGGACGTAGGTACTTAAACGAGAGGTCTTGCAACTCGCGGTAGGTCAGGTTTAAGCCCAAGCGGTGTGCAATCGGGGCGTAGATGTCTTGCGTTTCACCAGCAATACGAGCCCATTTTTCGGGCGGTGCGTCGCCCAGCGTACGCATGTTATGGGTGCGGTCGGCTAGCTTAATGAGGATGACGCGGACATCGGTCGCCATCGCCAAGAGCATTTTTCTAAATGACTCCGCTTGGTTTTCTTCGCGGGTGGTGACGGGCAGTTTCTCTAGCTTGGTGAGTCCATCGACCAGATCAGCGACCGTGCTGCCAAAGCGTTCAATGATGTCGCGTTTGGCAATGCCGCAATCCTCTAAAGCGTCGTGCAAGAGCGCGGCCGATAAAGCTTGCGCGTCAAGTTGCCAATCGGCACACAGTTTGGTGACCGCTAGCGGATGGGTGATGTAGGGATCGCCGCTATGGCGCATTTGCCCAAGATGAAGCTCATCGGCCCAGCGGTAGGCTTGGCGTACCAGCTCAATACTGGGGCTATCTAAGTAGTGAATCTTGGCGAGTAACGAGGCGAAGCTCGCGGCATCGGCTTTTGCCATAACTAGCTTTTAGATGACTTTGCGCAGCATCTCAACGCCGATATGGCCTTCTTCGATTTCGCGCAGCGCGGTGACAGCAGGTTTATTCTTGCCAGCTACTTTTGGGGTGTGGCCTTGGCTGAGCATGCGAGCGCGATAAGTGGCGCTAAGCACCAACTCAAAACGGTTCGGGATTTTTTTCAAGCAGTCTTCAACAGTGATGCGTGCCATAGTGGTTTTAAATAAGTTTGAGTGCAAGAAAGGTATCAGCGCGAGCTTTTCGTAGTGCCGAAAAAGTGAGTCGCTGCGCATGGACAATGGCTTTGAGATCGAATAACGCACTCTCAAAAACTTCATTGATTATAACGAAGTCAAAGGCATGAGCCTCAGCCATCTCGTCCTGGGCGTTTTGCATCCTTAGTTCGATTTTGTCGGGGGCATCTTCACCACGCCTCTCGATGCGGGCACGCAACTCCTCAAGGCTTGGCGGCAGAATGAAGATTGAAATGCTATTTGCAAAGGCTTTTTTGATTTGAAATGCGCCTTGGTAGTCGATTTCCAAAATCACGTCACCGCCAGCCGAGATACGCTGCTCTATGGCTGTTTTGCTGGTGCCCGATCGGTGTCCGTGCACATGCGCCCACTCAATAAAGGCGTTATCGGCGATCATTTGATCAAACTCGGTATCGCTTACAAAGTGGTATTCGCGGCCATTTTTTTCTTGACCACGCGGAGCCCGTGTGGTGTGTGAAATCGAGGGTTGCACCACGCGGTCCAGCTCGCGCAAGGCTTTGACCAGACTGGATTTGCCTGCTCCGCTAGGCGCGGCGACGATGAAGAGGTTTCCTGGGTAGTCCATAGCGATGTGGGTTTTTTTGAGTTACTCGATATTTTGAACTTGTTCGCGCAACTGTTCGATCAAGACTTTCATTTCGACGGCGATTTTGGTGGTTTGTAGCGTGGCTGACTTCGATCCGAGCGTATTGGCTTCGCGGTGTAATTCTTGAATCAAAAACTCCAATCGCTTGCCTAATTCTTGTCCTTTTTTGTCGTCGGCGCGTGTGAGGACGCGCTCAATCTCGGCAAGATGTGAGCCTAGGCGATCCACTTCTTCGGTCACATCCGCTCGAATAGCAAAGGCAGTGGCTTCTGATAGCGCACGCTCCTCGGCAGTACTGGCGCTAATTTTTCCGCCACTATCCAGCATGGCATCACTAAACTTTTGTAAAAAGCGCTGGCGCTGCTGCTCCACCAAGGCGGGTAGTAACGGGATGACTTCGTTCCGCAAGCCGCCTAGCGCCTTGGTTTGTGTCAGCATGGCTTGCACCAATTTCCCGCCCTCTATGGCTCTTGCTTGCATAAAGCTGTCCAACACACGCTGCATCAGAGCAAGCACCTCGGCAACGCTTGCTGTCTCACTACTCACGTCGCCTTTAGAGGCGGCCAGTGCGATGATTTCAGCCACGGATAGCGCTGTAGCGCTAGGGGCAAGGCTATGAATAGTTGACTGCTGCGCAAGCAAACTTTGAATCCGCTCAGCACTGATGTGGTTTGCCCCCGCATCGGCGTTCACGTTTTGATAGCCCAGCTTGACCTCGCATTTGCCGCGTTTAAGCTGGCTAGTCACCAGCTCTCGCAGTTTTGTCTCGACATGCCGATAGCTATCTGGTAGCTTAAAACTGAGATCTAAAAAACGACTGTTGACGCTGCGAATATCAAGCGTGATGGTTTGAGACGTGCCAAGCACCTGGGTACCCGTGGCAAATCCTGTCATGCTGTAAACTGCGCCGTTCATTGCCCTGATTATGTCAAAAACAAAGCCTGCCGCCCTACCTGTTGATACGCTGATTGGCGGCTACCGTATCGTGCGCAAGCTATCGGTGGGTGGATTTGGCGTCGTTTACCTAGCAAAAGACAAGAATGAGGCATGGGTTGCCATCAAAGAATACTTGCCTTCATCCTTGGTAACACGCCTAGAGGGCGAGCTACTTCCTAGAGTGGCAGACGAAAAACTATCGCTGTACTGGCTAGGTTTGAAGAGTTTTTTTGAAGAGGGTCGTGCGCTTGCACAAATTTCGCATCCCGCGATTGTGGGCGTACAAAACTTTTTTAGAGCCAACGAAACCATCTACATGGTGATGAACTACTTGCAAGGTGCAACCTTGCAAGAGTTCATCTTGACGGCGCGTGATTTGAAGCGCGAGAAGATATTCCGAGAATCCACGATCCGGTCGTTATTTGACGAAATTTTGCATGGGCTGCGCATCGTGCATCAATCCAAGATGCTCCACCTTGACATTAAGCCTGCCAATCTCATTATTACGACCAACAACAAGCCGGTGCTGATTGATTTTGGTGCGGCGCGGCAAGTGATTAATAAGAAACAAGACACCTCCATGCGTCCTATGTACACGCCAGGCTTTGCTGCGCCCGAGATGTATGAACGCAATGGTGCGCTTGGCCCTTGGACCGACATTTATGCTATTGGCGGCTGCATTTTTTCCTGTATGAATGGCTATCCACCCGTGGATGCAGCTAGCCGTATCACCAAGGACAAACTGCATGTGGTGCTGTCGCGTTTGCGTGGGGTGTACTCGGATAATTTAATTGAATTAGTGCAGTGGTGCATGGCACTCGACCCGCAGGCGCGGCCTCAGTCTGTGTTTGCGTTGCAAAAACAACTGAGTGATTTGTCTAATTTGCGCTATCAAGAAAAAACATTAACGGACAGGCTGCGTGCAGGCATTGGGAAACTTATTTCATGAAATTTTCAGCATTTCAACGTACGGAACAAGCAGGGCGAAAAGAGAATGAAGACCGTATGGGCTATCTCTATACACCTGAAGCTGCGCTATTTATAGTCGCTGACGGGATGGGCGGTCACGCCCATGGCGAGTTAGCCGCGCAGATTACGCTGGAGACGATGACCAAGGCCTTCCAAGCGCAGGCACATCCAGTGATTGCCGATCCTAGAGAGTTTCTGATTAAGGCGCTGCTACAAGCGCATCATGAAATTTTGCACTTCAGCAACGAAGCGGGCATGGACGACTCTCCGAGAACGACCTTGGTCGCGCTGCTCATACAGGGCGGCGAAGCCATGTGGATACACTGCGGCGACTCTCGTCTGTATTGGGTTCGGGGCGATCAGTTAGAGAAACGAACGCTGGATCATTCTTATGCCGAGCAGTCGCCTGAAGGCTCAAAAAATAGTGCAGAATATTTGGCGAAGGTGGCTAACCGCAACGTACTATTTACTTGCCTTGGCTCGTCGACTAAACCTATTTATGACATCAGTGCCAGCATGAGTCTGAAGCCTGGAGATAAATTTTTATTGTGCAGCGACGGACTTTGGGGCCCACTCAAAGAGTCCGACGTGATTGAAACCCTAGCCGTCGCTGGCGTAGCGCAAAGCGTACCGCGCTTGATTGAACTGGCCATGCAGCGTGGTGGCATCTACGGTGACAACGTCACCGCCATTGGCGTTGAGTGGCAAAGTTAATATTTTTGAACAAGAAAGACCCTTCATGAGTTCCTCCTCCTTGGCTTCGCGCCAAACCCGCACCGCCGCAGAGTTGCGCCCCGTCACCATTACGCGCCGCTACACAGCGCACGCTGAAGGCTCGGTGTTGATTGAATTTGGCGCAACCAAAGTGCTATGTACAGCATCGGTGGAGGAAAAAGTACCGCCGCACAAACGAGGCAGTGGCGAGGGTTGGGTGACGGCGGAGTACGGCATGCTGCCACGCGCCACGCACACTCGCTCAGACCGCGAAGCCGCACGAGGCAAGCAAAGCGGACGCACGCAAGAGATTCAGCGCCTGATTGGCCGCAGTCTGCGTGCTGTGTTCGATCTCAAACTGCTGGGTGAGCGCACGATTTCACTCGATTGCGACGTGATTCAAGCCGATGGCGGCACGCGTACGGCTGCGATCACAGGCGCGTATGTCGCGGCGCATGATGCCGTGACGTGGCTACTCGCGCAAGGGAAAATCACCGCATCGCCCTTGACGGATTCGATTGCTGCGATTTCGGTTGGCATTGTGCAAGGTACGCCGTTACTCGATTTGGAATACACCGAAGACTCCGCCTGCGATACCGACATGAACGTGGTGATGACGGGTGCAGGCAACTTCGTCGAAGTGCAGGGCACAGCCGAAGGCGCAGCGTTTACGCGCCTAGAGATGAACGAGCTGCTAGCCCTTGCCGAGAAAGGCATTGCCGAGCTTGGGCAGCTGCAAAAGCAAGCTTTGAGCAAATGAATGTGACCATACCGTTCATCCTGAGCTTGTCGAAGGATGCGTCATGAAATTAGTTTTAGCCTCGAACAACCAGAGCAAATTAAAAGAGCTGCAAGCGCTGTTTGCGCCGCTCCATATCGAACTGGTGACTCAATCCACACTAGATATTCCAGAAGCTGAAGAGCCCTATGCGACCTTTATTCAAAACGCATTGACCAAAGCACAGCATGCCGCGTACTTGAGTGGCCTACCTGCGGTGGCAGACGATGCGGGTTTTTGCATCGATGCTTTTGGTGGACAACCAGGCGTGGACACTAAAAATTATGGCGTAAACAATGGCTATCCAGCAGGTGACGAGGGCATGGTGGATGCGGTGCTCTTTCATATGCAAGGGCAAACCAATCGGCGTGCAAAATTAGTTTGCTATTTGGTGGCGGTGCGCTCGCATGACGACCCAGAGCCGCTTGTTTCCAAGGGCTATGCCGAAGGCGAACTTGCCAACGAGCGCATCGGCGCTGGCGGATTCGGCTTCGACCCCGTGCTCTTCATCCCCGAGATTGGCAAGACGTTTGCACAGCTTTCGCCTGAAGAAAAAAACGCTCGTAGTCACCGAGGGCAAGCAGCACGCCAAATGGTTGAACTCATCAAAAGCAATTGGCTATCGCAGTCCTCTCTCCCTTGATGGGAGAGAGTTAGAGAGAGGGTGATTTTGCTACGCGACATTCAACACTACATGCGCCCAGGCCTCTTGCAACTGCAAAGCCTGCCGCCGCTTTCGCTCTATGTTCATCTGCCATGGTGCATTCAAAAATGCCCTTACTGCGACTTCAATAGTCATGCGGTAGGCCATGGCCAGCAAGGCTTGCAGCAGAGCACGCAAGAGCGCTACATCGCCGCACTACTCGTCGATTTAGACGCAGCACTGCCGCTAATTTGGGGGCGTTCGGTTCACAGCATCTTCATTGGCGGCGGTACACCCAGCCTGTTTGCGCCCGAGCATATTGCCGAGCTGCTGAGCCAAATTAGGGCGCGATTACGCCTCACTGCCGAATGCGAAATCACGCTAGAAGCCAACCCCGGCACGTTTGAGCGCGATCGCTTTAAAGCTTTCAGGCAAGCAGGCGTGACGCGCTTGTCGGTAGGCGTGCAAAGTTTTAACGATCAGCATCTCAAAACCTTGGGGCGTGTCCATTCAAGCGACCAAGCCAAAGCAGCGCTAGAAGAGGCTGCCGCGTGCTTTGACACCTTCAATTTAGATTTGATGTACGCACTGCCGAATCAAACGATGGAAGAGCTAGAGGCCGACTTAAAAACGGCATTTAGCTTCAAGCCACCGCATCTGTCCATTTACCACCTTACCATCGAGCCCAATACCTACTTCGCCAAATATCCGCCACCAACGCCCGACGAAGATACGGCTTACGCCATGCTAGACGTCATCGTAGAAGCCACAGCCAGCAA
>JANPAS010000026.1:0-6008 GCA_031430035.1 Comamonadaceae bacterium | reverse complement strand
GTTTTGGCAAGCGATGTTTGCGGGGCAATCTTCTTGGGACTTATTCACGCTGCGATTGCCGTATGTCTTAGAGACACTGCTGACTGCAGGAATTGTGGGTTGGCTGGCTAATCAATTAATGGGCATCAAATCAATTGGGGTCAGACCCCAATTAAAAGCTGGGCTACTTGCGGCAGCGCTCTACCTCGGGTTTTTTGCGACATACCGATACGGCCGCCCTGTGCTGCCTAGTTCGATTGAGAGTCTGTTCTTATTTGCCGCTTGTGCATTTTTAATCATGAAACAAACAAGCTGGAAGGCTTACCCAATAAGGCTTGCATCCATATTGGGTTTGTTGATGATTCCGGCGCTGCTGTCTAAATCTTTTGTGCTGGCAGCGCCTGTAGGGCTTTGGTTATTTATGTCTATATGGGTGTCTAAGCCGGGCCTTCAAAAATTTTGGCAAAGCGCATGGCCAGCGGCGCTCGCCGTCGCTATTGGTGTCTCAGGATTCGTGCTGTGGTTTGCGGTTGACCCGAATCCTGCCGCCGTGTGGCGTGAGTTTGTGATTGGTGAGAATTTTTCTACTAAGTTCACGGCTGAGCGCTCAGACAGCATCCCCGCCTTTTGGCTCTCGCCGCTCGTCAACGCAGGGCTTCTCTTTCCACTCGTGATTGGGTTACTCGTTGCTGCCCTGCAAGCCATACGGAATAAGGCTTCCCAGGCCTCACTTAGCGAAAAACTACTTTGGCTGTGGCTCCTTTGCTGGATGCTGGTGTTCACGCTGCCAAGTCAGCGGTCAGGTAGGTACATCATTCCTGCCATGCCTGCCGTCGCAGTGTTGCTGGCGATGTACGCCGACCGCATTCACCGCGCTTGGTGGTTGCTGACGCTTGCGCTGATAGCGATAGCGACCGCTGCCTTGGGCTGGGCGGCGCACAGTCTGGATAGCGTCTTTCCTGTGGGGCTGGGTTACTCGCCAATTTATTTTGTTGCGGTAGGCGCGCTGCTCTTGGCCTGTGGCATTGGGTTTTTGAGCGCCCGTTTCCGTGTGGTGTTGACGGCCGCGAGCGCTGTCGCTTGGCTCGCACTTTTGGGTGCGTTGGCCACGCCGTTTGAACGTGATTTGGGACGCTTCGATGCGCGAGTGACGCAGGTCGTCGCAGGACAAAAAATGATGGTGCCGCAAAACTTTAATGCGCAGTTTGAGCGCTTTCAGTTTGCGCTGCCGACAGTGCCTCGCGTGCAACCCTTGCCCTATATGGCTTCCGAGGCCATAAGTCCTGCAAGCCTTTTGCAACAAGCGCCCTTCGCGATCATCATCAGGCCCATAAGCATCCCCAAGCCTGCCGAGAATGCGAGGAGCTACAGCATCATCGCGACTAGGCTGGTACTGCGCGGCAGGCAAAGCCCAGGCGAAGTCACATGGGACAAGATCACGGACGACAAAGCCTTGGCGCATTTGCTGGTCGAACGCGAGGTACTAATTGGTACAAAAAACTAGTGTACATTCGAGCTTCGCAATTAAATTCACATGAATCAACTCACCAGCTACTTTTACTTTACGTTCTTCTTCTCACGCCACGGCGGTCGAGAGGTTTTTGCGTAGTCATACCAAACTAGCAAACCCCCAACGAACCGCCCCGAAAGGCGGTTTTTTTATTTCTACTTTTCATTTTCATTTTTGTACAGGAGTTCACCATGACAGCCGCAGCTTCCATCACCCCCTACATGACGGATCGTCCCCAGCCAGACCGCACCAGTCAAACCGACGACACCCGCATTAAGGACATCACCGTGTTACCTCCTCCTGAACATTTGATTCGCTTCTTCCCGATTAACGGCACGTCCGTTGAAAGTCTCATTGCCGATACGCGCCAAAAC
Source organism: Comamonadaceae bacterium (assembly GCA_031430035.1). Lineage (GTDB taxonomy): Bacteria > Pseudomonadota > Gammaproteobacteria > Burkholderiales > Burkholderiaceae_C > JASGCK01. The sequence goes on along the minus strand of JANPAS010000026.1, from coordinate 4,145 downwards.
ATTCGCAACATCATGCAAGGCAAAGACGACCGCCTGCTGGTGGTGATGGGGCCGTGCTCGATTCATGATCCTGCTGCTGCGGTGGATTACGCCAAACAGTTGATGGCAGTGCGTGAGCAATTCAAAGGGACGTTAGAAGTTGTGATGCGCGTGTACTTCGAGAAACCACGCACCACGGTGGGCTGGAAGGGTTTGATTAACGATCCGTACTTGGACGAGTCCTGCCGTATCGACGAAGGCCTGCGCATCGCACGGCAGTTGCTCATCGAAATTAATCGCCTCGGTATGCCCGCTGGCAGCGAATTTTTGGACGTGATCTCGCCGCAATACATTGGTGACTTAATCAGTTGGGGCGCTATCGGTGCACGCACCACCGAATCACAAGTTCACCGCGAGCTGGCTAGCGGCATCTCCGCGCCAATTGGCTTTAAAAATGGCACAGACGGCAACATCAAAATTGCGACGGATGCGATCCAAGCTGCGGCGGGTGGACACCACTTTTTGTCGATTCACAAAAACGGTCAAGTTGCGATTGTGCAAACCAATGGCAACCCCGATTGCCACGTCATTTTGCGTGGCGGCAAAGCGCCCAACTACGACAAATCCAGTGTGGGCGAGGCGTGCAGCGACTTAGCCAAAGCCAAACTGCCGCAAACCTTGATGGTCGATTGCAGCCATGCCAACAGCTCCAAGCAGCATGAGAAGCAGTTGGACGTGGCACGCGACATCGCGGCGCAAGTTGCGGGCGGCAGCGCCCAAGTGTTCGGTTTGATGATTGAAAGTCACCTCGTCGCAGGCGCTCAAAAATTCACGCCAGGCAAAGATGATGTGTCCAAGCTTGCGTATGGGCAAAGCATTACCGATGCTTGCCTTGGCTGGGATGACAGTGTTGCGGCACTGCAAATTTTGTCGGATGCCGTGGTGGCGCGGAGAGGTTAATCAAACCGCAAGTTTGAGCGCATCCAGCAACTTCTGATGAATCCCGCCAAACCCGCCATTGCTCATGCACAAAATGTGATCGCCGCCTTTTGCGGTAGCGGTCACGGCGCGTACTAACCCATCAATATTGTCAGATACAAATGCTCGGGAAGCCATACTGGATAAGGCTTCCGAGGCATCCCAGTCTAGCCCGCCACTGTGGCAAAACGCCAAGTCAGCGTCTTTGAGGGACTCTGGCAATTGCGCCTTCATCGCGCCCAGCTTCATGGTGTTGCTGCGCGGCTCGAAGACGGCAAGGATGCGATCGGCTTGTTTGCCTTGCGCGTTCAATTGCAGGCGCAAACCACCCACGGTGGTGGCGATGGCGGTGGGGTGATGCGCGAAGTCGTCAATAACAACGATGTCCCCTGTGGTAGACGTGATGCCTTTGACAACACCTTTGATCTCCATGCGCCGCTTCACGTTTTCAAATGTCGAAAGCGCCTTCAAAGCCACGTCCTGATTCACTCCCACGTGCTCGGCTGCCGCAATCGCAGCCAGTGCATTCATTAAGTTGTGTTGCCCCGAAATATCCCATTCAATCTTGTCAATCAGTGCATCGGCTTTTGAAAAGCGCTTCACTTCGCTCCAACAGCCCTGTTCTAAAACCCTTGTTAGTGCGAGCTCGTCCGCGTTCACCACCACCCGCCCTTGGCTTGGCACGGTGCGGACTAGGTGGTGAAATTGGCGCTCAATCGCCGCAAGATCAGGGAAGATGTCCGCGTGGTCAAACTCCAAATTGTTGAGCACGGCAGTACGTGGGCGGTAGTGGACGAACTTGCTGCGCTTGTCAAAAAAAGCGGTGTCGTATTCGTCGGCTTCAATCACAAAGTAGGGCGAGTCTGTTAGCCGCGCCGACACGCCAAAGTTGAGCGGCACACCGCCAATTAAGAACGAAGGATTGAGGCCAGCACATTCCAAAATCCAAGCCAACATCGTGCTGGTGGTGGTTTTGCCGTGTGTGCCTGCAACGGCCAAAACGTGTTTGTCTTTGAGGATGTTGTCCAGCAACCATTCTGGCCCACTGGTATAGCTGTAGCCCTTATCCAATATGGCTTCCATGAGGGGGTATCTGGCAGAGCCATCAGCTAGGCGCGCACGGGACACCACGTTTCCGACGATCCATACATCGGGCGCTAGAGCGATTTGGTCTGCACAGTAGCCTTCAATCAGCTCGATGCCAAGGGCACGAAGTTGGTCGCTCATGGGCGGATAAACGCCCGTGTCGCAGCCCGTGACTTTGTGACCTGCCGCGCGGGCAAGAGCGGCGAGTCCGCCCATAAATGTGCCGCAAATTCCTAGAATGTGTATGTGCATGAATGGGATTGTAAGAAGACAGCTAGGAGACAACCCCTTTGTCGCTGCGCGACATTTCCCCTACTTCGCAGGGGCAAACGAATGTCAGCGGCTTGGGCTTTGTTCTCCCCTATGCAATAGGGGGGATGTCACAGAGTGACAGGGGGGTCTGCCTCCTACAATCACTAGATGACTTTTATGACCTCCACCGAGCGCCGCGCATCTGCCTCGCTCGCCAGCATTTACGCCTTGCGGATGCTGGGACTTTTTTTGGTACTCCCCGTCTTTGCGTTAGAGGCTGCCAAATACCCTGGCGGCGACGATCCTGCGTGGGTGGGCTTGACCATGGGCATCTATGGCCTGACGCAAGGCATTTTGCAAATCCCGTTTGGCATGGCCTCCGACAAACTGGGTCGCAAGTGTGTGATTTTGTTTGGCCTTGTGGTGTTTGCAATGGGTAGTTTTGTGGCTGCCGCCGCAGATTCACTCGGGATGCTGATGATTGGGCGGGCGATTCAAGGTGCTGGCGCTATCTCTGCAGCAGTCACGGCGCTGTTGGCCGATTTAACCCGCGACGAAGTGCGCACCAAAGCGATGGCGCTGGTCGGCATGAGCATTGGCCTTATGTTTGCGCTCTCGCTGGTGCTGGCACCCATTTTGGTGGGATATATCGGATTGGCCGGATTGTTCACCATTACGGGTGTGCTGACCGTTTGCGCGATGGGTGTGATTAAGTGGTGGACGCCACCAGAGCCACAAGTAATCAAGGTCATCCCCCGCGCACCGCTGGCTGCCGTACTCAAAATCCCTGCGCTGATGCGGCTAAATTTTGGCGTGTTTGCGCTCCATGCCGTACAGCTTGCCATGTGGGTTGCGCTGCCCGCCATGCTGGTAGCGGCAGGCCTTGCCAAAGCCGACCATTGGCAGGTGTATTTGCCCACAGTGCTGGCGTCGTTTGTGCTGATGGGCGGGGTGTTCCCGCTGGAGCGCAGAGGCTATTTGCGCGGCGTGTTCTTATGGGCGATTAGCCTCGTGCTCGTGGTTCAAGTCGCACTTTTGGTCTATGCCAGCGGCGCATCGCTGGATGTCCATCACTTTCAGTCAAATCTAGAACTCTACTTTTTAGGCGCGGCGTTGTTTATTTTCTTTTGCGGCTTCAATGTGCTGGAAGCCACGCAGCCCAGCCTTGTCACTAAAACTGCGCCACTGGCGCTACGCGGTACGGCGTTAGGGGTGTACAACACACTGCAATCGCTAGGCTTTTTTGTGGGAGGCCTCGGCGGCGGCTGGCTGGTTAAAACGGGTGGCCATTCCGCCGTGTTTGCAGCTTGCTCGGTTGTTATGCTGGCGTGGCTCATCGTGTCTTGGAGCATGAAGGTACGGAAGAACCCCTCTGTCACTGCGTGACATCTCCCCTACTGCGCAGGGGCGATTTAATTGCATTGGTTGCCCCTATGAAATAGGGGAAATGTCGCATAGCGACAAAGGGGTTATTTGAAAGGTGATAATCTTCACTCAAACTCACTTAACTTTTAATTTGGAGCACTCACATGGCATCGGTCAATAAAGTCATTCTCATGGGCAACTGCGGACGCGATCCCGAAGTGCGCTACCTGCCATCGGGCTCAGCGGTCGCAACCGTCACGCTGGCCACCAGCACCCGCCGCAAAGACAAAGCCACAGGCGAAATGGTCGAAGAGACCCAATGGCACAGACTCAACTTCTTTGACCGCTTGGCAGAAATCTGCGGCGAATACGTCAAAAAAGGTACGCAAATTTACGTTGAAGGCCGTTTGCGCTATGGCAAATACACAGACAAAGACGGCGTAGAGCGCCAAACCACCGACATCACCGTGAGCGAAATGCAGCTC
>JANPAS010000025.1:0-70669 GCA_031430035.1 Comamonadaceae bacterium | reverse complement strand
CTACAGCCGAAGCCATATAAATCGCGTCTAGGCCTGCTCGTAACGCAGACGGAGGATTGCTAGTTGTGGTGGTGGGTTGCGTCATATGTTCACCTTACTTTTTGTTGTATGCGTCGATGATGGCTTTGCCCTCAGCACCTGCCAGTTTGAGCCAGTCAGCCGTCATAGTGTCTCCAATTGGTTTGAGCTCTTTCCTCAAAGACTCGCCAACCACTGTATCAATTTTCATACCCTTGGCGGCAAGTTCTTTCAAATTATCAGCGTTGTTTTTCTCGCTGTTTTGCCAGCCGCGTGTCTCAGCCACGGCTGCTTGCTTCAATACCGCGTCTTGGCCAGCCTTATCTAGCGCATCAAAGGCTTTTTGATTGACCACCACTGCATTGCGTGGCAACCAGGCGTTCACGTCATAAAAAAACTTGACGCTTTCATACAGCTTGCTATCAATGCCACTGGACGTCGAGGTCAAAAAGTTATCGGCACCGCCAGTAGCCAGTGCGGCGGGCAGCTCGGCCAATTGAATCGTCACGGGCTGCGCGCCAATAGCTGTCGCAATGAAGGACGTCGCTGGGTTATAGGCTCGCATTTTCGTGCCCTTCATATCTGCCAGCTTAGTCACCGCCTTTTTAGAGTACAGACTTTGTGGTGGCCATGGCACGGTATAGAGCAGCTTGATGCCTTGGGCGGCTAGGGTTTTGGTTAGCAGTTCACGTGAAGCGGTATCGAGGCGTTTTGAATCAGCATAGCTGGTGGCCAAAAATGGAATCGAGTCCACACCAAACACAGGAGCCTCGTTAGAGAAAAGCGACAAAATAAATTCGCCTGCTTGGGTTTGACCCGACTGCACGGCGCGCTTGATTTCATTGGCCTTAAAGAGTGATGCATTCGGATGAACCGTGATTTTGAGTTTGCCAGCCGTGGCTTTGTCTACGTCTGCGGCAAATTGCGTCAGATTTTGCACCTGAAAGGTGTTGGCGCCATAGCCCGAAGGCAGATCCCATTTGGTTTGCGCAAAGCTAAGCGCAGATCCTGTCATGGCTGCAACAGCAGCAATGGCGATAAGTAGTTTTTTCATTGGTAACTCCATTTAAAAAGATTAGAGGGACAAGTGATGGTTGAGTAGGTCAGTGATCAGCATCGCCCCTGGTGCGTGGGTGATGCAGAACTCGGGGCGTGCTTGGGTAATCGCTGCTTGCGGCGTGACGCCGCAGGCCCAAAACACAGGAATTTCATCAGGCAAGACCTTGACGGCATCACCGTAATCAGGTTTTGCCAGGTCAGCAATACCGATCAGTTCTGGGTTACCAAGATGCACAGGTGCGCCGTGCACGTTTGGAAAACGCGAAGTAATTTGTACCGCCCTAATGGCATCTGCCGCTTTCAGTGGTCGCATCGTCACCACCATGGGGCCACTGAAAGCGCCAGCAGGCGATGTCGCGATATTGGTGCGATACATCGGCACATTCACGCCTTGGTTAATGTGCGCAATGGGCAATCCAGCCTCAATCAAAGCTTGCTCAAAAGAAAACGAGCAACCAATGACGAATGTGACCAAATCACTGCGCCACAGCGAGGTAATGTCTGTTGGCTCGTCGGCGATCGCCCCATTGCGCCAGACGCGGTAGCGCGGTAGATCGGTACGAATATCTATATCCAAACCAAGCGAGGGAAGCAGCGCATCGCCTGGCTCACTCACTGCAAGTAGTGGACACGGCTTGGGATTGCGCTGGCAAAAACGCAAAAAGTCATTGGCGAGTAACTCAGGCAAGATCACGACATTCCCCTGTACATGACCTTCGGCCAAGCCGCTGGTGTGCGACGACCACTCGCCTTGGCGGATGAATTGACGCGCTTGCTGCGCAGATGCCATGTTGGCGTTTGAAAGAGTGGGCTGAATCAACATGCTGTGGATTGTGTGTCCATACAAGCATCAACGCAAACGCAAAATTTTCTTGTCAACTCATCATTTTTTTTGATGGTTAGCTTGGGAGAATCCAGTAAAAACCCTAGGAAAAACTAATCATTTACGACACAAAGGTAAGCGCCGACTTAGCCACTTTTTCCACCAAACCCGTTGCGGGATCGCTTCGGTAACTCACATAAATGGGGAGCGGCGGCAGCTGTGCCTTGCATTTCAAGACGCGCAAGCCATGCGTCACTACCAATCGCTCGGCGGCGGCTAAGGGCAGTGTCGCCACTCCAAAACCTCCCTGTATGAGCTGCCCCATGGCCGAAATAGATGAAATCGCATGAACGCGTTTATCGATAACTTTAGCCTGCCGCAGGGCGTCTTGCAGTGCCACGTAAGGTTGCGAGCCACGCTGAAAAGTCATGAGCTCATCTTTAGCCAGTTCAGACAATTCATACTGGCGTTTGCGGTGCTGCAGCGCACTTCCAACAAAACACATCGGCATAGGTGGTAGAGGTTTACTGCGCACATCGTCGCCGCCCGCAGGCAGCGCCGTCAAAACAATATCTTGTGCGCCGCGCTGGACTTGATCCATGAGCACAGGCGTTGTCTCTACCGTCAACTCCAGCTCAAGACCCGGAAGCTCGACCCGCAATTTTTCAATCCAAGGAATCAACCAAGAATGCAAAATGGATTCGATCGCACCCAAACGCAATGTCGCAGTTAAGACCTTATCCGCCCCCATTTCGGCTTTGGCGGCACGCTGCATATCCAGTAAGTTATGCGCATAGGCAATGAACCGCCCCCCTGCCACGGTGAGGCGAAACTGTTTATCGCGTCTGTCTAGCAATAAAACGCCAAGCTCATCCTCCAGCGCTGCAATTCGCGCTGACATTGCAGACTGAGTCACATGCAACTTTTCCGCAGCTCTTGTTACCGATTTGAGTGTTGCAACCCAATAGAAAGCTTCAACAAAACGAAGATTCATAGCGATGGTGGGGTAATTATGAAGTAGAGCATCTGCGATTAAAGCACCCAAGTGGCGCTGGCCATTGAAAGGGAAAACACCGATTCAATCAACCACTATATGCGTTTACATTGATCGCTCTTCTAGCATTTGCTATTTACTACATTGGAAATCTCATGAAACGATTGATCAGCACCCTCGCGTTGTGTAGCACGGCGCTACTAACAACTCAACTTTTTGCTCAAACAAAATGGGACTTACCCGCAGCCTACGCCGCGGGCAACTTCCATACCGAGAACCTTGTCCAGTTCGCTAAAGACGTAGACACTGCAACGGCCGGCAAGCTCAAAATTCAAGTCCACGCAAACGCATCACTGTTTAAAGCGAACGAAATTAAGCGCGCGGTCCAAGGAGGACAAGCGCAACTGGGCGAGATCTTGCTGGCCAACTATGCCAACGAAAACTCACTCTATGCGCTAGATGGCGTTCCCTTTTTAGCGGCTAGTTACGACGATGCCAAGAAGCTCTACGCCGTCTCTAAACCCGCTATGGATAAGGCTTTGGCGGCTCAGGGCATGAAACTTTTGTTTAGCGTGGCATGGCCGCCACAAGGCATTTATAGCAAGCGAGAAATCACTTCGGTTGCTGATTTGCGCGGCATCAAATGGCGTGCCTACAGCCCTGCCACTGCCAAAATTGCCGAACTGATTGGTGCGCAGCCTGTCACGATTCAAGCGGCCGAGCTAAGCCAAGCGCTTGCGACTGGCGTTGTAGAGAGCTACATGAGCTCTGGCTCAACGGGTTACGACAGCAAGACATATGAGTCAATCAAAAACTTTTACGACACGCAAGCATGGCTGCCAAAGAACGCTGTAATTGTTAATTTGAAATCGTTTAATGCACTCGATACAGCCACTCAAGCCGCTTTAACCAAGGCCGCTGGTGAAGCCGAAGCGCGCGGATGGGCAATATCAATTAGCAAGAACGATGAGTACAAAAAATTACTCACCGAAAAAGGCATGAAGATCATCAAGCCATCAGCTAAGTTACAAGCCGATATGCAGCAAATTGGACAGATCATGCTGGCCGATTGGCTAAAAGCGGCTGGTGACGATGGCAAGAATATCGTGGCAGAGTACAACAAGCTCAAAGCTAAGAAGTAGAACAATCCATCTTTATTTTGCATTCGGAAAAAACACCTGCTCGCCACCAATTTTGTAGGCCGCAATCACCGCCTGCCCTGCGGGCGAGATCGCCCAATCGACAAACGCTTGAGCCTCGCGCACTTTCACATGCGGATGCTTAGCGGGGTTCACCACCATCACGCCGTATTGGTTGAAGAGCCGCGTGTCGCCCTCTACCAAAATCGCTAACTGCTTGCGGTTTTTAAAGTTGAGCCAGGTACCGCGATCCGACAGCACATACGTACCCGCCGCTGCCGCCATGTTGAGCGCCTGCCCCATGCCGCAGCCACATTCTTTGTAGTTTTGCCCTTTGCTCTCTTTGCTGTCTATTCCAGCCATCTTCCAATAGCGCAGCTCTGCAGCGTGCGTGCCGCTTTTATCCCCGCGTGAAAAAAACGTCGCGTTCGTTTGTGCTATCTTTTTTAACCCTAGCACCACGTCTTTACCGCGTATCTGCGCGGGATCATTCGCTTGCCCAATCAGCACAAAATCGTTGTACATCACATCAAAGCGCTGCACACCAAAACCCTCACTCAAAAACTTTTCTTCCGCAGCTTTGTCATGCACAAACAGCACATCCGCGTCCCCGCGCCGCGCCGCATCTAACGCTTGCCCTGTCCCCAAAATAATCGGCTTGACCCTAATCCCCGTATCTTTTGTGAACGCAGGCAGCAAGCGGGCTAACAAACCCGATTGCTCCGTGGTGTGTGTTGATATCAAAGCCAATTGCTGAGTAAAACCTACTGAAGGGATTACCCACAAGCCACACCAGATAAGGGCTACAAGCCATGCCTGCCCGCGCCATATGGGCTGCAGGACACCTAGCTGCCTCATACCCGCTCGCCCTGCAAAAATAACGCCGCCTCGTTAGGCAGTTCTTTATTAAAAAAATCTTTAGTTGGCAAATCCACTAGCAGCTTGCTTTGCTCCAAATACACCACCCTTGTCGCCAAACGCTTGGCTTGCCCCAGGTTGTGACTGGCGAACACCAGCGTGCATCCGCTGTCGGCAAATTGCTGAATGAGCGTCTCGACATCGCGCCGCGCTTTGGGGTCTAAGCTTGCGGTTGGCTCATCCAAAAACAAAATATCAGGCTGCAATGCCCAAGCCCGAACTAACGCCAAACGCTGCCGTTGCCCAACCGACATGGCGCGGGCATTACGGTGCATTATGCCCTCGAAGCCCATACTGGATAAGGCTTGCAGGGCATCTGCCTTGGCAGTTTTCCATGATTTTCCAGAAAACCATAAACTTAAATGCACATTGGTGAGCGCCGACAAACGCAGCATGTGCGGCTGCTGAAACACCATCACTTGGCGCTGAATTTGCGGAGTACTGGTGTGGACTATTCGCTCGCCGCCGCTAGGCTTTTGCTGTCCGTGCAAGAGCCGCAGCAGCGTACTTTTCCCACTGCCGTTTGCGCCCAAGAGTGCCACTCGCTCGCCCTTGGCAATAGACAAAGAGCAAGATGCCAGCGCGGTTTGTGCGCCAAATTTAACGCTGGCAGACTCTAGCGATAGGGCACAACCCCTTTGCCCTTCGGGCATTTCCCCTACTACCGCAGGGGCAAACTTAGTCCTTGGTTCTCCCTCTACGAAGTAGGGGGGATGTCGCGACGCGACAGGGGGGTTCTCGTGCATCCGAGTATCCATGCGGCTTCTAGCGTATTGCACCAATGCCGCTAGTGCATTCAACCCCAGCATGACCGCAAGTAGAACAAACCCAAGCGCCAGCGCCAGCGGTAAATCACCCTTGCTGGTCTCAAGCGCAATAGCGGTCGTCATCACGCGCGTAAAGCCATCGATATTGCCGCCCACAATCATCACAGCGCCCACCTCGGTAATGGCGCGACTAAAGGCGGTGACGAAGACCATAAACAGCGCATGCCGCTCATCGAAAGCCAGCAGCACCGAACGCGCCAGCGTACCCGCACCGAGCGAGCGCCACTGCTCGCCGTGCGTTGCTTCGGCGTTCTCCACCACTTGCCGCGTCAAGGCCGTGACCACGGGCAAAACCAAAAGTGACTGCGCCACCACCATCGCTTGGAAACTAAACAGCCAGCCCAAAAACCCCAGCGGCCCTGTGCGCGAGAGCATGAGGTACACCACTAGCCCCACCACTACCGATGGCACTGCCAAAAAGGAATTCAAAACAACTAAGACCGCAGGCCGCCCTGGATAGCGCGCCACACCCAGCCAAGCGCCCAGCAAGAGTCCCATCGAGCCGCCAACGAGCACCGCCAAAGAACTCACTGCCAACGAGCGGCCAACGATGGCTAAAAGCGAGGCATTGCCATCCACAATGAGCTGCGCGGCGGTGACGAGACTGACGGATAAATCGGACATATTAAATAGCGGACATCAGTCCTTCGCCCCAGCTTGCAGCGCACGCGCTCTGGATTGCTTGAGTTCAATGGCGTTTGGCACGGCTTTTGTCTCCCAACCGCCAAGGTGTTGCTCGGCAATGGAACGCAGCACGCCAATCCACTCGAGGTTATCGTTCGGGCATGGGATGTAGTTGAACGCTTTGCCGCCCGCATGAATAAAGGCTTCACGCGCTTCCATGTCGATCTCTTCCAGCGTCTCTAGGCAGTCGCTGGTAAAGCCCGGGCAAATCACGTCCACGCGCTCGATCCCCGCTTTAGCGAGTGCAATGAGCGTCGGCTCGGTATAGGGCTGCAACCACTTGGCGCGACCAAAACGCGACTGGAACGTGACGCGGTATTGTTCTTTTGTGAGCCCCAAATTCTCAGCCAATAAACGCGCCGTCTTCAAGCACTCGCAGTGGTACATATCGCCCAGATGCAGCGTGCGCTCAGGCACGCCGTGGAACGTCATCACCAGCACTTGCGGCTGACCTGTCTTCTTCCACGATTCACGAACACGATTGCCCAGCATGCAGATGTAGCCATCATGGTCGTGATAGCGATTCACAAAGCGCAGCTCAGGAATCACGCGCTGCTGCTTGCCCCAATCAAACACCGCATCCGACACGCTGGCTGTCGTCGTACCCGAGTACTGCGGGTAGAGCGGCAACACCAAGATGCGCGTCGCGCCTTCGGCCTTTAGCTGATCCAATTCCTGCGCAATGCTCGGGTTGCCATAACGCATGGCGTAACGCACGGTGACCTTTTGATCCGCTGCATCAAGTGCCGCTTGCAAAAGCTTGGCCTGCTGCTGCGTGTAATAGCGAAGAGGTGAACCACGCGATGAGGCTTCGCCCACATCCTTATCCATCCAAATGCTGGCGTACTTGGCAGCGGATTTTTTGGGGCGCACACGCAAAATGATGCCGTGCAGGATCAGCCACCAAATCGGCTTTGGAATTTCCACCACACGCGGGTCACTCAAAAACTCGGCAAGATAACGCCGCACCGCGGACGGCGTGGGCGCATCGGGCGTGCCAAGGTTGACGAGAAGCACAGCAGTTTTGGGAGCAGTGCCGTGCTGAAATTTGGGTTCGGGTTGGAATGGCGATTGGAAGGGTGATTTAAAACTCATGCTTTATAGTTTAGCAATGCAAGCCACCCTCCAAACCCTGATCGAACAGCTTCCCAAAGCCGAGCTGCACATTCACATCGAGGGCTCGCTAGAGCCTGAGTTGATTTTTGCGCTTGCCAAGCGCAATAACGTCGCACTGCCCTATGCAAGCGTGGAGGCGCTACGTACCGCCTATGCGTTCACCAACTTGCAAAGCTTCTTAGATATTTACTACGCGGGGGCTTCGGTCTTACTCCAAGAGCAAGACTTTTATGACATGGCAATGGCGTATCTTGAACGCGCGCATGCCGACAGCGTCATCCACACCGAGATGTTCTTCGACCCGCAAACCCATACGGAGCGTGGCGTAGCGATGGATGTGGTCGTGAACGGCCTTTACCGCGCTTGCACAGACGCCAAAGCCAAATGGGGCATCAACGCCTTGCTTATCCTGTGCTTTTTACGGCATTTGAGTGAAGCCAGTGCCATCGAAACTTTTGAAGCAGCGCTGCCGTACAGGGACAAATTTATCGGCGTAGGACTCGACTCCAGCGAAGTGGGGCACCCACCCGAAAAATTTGCCCGAGTGTTTGCGATGTGCAAGCGCGAAGGCCTGCGCCTAGTCGCTCACGCAGGCGAAGAAGGCCCGCCAACCTATATCTGGCAAGCCTTGGACGACTTAAAGGTAGAGCGCATCGACCACGGCGTGCGCTGCTTAGAAGATGAGGCGTTGGTTGCAAGACTGGCAAAAGACCGCATCCCACTCACGGTTTGTCCGCTGTCAAATTTAAAACTCAAAGTCGTCACCGACATGCGCGAGCATCCACTCAAAAAAATGCTGGATGCAGGACTCTGTGCCACCATCAATTCGGATGACCCCGCCTACTTTGGCGGATACATGAATGCCAATTGGGAAGCCACTTTTGCGGCTTTGAATTTAACGGCAGCAGATGCGGTGACGCTTGCTAGAAATAGCTTTGAGGCAGCGTTTGTGGATGAGGCGACGCGGGCGGGGTATTTGGCAAGGTTGGCAGAATTTGTGCAATCGCGTGTTTAGCGATAAATCTCTTTTCGATTTCCGACTTCAACAACCACAATGCGCAACTTTCCATCCTGGATTTCACACACTAAACGGTAATCACCAATTCGATAGCGCCAATAGTTGCCCAGTACCGAACCGAGCAGCGCTTTACCTACACTTCGCGGATCATCTAAAGGTGCGATACGTTCACGCAAAAATTTGGTGAGTCGTTTCGCAACGGCTGGATCAAGTTTTAAAAATTGCTTGCGCGCCGTGTTTGACAACTCAACTTGCCAAACCAAGCTCTGCCTCCACCTCAGCTAAAGAATAAACTTTTTCGGTTCCGTTGCGGATACGCGCCGACACCATCGAAGCACGGTAATAGTCCTCAAGGTCTTCTAAGCCGTTAGTAATCAGCTCGCGCAAATAGAACGCTTTGCTACGGTTTGTGTCTTTGGCTAATTGGTCAATGCGCTGCTCAACGTCAGCATCTAAACGAATGGAAATGGGCATAAAAGCTCCTTAATGAATACTTGTAGTCATTGTAGTCATATTGCTTTGAACATCTCATCAACACGATCTCGTCCCGTATATCCATCGACGAAACTCCAACCAGCAAACATAGACCACATGAGCTGCGATAACGGCTTCAATTGGTCTTCCCTATCAGACCAATAACGACTACGTTGAAGCACTTGAGTTAGATTTCGAAGAAGCCTAAAGGCTTTTTCGTCGACCACTTCTACGCTAGTCAGCACGTAATCCAATTCGCCTCGGAACAAGTCGAGTTCACGCACAAGCGATTGAACATAAACATCAGTGAGGCCATTGAGTACCGCATGCCAACGATCCTGATCTGCTGAAACTGATTGTGTAAAGAATTCACGAAATTCTTCTTGATTCTTCAAACGATCAATCAGAGCGGACTCTGCCGGTTGGTTGCAGGACCATAGGAAATGTGTGATGCATTGCCCTTTGAGGTCGTCATAACGCCTAAGAAGATGTGCCTTCAGTCGTCGCCTCTTCTGCTTATCCGGGAGACGAACAACAAGTACATAGACAAATAGGCTAACAATGATGCCAACCGTGACATCAAACGTGATTTGATTCCCGTTGGGGAACGGCTTGAAAAAGGCCTCAAGTAGGCTCCCCTTGATAAAGTCTGGGCGTGGATCTGTGCTCGATTTGCACATAAGGAGCATGCTTGCAATAAATAAAGTCCAGAGCAACAAATCAATAGTATTTCGGTGCACAAAGCCATTCAAATTTTTGACGATATTTCTTATGTTTTGCATAACTCCATGATACCAATCCCCCCGTGTTACGATTATTCGAATGACCACGTCCACCCGTCTCACGCTTACCAACATCACCAAGCGCTACCCCGCTGTGCTGGCTAACGACGACATTACGCTTTCTGTGGGTGCTGGAAAAATCCACGCCATCTTGGGCGAAAACGGCGCGGGCAAATCGACGTTGATGAAGATCATTTACGGCGTGGTGAAGCCTGATAGTGGGCAGGTATCTTTTAATGGTGAAGTCGTCCACATCGCCAACCCGCAAGCGGCTCGGGCGCTTGGCATCAGCATGGTGTTTCAGCATTTCAGTTTGTTCGATACGTTGTCGGTTGCTGAGAATGTTTGGCTGGGTTTGGACAAGTCACATAGCTTGAAAGAAGTCTCTGCGCAAATCACCGCCAAAGCCGCTGCGTATGGGCTGGACGTTGACCCGCTGCGCCCTGTGCACAGTCTTGCGGTGGGGGAGCGGCAGCGCGTGGAGATCATCCGCGCTTTGCTGACGAACCCCAAGCTTTTGATTCTTGACGAGCCCACATCGGTGCTGACACCGCAGGCTGTGGAGAAGCTTTTTGTCGTGCTGCGCCAGCTTGCGTCTGAGGGCTGCACCATCCTCTACATCAGCCACAAGCTGGATGAAATCCGTGCGCTGTGTGATAGTTGCACGGTGCTGCGCGGCGGTCGCGTGACGGGTGAATGCGTGCCTGCCAACGAGTCCAACGCCTCACTCAGCCGCATGATGATTGGCTTTGAGCCTCGGCCACTCTCGCGTACCGCCATGCAAACGGGCGAGTCGCACCTCTTGATGCACAACTTCTCGAAGCTCAAATCTGATCCGTTTGGTGTGGACCTCGCGCACATCAACTTAGACGTTCGCGCTGGCGAAATCGTTGGGATTGCAGGCGTGTCGGGCAACGGGCAAAAGGAATTGCTGACGGCTATATCGACCCGCGCTTTCTCTAAACACAAGCTGCACATCGTGCCCGAAGAGCGCCTCGGCTGCGGTGCTGTGCCTTCTTTTAGTCTTGCCGATAATTTGCTGCTGACACGACACGAAGCGGTCACACGGCGTTTTGGTTTTGATTGGATTGCACCTAAAAAGTTGCACGAACAGGCAACCAAGATCATCGCTGCCTTCAACGTAAAGGCGGGGTCTGGCAAGGGAAGCGCAGCATTGGCGCAATCCCTGTCAGGTGGCAATTTGCAAAAATTTATCGTCGGACGCGAAATGGATGCCCAACCTGAAGTGCTGGTCGTCGCTCAACCCACATGGGGCGTAGATGTGGGCGCGGCGGCGCAAATTCGCGCGGAGCTGCTCGCTTTGCGCGAGCGCGGCTGTGCGGTGCTGGTGATGAGCGACGAACTGGACGAACTGTTTGAAGTCTGTGACCGCTTGCATGTGATCGCCAAGGGACGGCTCTCGCCAAGCATTGATGCCGCGCAGGCCACGCCCAGCTTGGTTGGCGAGTGGATGAGTGGTTTGTGGTATGCAAAAGGAGCGGAGACGCATGTTTAAACTGATTGCCCGCCCTGCTCCATCTCGCGCTTGGACGTATGCCTCGCCGCTCTTGGCGCTGGCGGTCACGGTGCTAGTGGGGCTCACGATTTTTAGCTTGCTCGGCAAAGATCCGCTACGTGGGCTGACGATGTTTTTTTGGGAACCGATCAAGTCAGGCTACGCCGTGGGCGAGCTCTTGGTTAAAGCCACGCCGCTGCTCATCATTGCGCTGGGGCTTTCGGTGTGTTTTCGCTCGGGCATTTGGAACATTGGCGCGGAGGGTCAGTTTGTGATGGGCGCAATCTTTGCGGGTTGGATGGCATTGCAAGCGGACAAAACCACCCATGCTTGGATCATCATTCCCGCCATTTTGCTAGCGGGCGTGCTGGGCGGGATGTTTTGGGCGGGTATCACGGCGCTGCTCAAAGATCGCTTTCATGCGAATGAAATTTTGGTGAGCTTGATGCTGGTCTATATTGCGATTTCGACCTTACTTTTTTTAGTCAATGGCGTGCTCAAAGACCCTGGGGGTTACAACTTTCCGCAAAGCAAAAGTTTTGAAGCTGTCACGCAAATCCCGCGTCTGATACAAGGCTCGCGCGTCAGCATTGGCATTGTGCTCGGGCTGCTTAGCGCAGGCGTGCTATGGTTATTTTTGTTCCGTAGCAAGGCGGGTTTTGCGCTCGCCGTAGGTGGTCTTGCACCGCATGCCGCTCGTTATGCAGGGTTTTCTAGCCGTGCGGCGCTGTGGATCGCGCTCTTGATTTCGGGCGGTGCAGCAGGACTGGCTGGTGCGCTTGAGGTTGCTGGCCCGATTGGGCAATTGACCCCTTATGTGCCCGTTGGCTATGGTTTTGCGGCCATCATCGTGGCGTATGTCGGGCGGCTGCATCCTGTGGGTGTGGTGCTCGCCAGTCTTTTGATGAGCATGTTCTACATTGGTGGCGAGCTGGCGCAGTCGCGCATGGGCGTGCCCAAGTCGGTCACGGGCGTGTTCCAAGGGCTGCTGTTGTTTTCGCTGTTGGCGTCTGACACCTTGATCGCGTATCGCCTGACCTGGAAAAAATCCTAATGGAAACCTACGCACTCTTAATCGGATCAACCTTGGCGGCTGGCACGGTGCTGGCACTCGCTGCGCTCGGCCTCCTCATCAACGAACGCGCGGGCGTGGTCAACTTGGGCGCAGAAGGCATGATGATTTGCGCTGCTTTAGCAGGTTTTGCAGCCACCCATGCCACAGGTCAAGACAGCATTGGCTTTGTGGCTGGCATGGCTGCGGGGGCAATACTGGCATGGCTTGCGGGCTTGCTCATTATTTATTTAAACACCAATGCCTACGCTACGGGATTGGCGCTGTCACTTTTTGGTGCAGGTTTTTCTGCGTTTATTGGCACAGGCTACGTGCAGGCCACCCTACCAGCGCGTATCAATTACGCTGTGCCGTATTTATCTGATATTCCTCTGGTGGGATCCGCCTTTTTTAAGCAGCATCCGCTGGTGTACATCGCCATTTTTATGGCTGCGGGACTGATGTACTTTTTGTACAAAACCCGCGCCGGCCTGATTTTGCGCTCGGTAGGCGAAAGCCCCGAGTCGGCTCATGCACTGGGCTACAACGTACGGCGCATTAGGTTGTTGGCCATGATGGCAGGCGGCGCTCTGTGCGGCCTTGCCGGTGCGTACCTCAGCTTGGTCTATACGCCGCTGTGGGTTGAGGGCATGACGGCTGGCAAAGGTTGGATTGCGCTGGCGCTCACCACGTTTGCCACGTGGCGACCTGCGCGAGTGCTGCTAGGTGCGTATCTGATTGGCGGCGTCACCATGCTGCAATTCCATCTGCAAGGCGCTGGCGTACAAGTGCCTGCTGAAATGCTCAATATGTTGCCGTATCTCGCTACCATTGTGGTGTTGGTGCTGATTTCGCGTCGCCCAGACTGGATTCGCGCCAATATGCCTGCTAGTTTGGGCAAACCTTTTCACCTTAGTTAATATGCTGGCAAGGGCACGCCTTTTGCTTGTATAAAATTTGTCAGTTGCAGTTTTTTAATCCAACCCTTGAAAGTGAGTTTTCATCATGAATAAACGTTTTGCTCTCAAAGCCACAGCCATCACGGCTGCTGTGCTAGTGGCCGCCGCCCTTGTGGGTTGCGGTAAAAAGGAAGAGGTCAAGCCTGCCGCCCCAGCCGCAGCGCCTAAAGCCGAGCCACTCAAAATTGCGTTTGCCTACGTGGGCCCTGTGGGCGACGGCGGCTGGACGTTTGCGCATGACAACGCACGTAAAGCTTTAGAGAAAGAGTTTGGCGACAAGATCAAAACATCCATCGTAGAGAACGTACCCGAGTCAGCCGACGCAGAGCGCGTGATGCGTGATTTGGCTGGTCAAGGTAACAAAGTCATTTTTGGCACAACGTTTGGCTATATGGATCCGATGCTAAAAGTAGCGCCTGAATTTAAAGACGTGAAGTTTGAGCACGCCACAGGTTACAAATCTGCCGACAATTTGCGCACTTACGACAGCCGCACCTACGAGGGCGCGTACATGGCGGGCGTGATTGCAGGCAAGATGACCAAGACGAACACACTGGGCGTTGTTGGCTCCATCCCAATTCCCGAAGTCATCCGTAACATCAATAGCTTTACGCTGGGCGCACAAAGCGTGAATCCAAAAGTGAAGACTAAAGTGGTGTGGGTTGGCGAGTGGTTTGCACCACCCAAAGAAACCGAAGCGGCAACTAGCTTGATTAACGGCGGCGCGGACGTGCTCATGCAAAACACCGACTCGCCTGCCGTGCTTCAAACGGCTGAAAAGCTGGGCAAGCGCGCGTTTGGTTGGGATTCCGACATGACGGCCTACGGCCCGAAAGCGCACTTGGGTTCTGCCGTGATTAACTGGGCACCGTATTACATCAAGGCGACCAAAGACGCACTCGATGGCAAGTGGGCAACAGGACCGAACACATGGTGGGGCGTGAAGGAAGGCGCGATTGATATGGTGTCACTGGCTGCTGACATTCCAGCTGATGCCAAAGCCAAACTAGATGAAGTGAAAGCAGGCCTCAAGGCGGGTACGTTCTCTGTTTGGAAAGGACCTATCGTTGGACAAGACGGTAAAGAGGTTTTGAAAGCTGGCGAAGTGGCTGATGACAAGTTCATGAGCGGCATCATGTTCTACGTTAAAGGCGTGGAAGGCAAAGTGCCTAGCGGCAAGAAGTAATCGAAGTTGTTGTGAGTAGCGTTCTCGTCCACCGCGCACGCTGCATCGCAACACAAGACGACGCACGTACAGAGCCAAATGGCGAACTGTATGGTGCGTCGCTTTTTTTGAAGGATGGGCGCATATCCCGCATCTTCAAAAAAGGCGATGCGGATGATGAAATCGCCCTGCAGGGCATACTGGATAAAGCTTCCAGCATAGAAGTTATCGACGCAAAAAATCACGTCGTCGTTCCAGGCATGGTCAATACGCATCACCACATGGTGCAAAGTTTGACGCGTGCCATCCCCAGCGTGCAAAGCGCCGAGCTGTTTTCTTGGCTCAAAGGTCTCTATCCGATTTGGGCTGGCTTGACCCCAGAGATGGTGCGTACCTCGACCAAGATCGCGATGGCTGAGTTGCTGCTATCGGGCTGCACTACAAGTAGTGACCACCTCTACATCTATCCGAACGGCATTCGTTTGGATGACTCTATTGAGGCCGCCAAGGAAATTGGAATGCGGTTTCTAGCCACACGCGGTAGCATGAGCGTAGGCGAGAGCGCTGGCGGGCTGCCGCCTGACCGTGTGGTGGAAAAAGAGCCGTTCATCCTCAAAGAGTCGCAGCGCTTAATCGAGACCTATCACGATGCCTCGCATGGCGCGATGACGCAAGTGGCGCTCGCGCCGTGCTCACCGTTTAGCGTGAGTACGGATTTGATGCGCGAGTCCGCCAAACTGGCACGCAGCTTTGGCGTGCGGCTGCACACGCATCTTGCCGAAAACGATCACGACGTGGCGTACAGCCTAGAAAAATTCAACCGCACCCCTGCCCAATACGCCGAAGATTTGGGCTGGGTCGGCAGCGACGTGTGGCATGCACACTGCGTCAAGTTAGATGACGTGGGCATTTCGCTTTTTGCCGCCACGCGCACAGGGATTGCCCACTGTCCATGCAGCAATATGCGCTTGGCGAGTGGCATCTTGCCGCTGCGCAAAATGCTGGCAAGCGGCGTACCTATTGGACTGGGCGTTGATGGCAGCGCCAGCAACGACGCAGCGCACATGCTGAATGAAGCGCGGCAGGCGATGCTGCTGGCTCGCGTAGGCAAAGCGCTTGAGCCCTTCGGCTGCGACACAGGGCCGCAAGAGATGACTCCGCGTGATGCGTTACGCCTTGCCACACGCGGCGGCGCGGAAGTGCTGGGGCGCTCGCACGACATCGGGCAAATCAAAGAGGGTTACTGTGCCGACTTAGCCATGTTTAGAACAGACACACTGGCGATGGCGGGCGGCGCGGTGCATGACCCTGTAGGGGCGCTGATGCTATGCGCCAGCGGCAACGCGGACTACACCATTGTGAATGGCCGTGTCGTGGTGCGCGAAGGCCGAATCGCTACCTTAGAGATTGAGCCGCTGATTGAAGCGCATAACAGGCTAGCTAAAACCTTGTTCTCCCCTGCGAAGTAGGGGGGATGTCACGAAGTGGCAGGGGGGTTCTTCGTGCGCACCGCACCAATCAAAACCAATAAACCTGGAATCAAAATCATCGCCCAGATGATGTGACTGAGGTGCTGTTTGACCCACGGTAAATTGCCAAAAAAGTAGCCCATAGTCACGATAGAGCCGACCCACAGCACGCTGCCGAATACATCGTAAAAAGTGAATTTAGCGCGCGTCATCTGCGCCACGCCTGCTACAAAGGGCGCAAAGGTTCTGAGAAACGGCATAAAACGCGCAGCCACAATGGTGATGCCGCCGTGCTTTTCGTAGAAAGCGTGCGCA
Organism: Comamonadaceae bacterium; assembly: GCA_031430035.1. Classification (GTDB taxonomy): domain Bacteria; phylum Pseudomonadota; class Gammaproteobacteria; order Burkholderiales; family Burkholderiaceae_C; genus JASGCK01. Next base: position 54,342 of record JANPAS010000025.1, on the reverse strand, counting down.
CTGTCAAAAGCTTTTTTGTTAAACAGTTTTGAGTTTTCCCAAGCGAATACTCGCTTACCAAAGTGACTGCCGATGGTGTAGTTGGTTTGATTACCTGCGACAGCGGCAATCATGAGTAACCCCATCACGAGCGGATAGTTCATCAAACCCACACCAGCCAAGGCTCCCACGACAAATAACAGCGAGTCCCCTGGCAAAAATGGCATGACAACCAAGCCAGTTTCTACAAAAATAATCAGAAACAAAAGCGCGTAAACCCAAGCGCCGTAGGTGGTAACAAAAAGCTCTAAATGTTTGTCGATGTGCAGGATGAAGTCAATGAGGTACGCGATAAGTTCCATACTTATTTGAGTGCCGCTACAACCGCATTACCCATCTCCAACGTGCTGACTTTGGTAATTCCAGCACCACCTTTGCCGTAGATGTCTGCTGTGCGCAAACCCTTAGCCAACACGGCCTTTACGGCAGCTTCGATTCGCAAGGCAGATTCCGCTTGACCTAGGCTAAAGCGCAGCATCATGGCGGCAGACAAGATCGTCGCGAGCGGATTCGCAATACCTTTGCCTGCGATATCAGGCGCTGAGCCGTGACTGGGTTCGTACAGCCCTTGATTGCTAGAGTTCAAACTAGCGGAAGGCAACATGCCGATGGAGCCCGTCAGCATCGAGGCTTCGTCCGACAAGATATCACCGAACATATTGCCCGTGACGACCACGTCAAACTTCTTTGGCTCTTTGACGAGTTGCATGGCGGCGTTGTCCACCAGCATGTGATCGAGCGCCACGTCGGGGTATTGCTGCGCAACTTCAATCATCACGTCTTTCCACAACTGCGAGGTCTCGAGCACGTTGTTTTTGTCCACGCTCGTCACCCGCTTGCTACGCTTACGTGCTGCATCAAACGCCACATGCGCGATGCGCTCAATCTCGGGGCGGCTGTAGCGCATGGTGTCGAAGGCTTCCTCGCTGCCTGGGAAATGTCCATCGGTGGCGGTACGGCGACCACGTGGCTGACCAAAATAGATATCGCCTGTTAGCTCACGGATGATGAGGATATCTAAGCCTGCAATGAGTTCTGGCTTCAGGCTAGAGGCATCGACCAGCTCTTCGTAGCAAATCGCTGGGCGGAAATTAGCAAAGAGTCCCAGCTCTTTACGCAAACCCAAAATCGCTTGCTCGGGGCGGAATTGACGCTCTAGCTTGTCGTACTTCCAGTCGCCCACCGCGCCAAACAAAATCGCATCCGACGCTTTTGCTAGCGCCAGTGTGGCAGGAGGCAGTGGATGACCAAACGCGTCGTAAGCCACGCCGCCCACCAGCGCGGACTCCATCTCCATTTTTAAATCCAAAGCTTTTAAAACTTTAACGGCTTCCGCCACGATTTCTGTACCAATGCCGTCACCAGCCAAAACTGCAATTTTCATTTTTGATTTCCCTTAAAAAGAATGAGGATCTGACCCTAATTAATTGGGGTCAGATCCTAATTAAGACGCTTGAACCGTTGAAAGGTAAGCTTGTTCCAGATTATCGGTGTTGTACTTCGATAGCCATTCGGGGACTGTCCCGACAAAGCGAATTTCGCCGCCGTGCATGACGGCCAATCTGTCCGCCAACTCGCCCACATCGCCAAGCGCATGCGTACACATAAACACCGTGCGACCTTGCTCCTTCATACGGCGAATGAGTCCTTTGACTTGCACGCGCGAAATCGGGTCGAGTCCGCTCATGGGTTCATCCAATATCAGCAGCTCACGGTTAGATAAAAACGCAGCAGCGAGACCAATTTTTTGACTCATGCCTTTGGAGCATTCGCGCATCGCAAGTTTAAGCACACCTGCCTGCAAGCCCATATCCAGCAAGGTCTGCACGGCAATCGCTTCGTCCCACACCACGCCGTGCAAGGAGAGCACAAGCTGGATGTAGTCTTTGGTTTTGAGCCAGCCATGCGGCGCAAAGCGCTCGGGCATGTAGGCCATGCGCTCCCGAGCTTCCAACGTGGTTGCATCCACATCAAAAATCGTGAGTGATCCTTTGCTCACAGTAGTGAGGTTCAGCCAGCTTTTAATCAGTGTCGTTTTACCCGCGCCATTGACACCGACTAGGGCGAAGCATTCGCCTGCGGTTACGCCGAGGCTGACATCATTGAGAGCTTTGAAGTCAGGCCGAGTGGGATAGATTTTTTCGACACGAATGGCTTGCAAGGCCATACTACTTGTGATTTTTTCTGTTGTCATCGCTTGCCTTCCTCTAATTCTTGAAGTGTTCGCACTAAAAATCTAAGCTCGTTGGAGTCGGTAATTTTTCCACTGGCGAGTAAGCCGCCAATCAAAAATTTGGCGGCATCTGAATCTTTCATATCGATCTTCAAAAAGATGTCTAGCTGCCTGGCCCATGCAGGTACAGAGGGAATATTTTCGGTTTTGCTGCGCAGCAATTCGCCGTACTGGATCGCCAACGCAGGATCCTTAAATTGCGTCTTGGCCACATACGCGACGTGTGCAAGCCATGTCCAGCGGCGCTCGGGGTCATCTAAAAACCGGCTCGCCACCCAGTCCGTCATCTTGCGTTGGCGAGCACGGTCTGCCGAGCCTTGCGTATACAAACGGGCGCCTGCCATGAGCGGATATTGCCCTGTGGGATCAAGCTTGAGCGAGAGGTCTAACCATGCGGTGAGTTGCTCGTAGTTGAGCTGTCCATACGTCAGAGAGAGGCCAGGCTGCACATCGTGCGCCTGAGTGACTAAGTTGAGTAACTTGGCAAACGCCACAGGTTCATCGAGTGAAAGCAGTCGTGCACCCAAAACGGACGGTGGCTGCCCTAGCGCCTCGGCTGTCGCTTTGGGTTCTCCGCGCAGCGTAGAGAGTGCGCTACTAGCCAGCAAGCCCACAACCAGCAAGCCCCACAGCGCTTTTGGCGCAGGCGCTTGCGCTTTGCGTTTGGCAAAAAACTGCAGCGCCGCCGCGCGTGCGGATGGGATGGCGTTAAATTTCATGACGATAAAAATCAATCGCGGCGGCGGCCACGCAAATCACCGAATACAGCAACGCCCACACCGCCAAGATGCCGCAGGTTTGTGCCGTGGGCATGACGTTGCCAAGCAGCCATTCGGCGCGCGTAAAGGTGCCCAGCGGTGGAATCACCCAACCCATGAGCTGAAACATCCACTGCCCAGCCACAGCAGCAAAACTATTGGGGTCTTGTCCAATAGGTGTAGCCGCCATGGTGCGCGCGACATCTAACACCCTGGCCAACATATAAAACGCTAGCCACATCACCATTGCGCCCACCATACTGCGCAGCCCAAGCGCAAAAAATAAAGCGACAGCGCCCGTCACAATAAGCTCTAGCCAAAGGGATATCGACCACAAAAGCAAGACGCTCCACTGATCCGTGGGCACCCAAACAGCCATCACGAGCATCACCGAGAGCACGGCAATCAAGGCTGTCATCGCATAACCCAACATCCGCCCCAGCACATATTGCATGCGCGAAATGGGGTGGGCAAGCAGCACATGAACAAAGCCCGTTTCGTGCTCACGTACCACGCTAGCAATCATGGAAACACCCAGCGCAAAGATGAGACACATTCGGTACAAAAATGCAGAGGTCGTGAGCCGCAGCTCTAGCGATTCGGTCACCGCCATTTCGGTCACTACACTTGTAATCATTTGAATAGCCATGAGTGCTATCAATAAAAAGCGTCCGCTGCGTCCACGCCAAGATTCAAGTAAAGTCAGGCGAGTCAAAGCGACAATGGCTATGCGGCTTTTTTGGAAACGATCATTCATCTTGCACCCTACTGATATGCGAAAAGATTTGTATTCTATGAAAATGCTGATGCGTTGGGCGCTTGCCGCCGCCTTGGCGTTCGCTGGCTTGCAAGCCCCCAGTCTTGCGCAGGCGCCGATCATCCTCTCTGCAGGGTCTGCCCCCTTGATTTTTGAGTTGCCGCTGGATGCCAACACCACGCAAAGTTTGGCGGCGAGTACGGCCATACGGCTTGCAACGCCTGCCCAGCATGCAGCGCAAGGCATGCTCTACCCCGAGTGGTTAAGCGACGCGAGCTTTAACGTTAGAAGTCGTGCTGGGCAACGACTTGCTATCGTCGTCACTGCAAAACGTAGCAACCCTGATCTGTCGACCGAACTGTTACTGACTCTAAACAATGCAGGCAGACGCAGTTTTCAGCCTTTGCACTTGATGTTTGATACGCTCAGCAGCTACGCGGGCACACCTTTGCCGACAGCCGCCGCGTCCAATCCTCAAGCGATACCTGAAAATCGCAAGCCTGACTTAACGGCACTACTAGCGCCCATCATCCAATTTGCTGCCGATCCAGAATCCGCACTAAAGTCAAACGAGGCAGTTGCAACGCCAGTGCCCGATGTGGCCGTAGCCGATTTCAATAAAAAAGGTCCACGCTCAAGCACTGCTTCGTTGCGTACACGCAACATCGCTGTACAGGCTGAGCCGACGAAGACATCCGTAGCGCCACAAGCCTCTGTGCTAGCCCCTGCATCAGCGCCCGCAGCGCCCATGCTGCCGCCACGTAGCGTCAAGCCACTGCAACCGTCAGGATCTACAACCGAGTCCGATAATTGGCTAAGCAATTGGCCGATATTTGCTGGGGGATTCGCGATTTTGTTGGCTTTGCTGTACTTAGTGAGGCGCGCATTCAAGAACTGGTTCGAGCGTCGCACAAACCATACCATGACCACATTTTTAGAGCCTAGGCCGACGGTACTTGCGCCAGAGGAATCGGGAACTAATACCGTTTTTGGCGTTAGTGAAGAAGAGGCGAATGCGATGCATGCCAAGTGGTTGCGACAACAAATCCCACGTAGTAAGTAAAAACCCTATAGCATGTTTTATGTGATAGGCTAGAATTTCTCTATGCGCAGTCAATTCCATTGCGGCATATCTTTAACAATCCCTTATAGGAGTTATCACATGAAATCGACTATTTCAAGAATGAAAAAACAAGTCCAGCAAGGTTTCACCCTTGTTGAGATCGCCATTGTGCTGGTCATTATTGGCCTCTTAATCGGTGGCGTGTTACGCGGTCAAGAGCTCATTAATTCGGCACGTGTGAACTCCATCACGTCACAGCAGCAGAGTATTCAAACGGCTTACTACGCGTTTATCGACCGCTATAAATTCCTGCCAGGCGATTTAACCGCCGCGCAAGCTGTGTCTATCAGCTACTCTACCGTGCCAGCTAGCTCATCTGGCGACGGCAGCATTACCTTGATTGATAGCGCCGCGTTTTTTAATAACCTGACATCCGCTAGTTTCCTCTCATGCTCACCCTGTACCAGTGTGGGTACCACGGGGGTCATCGGCACCATTGGCAGCGGCACAACGGCCGCGACCTACAACACGATTGCGGGACTGAACTCTGGCAACACCATGGTCAACGTCTATGGCTCGCCACTGACCTTCCTCTACGACATCACCAATGGCACTGGTGGCAGTACAGCAGGTGCTATCGTTTTCTTATCGACCAGTGCTGAAGCGCCCAAGCCGCAAGTGTCAACTGGTGGCACATTGACATCCAGCATGCTGGCAGAGATTGATCGCAAAGTGGACGATGGGAATGCGGCATCTGGACAATTCCGTTATACCGATTTGCAAGCAACCGCCGCTATTGCAGCGGGTGCGCCTGCATCTGGCACCTTTGCCACTGCAACTAACTCTCCTAAGTGCGCGACAGCAGCCGCTGGCTGGGTGACCAACCCCGCCAGTAGCACTTGCCAAGGCGCATCGATTTTCTAAAAATCACGCGTAAACTGCACAAACTCTAGCAGTCGTTTAGCGCATAGCTAACGACTGCTTTTTTGTTTTCATCCTCTGCGTTGTCCCAGTCATCAAACCATGAAACGAATCAAACAATGCCCGAGAGGGCGACGTCAAAGTGGCTTCTCATTGGTTGAAATTGCGATTGTTCTAGTGGTTGTCGGACTATTCATCGGCGGTGTTTTGCGTGGACAAGAACTCATTGCCTCGGCCAGAGTGCGCAACGTGATCGACCAAGTGCGGGCAGTGCAAGTTGCCTACTACGGTTTTCAAGATCGTTACAACGCACTGCCTGGGGATTTGACTACGGAGCAAGCGCTCACCATTAATGTCAATACAGCCCCCGGACTAGTTTCACCCGGGGATGGTTGGGTTCCCATTGATGACAGCCAGCAATTTTTTAACAATGTTGCGCATGGTGGATTTATCGTTTGTACGCCATGCAAAACCAAGCAAACATCAGCCAGCAATCCAACGGCCGACTTCAGCCCGACCAATCTGTATGGTCAACCCATTGGTTTTGCCTACCCAAGCGTAGTACCCAATACCAATGTACTTGGCGCCTACTATTGGTCCACAGTAGCCAACGAGGGAACAAAAGCCATGGTCACGACAGGTGGATCGATTGACTCAAAAAGTCTAGCTGAAATGGATAGAAAAATCGACGACGGTAGTCCCTCGTCTGGACAGTTCCGTTTTGGTGATGTGGTTCCGTCCACCAGTGGTGTTTTGCAAAACCCGCCTCTGGACAGCTGCCTAACAACCGACACAACAGGCGCCTACACACTTTGGAAGGTTATTACCGGAGGGCAATGTCAAGGCGTTTTATTGTTGTGAAGTAGCGTAATTATCTATGGACAAGTCACACAAACACGCTAAGATGTTATTCACAAGTTTTTTCTTTTTGGAGAATGTCATGCTGCAATATATGCGAACTATTTTGTCAACTCTCTTGATTTCAACAACCGCATTTTTGGTCGGTTGTACGGGATGCGTTAGCAAAGCTGGCGACAAAGTCACAGGTACAGGCACGGGTACGGTGTCGACCACGGGCACTGTCACGGGGTCAGGAACGGGAACTTCAACTAGCCAAAATCATGGGACTCAATCAGGCACGAAAAACAACGGCTCGGTGAAGATCACCCTGAACAACCCTACGGACAAAATTGTTTGCACTAGCACGGCGGGAGTTGTCACTGTCTATAGTCCTGGCCAAACGATCACGAGTGCGGGAACATCCACCTGTGTGGATACACCTGCCAGCCAAGTTCCAACAACCGCTACTACAGGCTCTTCCAGCGGATCTGGAAGCAGCACTTCAGGCTCAGGATCCACCACAGCGTCTAGTGGCACTACATCCTCGTCAGGCTCCTCAACGCCAGCCAATTCGTTTTGATCGCACTTAAAGCAGCTTTCTAGCTGTTTTAAGCAAGAAAATACATGAGAAGTTGCTCATTAAAACAACAATAAGCTCTTGAATAATTGCTATTTTCTGGTAATCTCAATCTTCTATGAAATTAGTGTTTTTCACTGCCGCTGTTAGTCTGTTACTGGCTGCTTGTAATTTGCCGCCGCAACCATTCAGTGAGCGTCACATCATTGAAAAACCATCGGTCACTGCCGCCTTAACGCCGCCCAGTCTGCGCCCCATCCGTCTGCCTGCGATGCCGCCAGTGCCTGCGCCTCGCGCCGCGCAAGAGGTCTTTAGCGTTGTCGTGAACGATGTTTCCATCAAAACACTTTTATTTGCTTTGGCCCGCGACAACAAGCTCAATGTAGACATTCACCCATCGGTAAGTGGTCGCGTGACTTTAAATGCAACCGACCAAACGCTACCTCAATTGCTAGAGCGTATTTCTGCACAGAGTGACATTCGCTATGAAGTCAGTGGCAATTTGTTGCGCGTCCAGCCCGACACGCCCTATTTAAAAAATTACGCCATTGATTATGTCAATTTGCAGCGGCAAGCGAGCAATCAAGTCACGATCAGCGCGTCTTTGGGCGGTGCAACTGCGACTAGCGCTGGCTCCTCTGACTCATCTATCAAATCCTCCAGTGAAAATAAATTTTGGGAAACCTTAATTTCCAACGTTTGTCAAATTGTCATCACCGCCAACCAAAGTCGTAACCAACGAGACGAACAAGCAGACAGATTACGCTTGCAAGACCGTGATGACAGATTAAAAGTTGCACTTGAGCTGACGAAAGCGACACAAAGCAGCCCTTCTACTGGCGGCACATCGGCCAGCACAGCGCAAAGCAGCTCGGGCAATGCAGGCGCCGCTGATTTGATGCGCCAAGTGTTAAATACGACCGGCGCACAAAATGCAGCGATTAACAGCGTGACTGCCGCACCGACAGGAGGAACAACTGGAGCGGGTGGCACTACTGGTAGCGCTGGCGCAGCACCAGGCACGGCAGCAGCACAACCCGTCAATTCTGCGGCGATCGCTTGCGGCGTAACTGCGGGCGGCGGAGCTACAGGAGCCAACAACCCTTTGATGGTGAACAAAGAGTCTGGTATTGTGGGCGTTAGCACGACATCCAAGGGACACGATCGCGTGAGAGCATTCATTGATCGAGTGATGGTGGGTGCTAGGCGTCAAGTGTTGATTGAGGCGACGGTGGTTGAGGTTCAGCTCTCTGCCAACTCTCAATCAGGCATTAACTGGTCACAAATCATCTCCACAGGGGCGGCAAGAGGTTTAACCGTCAATCTCACGTCGTCATCGTCCCTTAGCAGTACAAACGCGGGCACCATTAGCTTTACGAGAACCGGAACGACTATTGGCGATATTTCTGCTGCCGTTAGCTTGCTAGAGAGTTTCGGGACAACTAAAGTGCTATCAAGTCCTAAGCTGTCCGTCATTAATAATCAGACGGCCATCATCAAGGTCATCGACAATTATGTTTATGTGACGCTATCGTATACACCCGCAACCATTAGCAGCAATGTTGTGATATCACCTGCCTCGTATACGTCCAACATCAATACGATCCCCGTTGGATTTGTGATGACCGTGACACCTCAAATATCAGACTCTGGTGAGGTCACGCTCAATGTACACCCCAGCATTACTCGCGTCATAAGCACTATCGTCGATCCCAATCCTGTGTTAGTCAACGCAACCCCGCCAATTACGAATCTTATTCCCGTTGTTCAATCGCGTGAATTGGAATCTATTCTTCGCGTTCAAAGCGGTGAGATTGCTGTATTAGGTGGATTAATGCAAGAGTCAAATGTGAGTACCGAGCAAGGCATACCTGGCCTCAATCGTGTTCCAATCGCGGGCACGCTAGCGGGATCACGCAGTGAGGTACGAGCCAAAACCGAGCTCGTGGTCTTTATGCGCCCCATTGTCATCAAAGATGCATCCATTAATGGTGATTACAGAGAATACAAGTCACAATTGCCGTCGAGCACGTTCTTTAACGGCGCACCCTCTGAGGCATGGGGGGCGCAAAAATGAAGAGCCTCTTCCTTGTTTTATCCATGCTCGCTTCGGCTGCATTGGCACAAAATAATCGCACCTCAGAGGACGGCCCCAAAGAGGGTGTGAATAAAAGAGCTACAGCAACAAGTAATAATCAAAGAGTTCCTCAAGCGTCACTCGAACCAACCGAGTCGCTGCTTCAGATTCAACGCGGCACACTTAAAGCTTCGGTTGATGCAGATGTCATGCGTGGCTATAAAGCGCTTAGCCAAAACCAATTCAGCCAAGCACGCGAAGCTTATAGCCAGGTGCTGACCAACAACCCTACCCAGCGCGATGCCCTGCTTGGCATTGCCTACGCGCATCATGCGCTTGGCAATACCGATCAAGCGTTATCCACGCTACGCCGCTTGGTTGAGTTGTACCCCCGTGACAGTGATGGCATGAGCGCCCTGTATCTGATTGGTGGAGGCGATTTGGTGGCTGAAGAAACACGGTTTAAGCAGCTACTTGATCGCAGCGAGTATCCTGCTGCCGTGCACTATACGCTGGGTGTCATTCACTTCGAGCAGCGTCGCTTTGGTGAGGCCGAGCGTGCTTTTAGTCGTGCCTCGTCTTTATCACCTACTCAGCCCGATTACGCTTACAACTTAGCACTCACACTTGATCAATTAGGGCGCAGTCGCGAAGCTGCGCGGCAATACGTGGTTGCGCTCAATTTAGCCAATCAAACCAGCGCTATTTTTAGTCGCGATTTAGCCCGTGCAAGGCTTAAAATTTTGACCGCTGTACCATGATTCACGGGGACGCAAGCAAGGGCTTATTACGCAAATCAGATCGTGAATTAGCCGACAAACTACTTGCCGAGAAGCACCTCTCAACAAGCGAGCTTAGTATTGCGATTGCAGAGCATAAGCGTCTTGGCGGTTTTTTGCATACGCACATCACCCGTCTTGGTTTGATGTCTGCCTCCATTTTGCGAGATATTCGTGCGATTCAATTGCAGCTCCCTGTTGTAGACATCGCCGCACAAAGACCTGACCCTGCCGTCCAGCGTTTGCTATCTGGCTCATTAGCCAGGCATCACAAAATGCTACCTGTGGCACGTTCTAGCAACGGACATGTATTGCTGGCGGTCACTGACCCCAGCGATCTGATTGGCATTGATCAAGTTACCGCCTATCTGCGTGGACAAGGTATTTTGCAAGTCAAGCTGGGTTTAGCAGCCGATGCAGAGTTGCATCGGGAAATTGATCGAGTCTTCGGTGAACGAATATCGGTAGAGAGCATTTTGGCCACTGGCGGTAGAGAGCCACCCGTCGACAAAATTGTTGAGTCGATTTTGCAGCAAGCCTACGATCAAGAGGCTTCAGACATTCACTTTGAACCCGATGAGTACTTCCTGCGTGTTCGGCTGCGTATTGATGGCGTGCTGAAACAAACGCATTTACTGCACTCGTCTATTTGGTCGGGTATCGCAGTCAAATTAAAAGTTTTAGCGGGTATGAATATTGCCGAAAATCGCCTGCCCCAAGACGGCCGTTTTGGCATGAAGCTAGGCATCAACGATATCGATTTTCGTGCGGCCTGCCTGCCTACCGCTCACGGCGAAAACATCGTCTTACGCTTGCTGGATAAAAACAAAAATATCGTGCCATTTAAGCGTGTTGACATCAGCGATCATGCTCGGCGTTGCATCAATACAGCTGTTGCAAAACCAGAGGGCATTGTGCTAGTCACAGGCCCCACAGGCAGCGGTAAAACCACCACGCTTTACTCCGTCCTCTCTTCGGTTAGTAGCGAAGATGTGAACGTGATGACGCTAGAAGACCCGATTGAGTATCCACTCCCGTTGATTCGGCAAACGCAAATCACTGAAAAACTCACTTTTGCCGATGGCGTTCGAGCTTTAATGCGGCAAGATCCAGACGTTATTTTGGTAGGAGAAATTCGCGATCAAGAGACGGCCGAAATGGCCTTTCGTGCGGCCATGACCGGCCATCAAGTATTTGCAACTTTGCATACCAATTCCGCATTAGCAGCCGTGCAACGTTTGCGTGACATTGGGGTCAGCCCTGAAATTTTGGCAGGCAACATGATTGGCGTCATTGGCCAACGCCTAGCTCGCAAACTCTGCGCTCAGTGCAAAGTACTCACTCACTTAACCCCCAACGATCAAAAGCTATTAGGCGTTGCAGATGGCGATGTGGCCTCTACCCGCATTTATAAAGCCGTTGGCTGTGAGCACTGTGGGCAGTCAGGCTATCGCGGCCGATTTGTCCTGATGGAGGTGCTGCTCTTCGACGAAAAAATGGATGAGCTGATCGCCACAAGCGCCAGCCCACCTGAGCTGGCACGCTATGCACGCAGCATTGGGTTTTTGACATTACGCGACGATGCCATACGGCGTGTGCTAATTGGCGACACAACTATCGAGGCCGCTAGCCGCGTTGTTAGCTTTGCCGATCGCTAACCTAAGCGAGTCCTGTCATGCCCGTCTACGCTTGGAAAGCCATTAATACTGAAGGCAAAACAATTAACGGAAAAAGCCAAGCCGTTGATGCAGGAGCACTAGCCTCACAACTAGAACAAGCGGGACAATTGCTATTAAAAGCAAGCGTGATGAAACCTGGTTTTTCATTTGGCAAGCAAAAGGTAGGGCGCGAACAATTACTCAATTTCAGTTTCCAGCTCAGCATGATGATGCGAGCGGGTGTCACTATTTTGGATGCACTGCGTGACGTGTCGCAAGGAGAGGGTAACTCAGCCATGCGTGAGGTCATTGGCAATCTGATCGAAGGACTATCTAGCGGAAAAACATTGTCTCAAGCAATGGCAACGCAGCCAAAAATCTTTGACGAGGTGTATCTGAATTTGATCCAAGCTGGCGAGCAGACGGGACAATTAACGGAGGTGCTGGAGGATCTGACTGAAACGCTGAAATGGCAACACGAGATGGCAAGTCAAACCAAAAAAGCTTTAACTTACCCCATCATCGTGACCGTGGTTATCTCGGGCGTGATGTTGTTCATGTTAGGTTATGTCGTGCCGCAAATTACACAACTTCTGAAGACATTGCAAATCGAGTTGCCTTGGCAAACCAAGGTGCTGATGTGGCTATCTGACATCGTTGTCAATCATTGGCCTCTTTTATTCCTCACCATCGGTTCATTAGTCTTTTTTGCTATCTTTTTTGCCAAAATCCCTGGGCCCATGCAAGGCAGAGTAGATAAGCTCAAGCTATCACTGCCAGTCATTGGCAAAGTCTTGTCGCGTATTTCATTAGCTCGTTTCTCATACGTACTCGCCATGCTGTATGCCGCTGGTGTCACTGTGACCGACGCCTTGAAGGTTGTTGAAAAAGCTGTTGGCAACAAAGCCATGGCGGAAGCAGTCCGAACAGCTCGCATACAAATTGGCAAAGGTAAAAGTTTATCTGCGGCGTTCTCTGGCAGTGATTTATTTCCGCCCATGGTGGTTAGCATGCTGCGCGTAGGTGAGGCGACCGGTTCGCTAGATAAATCACTCAAAAACGTGAGTTACATGTACACCCGCGAAGCACGCGATGCGGTTGAAAATCTGCAGGCCAGTTTGCAACCCATCATGACCATTGTGCTGGGCGGCATGATGGCACTCATCATTGTCTTTACACTCGGGCCGCTGTATGTCAACGTTATTGGCGGGGGCAAATTTTAATGTCTAACGCCCTCGATCTCATCAAGAGCTCTAGCCCCCTCTACATCCTGCATCTGTCGTCTGGCAAAGCGCATATTTACTTTGCGAAATCGAAAGGTGCAACTCATATCGAACCGCCCAGTAGCTTAGAGCATGCGTCCGATCTTGCGCTCTTCGCTGCTCAGTGGCCTGGCGTTCCTTGGGTCATCTTGGTCGACCAAAGTGAAGAAACATTTTGGGGTGGCGTCATGCCTGTCATGCGCGGCGCTGGCAAGACAGCGTGGATTGAGCGCATGTCGGCACAATCGGGCTCCGAAAGTCCGTACCGTTGGTCTGAATTGCAAGGGAAAAGTCGCTCTCAACCTGACAAGGTGCGTGTACTGGGCTATACGCTAGGCAGAGCAGAAGGGCTCACGCCTTGGTTAGAGGCTCTGCAGGGCTGCGATGCTCGCATTCGCGGCGTCTATTCACCCGTGATGATGACACCCACGGCACTGAAATTACTCAAAATCAAACCGCTCAAAAACGAAGACGATATTGGCGTACTGGTAACTCCGCATGCGGAAGGTCTTCGGCAGTCAGTTTTGGTCGCTGGCAGAGTCCGTTTCTCTAGATTGGCGCTACATCCGTTCACCAGCAGCGCCGAGTGGTTTGAAACGGTCTACAGCGAGACTGCAAGATTGCGCGAATATCTGATTGGCAGTGGTTTACTCAAAAGTGATCGAGCGGGTATGCAGCTATATGTTGTACTTCCTCCCAATGTGGATGGCAAGGCAACTAAAACCTCGACAACCCTTCACACAAGAGACCAGTACCGCTGGGTAGAAACACCTTTGGCCGATTTGCTCTATGTTGCAGCGTTAGCAAAGGAGCAGCCTTTTACGCAGCTTGCGCCTGCCTTTTATCGTAAACGTGATTTGAGTATGCGTATTACACGAGCCCTCTACATCGCTAGTGTCGCCATCGCTGTCACAGCCTTTTTTTACGCCTCTTTTGTAGGTATTCAATTATGGCAAAAGCAGCTAGACATAGACGCAGCAATCGCCTCATCTAGCGCTGCTTCACAACAATACATTGCAATTGCCAAAAACTTCCCCTCAACGCCTTTAACTGCCGTGCAATTGGTTGAAATGAGCAGGCGCTGGGACACCATCAAGGCAACGACGACGCCCAATATGCGTGATATTTTGGTCATGACTGGACAAACCCTCGCGCGTCACCCAGGCATGATTATTGAAAAGATGGAATGGGTTGGTGAAGTACCGACCAAGCCCTCGGGACCTGGCGCGGCACTTGGTTTGCCTCCACCTGTGTCAAAAGAAAAAAAGGATATAGCCACTTTGCTGCTCAGCGGCAGTATCCGTGGCATTGCCAGCGACGACTTACGAGGGACGCGGGATGCGCTGTCCAAACTCATGCTTGACTTCAATCGCAACCCCAATTTACGTGCAGAAGTCACCAAAAAACCGCTTGACCTAAGCACCAAAGCAACGCTGTCTGGCTCTGGCAAACAAGAATCCTCCGAGCTTATTTTTGAAATCAAACTATGGCAACGTTAGACGCACAAACTGCTGTTGACGACGATGATGACGCAAAGTCTGCGGCATCGGTTGCGCCCAAAGACTTGCAGTGGCATTGGCGCACTTGGCCAAATAATTTGCGAAAAGCCGTTGGCATTGGCCTATCAGTCCTCGTGTTAATGATTATTTTGATCTTATTTTTACAAGAAACGGATAAGGACTTCACACAAAAACTAGACACCGACACGGGCATTAAAGCGCAAGCAATTAACAAGCTTCGCGACAGTGGTAAAGAGCGTGACACCATCGTTAAACAACTCCCTACTCTGCGCGAACTAGAAGAGCTCGGCATCTTTGGCGAAGAAAAGCGTTTGGAGTGGGTTGAGCATCTACGTACCATTGAAAAACGGTGGCCTGGCATCAGTATCAAATACGATATCGCTCCGCAAAAAATCTTACCCAGAGAGGGGAATAGCCCAGCATTACCGCCCATTCCACCTGGTGCCAAGCTACCCAATGGCGATCCCGTGAAGCAGTTTGGCGTTTTTAGCACGGACATGAAACTCACCCTACAGCTGCTGCATGAAGGCGATACGTTGGCTATTCTCGATGAGCTTAAAGCTGCCAACTTGGGACTCTTTAGCGTCAAGAAATGCACCCTCAGGCGTGCAGGTAGTAGCTCCGACATCGACATACCTGGTGACCTAGGCATACCCGTCTTCGCCGAATGTCTGCTTAATTGGATTAGCATGACGGCCTACACACCATGAAGCACTGGTCGCCCACATCTTCATTGTTTGCCGTAGCACCTTGTCGACGAGCGCTGGGGCTCTTGCTCTGCTTCGTCAGCGTCATTGCAATGACGGATATAGCCTTTGCTCAAACAAAAAATCTTGGGCAAACAAGGTATGGCATTGGGCTTGGCAGACTACTCACCTCAGAGCGCGAACGAACCAGAATTGATGATCTACGCTTTAACGTGGCCGAGCAAACCAAAGCCGCCAAAGAAGAGGTGGATGAAGGCCCCAAACTGCTACGCATCGACGGCATAACCCAGCGCCCCGATAGGCCTGTAGGCCAGCGTACCAGCGTTTGGATAAACGGCAAGGTCTACGGCGAAAGCGAACTGCCCTACGGTCTCAGCATTGTGCGCAACGCCAAAGGCGACGTGACAGGCTTGAACTCTGTGGTCAGTAAAGGCAAAACTGAGTTTGCCAAAATTGGTGACGAAATCACAAGGCCCCAAACCCCTGCAGAATTGCAGGCTATGGAGCTTTCAACCGCGCAGCCCAAAAAACCAACTGATCAACCATGAACTGCAGGCACATGAAGCCTCTCATCCACACCAAGCCCGTGCGCAGCGCGCAGCGCGGCCTCATTGGAGTCCTGCTGTTGGTCACGATTGCCGTCATGGCTGTGGCGGTGTTCAGCAAAAACATCTGGGGGGATGACTCTAGAACCTATCAGCAAAAAGTCAATCGGGAGGCTCTTCAACAAGCTAAGGCGGCATTACTGGAATATGTGGAGGTGGGAAGTACGGCAAATTTGAACGCTGCAGATACGGCTACTCTAGGACGATTACCCTGCCCCAACCAAGATGGCAATGGGGACAGTGAAAGTGGCGGTTGTGGAATCGGCACTGCATACAAAACCGCAGGTCAGCACAGCCTAGGTTTATTGCCTTGGTCAACGCTCAATATCCCGCCCCTGCGTGATGCTGCTCATCAATGCCTTTGGTACGCTGTTGATGGTCGCTTTAAAGTAAGTCCAACCACGACATCGATTGCGGTTAACTCCGATTCATTTGCTAGCTTTTCAGTCGTCCAGCCTGCCAAACCCACAGATACATCATTACTGAGTACAACGTGGGCCACACAACTGCTGGTTGGCGATTTAACTAACAGTGCCGCAAACAATTCACCTAACAGAGTGGTTGCGGTCATCATGGCTTCTGGTGCAGCGGGTGGCTCACAAACCCAAACATCTATAGGGGGGAGCAGTTACACCTGCGGCTTAACCCAAACTCTCTCTGGGGTGCCGCATGCGGAAACGTCAGCACCAAATTTCCTCAAATACTATTCAGATGCAAACGCTACAACAGGTCAGCCTTGGTTAACAAATCAGTCCTTATTGCCTTCCGCAGGTGGTGTACCAACCGCAAATAGCAGCAACCCAACGGCAATTGCTGCATTAAAGACATTCGTCACTTCTGATACTGGCCAAGAGCAATTGAACGATCAGATTATTTGGATTACTGCTGAAGAGTTCTCCAAGGCTGCCAATAAGCGTGTAGCTCGCCTACTAGGTAGCTATCTAAACGCCTACTATGATAGCAATGGCAACAAATACCCGACCGCGGCACTTACACCTGGTGGCACGTGCGTGACGACACCAAAGAAACTTTATCAAGGATACATACCGGGCGATTGTGGTGGAAATCAAATCATACCCATAAGCCCCAACCGACTTGCCGCCGCAAATGATGTGGACTTATGGCTCGGGCAAGCGCATTACGCCGTCTCACAAAGTTATGTAGCAGGCGGCTCTGGTACAAGTCGAATAACGGTGGATGGTGGTAGTGCGGCGGCCATTTTGCTTATGCGTGGTCGTGCATTGAGCGGGCAGACCTCGTGCACCTATAGCGGCTCAATTAATTTTTACAGCGCCAGTAATACGATGGCAAATTGCATTGAGACACCCAACAAAGCCGTAGTCACTGCTGCAATCGCTGCTGCAGCTAGCACCTCTTCGTATGTCACCAATATGTCAACTATTCAATACAGCTATCCAAACGCTAGCAGCAGCAATGACTATATGATTCTGTTCACTCGTCCTTAGGCACGTTTATGAAAAAAACAGATTCAAAAGGCTTCACGCTCATTGAGTTGGCAGTAGCTTTAACCATTGTTGCCTTGGTCATTGGCGGCTTGGCCGTACCAATGAGTAAACGACTTGCCGAGCAACAGTACCTTGATACCCAAGCCACTATTGATAAGGCAATGGATGCCATCGTTGGTTATGCCATTTTGAATCGTCGCCTGCCTTGCCCAGATGTCAGTACGAATGCAGTTGACAACCGCGATGGATTTGAAAAAATTGCTGGTTCAGTTGGCGCTATTACTGGTTGCTCGATTGGCATTACTGGGACTGCAACCAATGCCGCCAACTACCACTCTGACCCAGATGGTGTGAGTTGGGGTGATATACCTTGGCAAACACTGGGGCTTGCTGCGCCTAATAACGTGGATGCGTGGAATAACCGTCTACGCTACGCCGTATTCACACCTCTTGTTACACAAGTCGTCCCAGTGGTTACTTGCTCGAACTTACCAACAGCACCAACAATCGGTATTGGTTTCCAAAATTTAGGTTGCCATACGGCTATAGCTAATACAACCATAGCGGGAGGTGGCCAAATTGACATCCGATGCGCCAGTACGGCTGTGCCTCCCGCTACACCAGCACTTGGCTGCCTAGCTACGCCAGCAGTTGCCCCCTATCAAGTCACACAAAGCGCCGTCTTCGTCGTCTATTCGATGGGTGCTAATGGCTTTGGCTCAACCAGCATGGTCAATCTGGGTTCGACTTCGTCGGCCGCTTTTACAGCCGCACGCATCGCAAAATACCCAGACGAAGCAGCTAATGCCCCAGAGCTTGATGCAGGCACAACCCAAGCATTAGCAAGCGCACTGCGCAGGCAATTTGTGACTCGCTCGCGTACGGACTCCGCCAGCGCCGCTGGCGCATTTGATGACCTTGTTAGCTTTATGTCCGCGTCAACTCTCGCGGCAAAACTATCTAGTGCAGGTGTATGGCCGTGAGTGAAATAAAGCGCGGCTTTACCCTAATCGAGCTAGCCATTGCGTTGGCTATTGTTGGATTACTGCTCGGTGGTTTGTCTGTGCCGTTGAGTAAGCGTTTGGCCGAGCAACAATATGCTGAAACACAAATCAGTATCGATAAAGCGCTGGATGCCTTGGTGGGCTTTGCCTTGATAAACGGACGCATGCCTTGTCCTGATATTTCGACAACGGTGACTGATAACCGTGATGGCCTTGAAGATCAAGGTGCATCGGGCGGTGTTACTTGTGCATTAGGCGCCAACACGGGCACGTTCAACTATACAAATTCATCTGATGTGAATGGCGCTAGCTGGGGCGATCTACCATGGAAAACTTTAGGGCTCCCGCCTCCGAATAATGCGGATGCTTGGAATAATCGATTGCGCTACGCTGTTGTGACCAATCTCGCCACCATAGACGCAGGTGACGCAAACTCATTTAACGAAGGTGTCTTGGCAGTCACCACAATGCTGCAAATACGATGCGGGAATCCAACCACAACGACGCCCACAACGGCTGCCCCAGGGTGCTTGGCAACAACATACACCGTTAGTGACAACGCGGCTTTTGTTGTTTACTCCTTAGGCTCTAACGGATGGGGATCGACCAGCATCAATAACTTGACGACGCGAAAGCCATTTACAGCGACTCAAATAGCGCTCACGCCCGATCAAGCAGCAAACGCACCCGAGGCAGAAGCAACGCTTGCCTTGCGGCGGCAATTTGTCACTCGCGATCGAACTGAGGCCTCGAGTACTGCGGGAGAGTTTGATGACTTGCTTAGCTATATGTCGTCAACAAAATTGGCAGCTAAACTTCTTAACGCAGGCAAATGGCCATAGAAATTATGAAAACAAGTATCTCCCGCGGATTTAATTTGGTTGAAATCGCCATCGTATTGGTGATTTTCACCTTGGTCATTACGGGTATTTTGCGTGGGCAAGAGTTGATTAACTCTGCTAAAGCGCGCAATCTCATCGATCAAAAAAGCAGTTTTCAAACCGCTTTTATTGCATTTTCGAATCGCTATAAATTGGTAGCAGGCGATCTGTCTACTGCGCAAGCCAGCTTCGTTGCCAACAACATCGTGAAAGCCTCTACATGCGGTGGTGATGGTGTGATTAATTTTGATGCGACTAACAGCCTAACTTGCACTGCAGCAGAGTCTGTCTTGGTATTTCAAAACCTAACAGCCACCAATTTGCTAGCCTGTGCCAGTTGCATGACAGTGACGACCAACGCGACAGCGACGACGGCTAATACTTACATCAACTCCTACAGCCAATCTCTGCAGTTTGGTCTGACGCCTGCTAGTAACGCAACCACTGGTGGTTTTTGGTTAGACCCAAATCCAACTTTGATACCTGCAAAAAACATCTTGAGTACAGGCTCTAAAGTAACGGCGGCCATCTTGCAGCAAGTTGATCAAAAAGCGGATGATGGCCTGCCGCACTCAGGACTTTTTAGGCAAAGCACGACCGATTCTGCGGATACCACCGCCAACTGCACAACCGTGACTGGATCTGGCTCGACCGCTGTGTACGCTTGGACTACTTCTGGCATCGCCAACTGCGCAGGCGCATGGCTTTTTTAAGCAGGGATAATTAGCAGCGCAATGTTGCGTGGTTTTCTATAGATTGTTCTTGTGCTGATTTCCTTCATCGGTCTTATGGGTAGCGGTAAAACGACCGTCGGTCGAGCTTTAGCACGCCGCTTAAAGCTTGATTTTTTTGATACCGACCATGTGATTGAAGCACGCCTTGGTTATTCGTTGCGTACTTTTTTTGAACAAGAAGGCGAATCGCGTTTTCGCGATTTAGAAGCCTCAGTCATTGAAGAGCTCACGCTCAAAAATAATGCGATCTTATCTACGGGCGGCGGCGCTTGCGTTCGCTTGGCAAATCGTGAACACTTGAACACGCGCTCGCACTGCATTTACCTCAAAGCCACGCCAGAAGAACTCTACAGGCGCATTCGGCATGATGGCACGCGTCCACTTTTGCAGGTGAATGACCCTCTGGCGAAGCTACGTGATTTGTACGCAGCGCGGCACCCGCTGTACCTTGAGGCGGCGCACGAGACATTTGAAACGTCGCGCCCATCAATGAGTTTTCTCATCAATCATATTCAATCGAAATTGGAGACCGCTGGTGTCATCTAACTCTAAAAGTACTGTGCGTATCGACATGGGCGAGCGCAGTTACGACATCTTGATTGGCACGTCAATCTTAGGAAATGCTGCGACTTACGCGACCTTGCCAAAAGCCAACACCGCCATGATTGTGACCAACACCGCCGTTGCACCGCTTTATGCCAAGCAGTTAGCCGATGCCCTGAGAGGCCAATACCAGCGGGTGCTGCAGGTCATTCTGCCTGATGGGGAAGCTTATAAAGACTGGCAGACGCTCAACCTGATTTTTGATTCCCTGCTACAAAACGGCTGCGACAGAAAAACCGTTTTGTTTGCGCTGGGCGGCGGCGTGGTGGGCGACATGACGGGCTTTGCCGCAGCATCCTATATGCGCGGCGTACCGTTTGTGCAGGTGCCCACCACACTGCTCTCGCAAGTCGATTCATCCGTGGGCGGTAAAACGGCGATCAATCACCCAATTGGCAAAAACATGATTGGCGCGTTTTATCAGCCAGCGCTTGTCGTTTCAGACATTTCCACTCTATCGACACTCCCCGCGCGCGAACTTTCCGCGGGTCTTGCCGAAGTCATCAAACACGGCGTGATGGCAGACTGGACTTACTTCGAATGGTTGGAATCCAATATGGATAAGCTCTTGCAGGGCGATGTGGCTGCTATGGCATATGCAGTAAGGGTTAGCTGCGAGATCAAGGCACATGTGGTGAGTTTGGATGAACGCGAAGGATTAAGCGGCATTCGCGCCACGCTGAATTTTGGTCACACCTTTGGACATGCCATTGAGGCAGGACTGGGTTTCGGTGTTTGGCTGCATGGCGAAGCGGTGGCTTGCGGCATGGTGATGGCGGCACGCTTGTCGCAAAGCCTTGGTTACGTGGACGCGACGTTTGTAGATCGCGTCACAAAACTCTTGATTCACGCAGGATTACCAGTTGACGGGCCAGAATCGATCACGCCAGAGGAGTACCTCCATCACATGAGCGTGGATAAAAAGGCGGATAGTGGACAAATCAAATTTGTCGTTATCGACAAACCTGGACACGCGAAGGTGCAAGCGGCACCTAATGAGCTAGTGATAGCTGCTCTACAAAAGAATTAGGATCTGACCCCAATTAATTAGGGTCAGATCCTAATTTAAAATTCAGTCATGGCAAGACAACCTAGGCTCTCTCTCGCTGGCTATCCACATCACGTGATTCAGCGTGGGAATAATCGCCAAAGCATTTTTTACTCGGATGATGACCGTAAGGCTTATCTAGCTTGGCTTTCCGAGTACGCGGACAAGTTTGATGTCGCCGTTCACGCTTTTGTGCTGATGGATAACCATACGCATCTTCTGCTGACGCCGCAAGATGACGCTGGCGTCCCCAATCTCATGCAAGCTCTGGGCAAGCGTTATGCACAAAGCTTTAATCATTTTCACAAACGCACAGGCACGCTATGGGAAGGGCGTTACAAATCCACCTTGATTCAAGACGATAAATACTTGCTTACTTGCATGGTTTATATCGACCTCAATCCGGTGCGTGCTGACATGGTCGCCCTGCCCTCAGATTTTCAATGGTCAAGCCATAAAAGCTATATTGGGCAACAAGTCGTTCCATTCATTACGCCTCATCCTCTCTTGTGGACGCTAGGTAATACCCCTTTTGCTCGCGAGACAGCTTATGCAAAATTGGTGGCAAGTGGACTGGCGACGCAGCATCAAGCAGCACTAACCGAATCCGCATTCAAAGGCTGGGCGCTGGGCGACGAGGTGTTTATCAATCAGCTGCAAACACTCACCCCGCGCCGCGCCTCCAAAATGAAAGTTGGTCGAGGGCCGAACAAACCTGTCCCCAATTGAATTTAATTAGGATCTGACCCTAATTAATTGGGGTCAGATCCTAATTCTTTTAAATAAAAATCCTTTATCCTCGGGTAACTACTTATTTTCGAGAGGTTCATCATGTCTCAACAGCCATTTGGTCTTTACGATCCCGCCAACGAGCACGACGCTTGCGGCGTTGGATTTGTCGCTCACATCAAGGGACAGAAATCCCACGCTATCGTTAGCAACGCACTCAAGATTCTTGAGAACCTTGATCACCGGGGCGCTGTGGGTGCGGACAAGCTGATGGGCGACGGCGCTGGCATTTTGATTCAGCTGCCTGATTTGCTTTACCGTGATGAAATGGCCAAACAAGGTGTCACATTACCGCCAAGTGGCGAATACGGCATGGGCATGGTTTTCTTGCCCAAAGAGCACGCCAGCCGTATGGCTTGCGAGCAAGAGATGGAACGCGCCATCAAGATGGAGGGGCAAGTGTTTTTGGGTTGGCGCGATGTGCCTGTGGACCGCGAGATGCCGATGTCGCCCACCGTGCGCGAAAAAGAGCCTGTTCTAAGACAAGTGTTTATTGGGCGCGGTAACGATGTGATCGTGCAAGATGCGCTAGAGCGCAAGCTGTACGTGATTCGCAAAACTGCCAGCGCCGCGATTCAAAACTTACAGCTCAAGCACAGCCACGAGTACTACGTGCCCAGCATGTCCAGTCGCACCGTGATTTACAAAGGATTGCTGCTGGCAGATCAAGTGGGCACGTATTACTTAGATTTGAAAGACCCGCGCTGCGTCTCGGCGCTAGGCCTTGTGCATCAGCGCTTCTCGACTAACACTTTCCCTGAATGGCCACTCGCGCACCCTTACCGCTATGTCGCGCACAACGGCGAGATCAATACCGTCAAAGGCAACTACAACTGGATGAAAGCGCGTGAAGGCGTGATGTCCAGTCCCGTGCTGCAAGCCGATTTGCAAAAGCTTTACCCGATTAGTTTTGCCGATCAATCCGACACCGCCACGTTCGACAACTGCCTAGAGCTGCTCACGATGGCGGGCTATCCGCTCGCGCAAGCCGTGATGATGATGATTCCTGAGCCGTGGGAGCAGCACACCACGATGGACGAGCGCCGCAAGGCCTTCTACGAATACCATGCCGCCATGATGGAGCCGTGGGATGGCCCAGCGTCTATCGTGTTTACCGATGGCCGCCAAATTGGCGCAACCCTTGATAGGAATGGCCTGCGCCCAAGCCGCTACTGCATCACCGACGATGATTTGGTCATCATGGGATCAGAATCTGGCGTGCTGCCCGTGCCCGAGAGCAAGATCGTTCGCAAATGGCGCTTGCAACCCGGCAAGATGTTTTTGATCGACCTTGAGCAAGGTCGCATGATTGATGACGAGGAGCTCAAAGCCAATCTCGCCAATAGCAAGCCGTACAAACAGTGGATTGAGAATTTGCGTATCAAATTGGATGACGTGTCGGACGCAACATCCGCGCCCGAGTCGTCCCCTGCTGCTCTTCTAGACCGCCAACAAGCCTTTGGCTTCACCCAAGAAGACATTAAATTCTTAATTGCGCCTATGGCTGCCAACGGTGAGGAAGGCATTGGCTCGATGGGCAACGACAGTCCGCTGGCTGTGCTGTCAGACAAAAACAAGCCGCTCTATAGCTACTTCAAACAGTTATTCGCGCAGGTGACCAACCCGCCGATTGACCCCATTCGCGAAGCGATTGTGATGTCGCTGGTCAGCTTCATTGGCCCCAAACCCAACTTGCTGGACATCAACCAAGTCAACCCGCCGATGCGCCTTGAAGTATCGCAGCCGATTCTCGATTTTGCCGACATGGCAAAACTGCGCGATATCGCCGCACACACTCAAGGAAAATTCAAAAGCAGCACGCTGGACATCACGTATCCATTGGCCTGGGGGCACGAAGGCGTGGAAGCCAAGCTGGCATCGCTCTGCGCCGAAGCTGTGGACGCAATCAAATCGGGTAGCAACATCCTCATCATCAGCGACCGCGCTTTGTCTGCCACGCAAATTGCGATTCCAGCGCTTTTAGCACTATCAGCGATTCATCAGCACCTTGTCCGAGAAGGTCTGCGCACCACGGCTGGCTTGGTCGTCGAGACAGGCACTGCCCGCGAAGTCCATCACTTTGGCGTGCTAGCAGGCTACGGCGCAGAAGCGATTCACCCCTACCTCGCGATGGAGACTTTGGTCGAATTGCAAAAGGATTTGAAGGGTGATTTAAGCGCTGATAAAGCGATCTACAACTACGTCAAAGCCATCGGCAAGGGTTTGTCAAAAATCATGTCCAAAATGGGCGTGTCCACCTATATGAGTTACTGCGGTGCGCAATTATTTGAAGCGATTGGTATCAACACTGAAACCGTTGCCAAATACTTTACAGGCACACCGACACGCGTCGAAGGCATTGGTATTTTTGAAATTGCCGAAGAAGCCATCCGCACTCACAAAGCCGCATTCAGCGACGACCCTGTGCTGGCTTCCATGCTGGAGACAGGCGGCGAATACGCATGGCGTGCGCGCGGCGAAGAGCACATGTGGACACCTGATGCGATTGCCAAATTGCAACACAGCACACGTGCTAACAACTGGAACACGTACAAAGAGTACGCACAAATCATCAACGACCAAAGCAAGCGCCACATGACGCTGCGCGGGCTGTTTGAGTTCAAAGTTGATCCGTCAAAAGCGATTTCTGTCGATGAAGTGGAATCAGCCAAAGACATCGTCAAACGCTTTGCGTCTGGTGCGATGTCACTGGGCTCCATCTCCACCGAAGCCCACGCCACGCTTGCGGTTGCGATGAACCGCATTGGCGGCAAGAGCAATACGGGCGAGGGCGGCGAAGACCCAGCGCGTTATCGCCAAGAGCTGAGTGGCATCCCGATTAAGCAAGGCCAGATGATGTCTGACTTACTCGGCAAAGACGTATTTGAAGTCGATTACGCCTTGAACGCGGGCGACTCCATGCGCTCCAAAATCAAGCAAGTGGCTTCGGGGCGTTTTGGTGTGACGGCTGAATATTTATCGTCTGCCGATCAAATCCAAATCAAGATGGCGCAAGGTGCTAAACCTGGCGAAGGCGGGCAACTGCCAGGCGGTAAAGTGTCCGAGTACATCGGCAAACTGCGCCACTCTGTGCCAGGCGTGGGATTGATTTCCCCTCCTCCGCATCACGACATTTATTCGATTGAAGATTTGGCGCAGCTGATTCACGATTTGAAAAACGTTGCACCGCATGCCAGCGTCAGCGTGAAGCTCGTCTCCGAGATTGGCGTGGGCACGATTGCCGCAGGCGTGGCCAAGTGCAAAGCCGATCACGTGGTGATTGCGGGACACGACGGTGGCACGGGCGCATCGCCTTGGTCATCCATCAAACACGCGGGCAGTCCATGGGAAATTGGCCTTGCCGAAACTCAGCAAACCCTAGTGCTAAATGGCCTGCGAAGCCGTATCCGCGTGCAAGCCGACGGTCAAATGAAGACAGGCCGCGATGTGGTGATTGGCGCGTTACTCGGCGCTGACGAGTTCGGTTTTGCAACCGCACCGTTGGTGGTGGAAGGCTGCATCATGATGCGCAAGTGCCACTTAAACACTTGCCCTGTCGGCGTTGCCACGCAAGACCCTGTACTGCGCCAAAAGTTTGCGGGCAAGCCTGAGCACGTCGTCAATTACTTCTTCTTCATTGCCGAAGAGGCGCGTCAAATCATGGCGCAGCTGGGCATCCGCAAGTTTGACGACTTGATTGGCCGCGCTGATTTGCTAGATACACAAAAAGGCATATCGCACTGGAAGGCACAAGGGCTGGACTTCTCGCGCTTGTTGGCGGTGCCAAACGTTGCTCAAAGCGTCGCGAAATTCCACATCGAAAACCAAAATCACGGCTTAGAAAAAGCACTCGATAACATCTTGATTGAGAAATCAAAACCCGCCATTGAGCGCGGTGAAAAAGTCAAGTTCATGGAAGTCGCACGTAACGTCAACCGCTCGGTTGGTGCGATGCTGTCTGGCGCGGTAACGAAGGTGCATCCAGAAGGCTTGCCTGACGACACGATCCGCATTCAGTTAGAAGGCACAGGCGGTCAATCGTTTGGCGCGTTCCTCGCAAAAGGCATCACGCTGTACTTGATTGGTGACGCGAACGACTACACAGGCAAGGGCTTGTCGGGTGGGCGCGTGGTGGTGCGCCCTAGCATCGACTTTAGAGGCGACCCAACCCGCAACATCACAACAGGCAACACGGCGCTGTACGGTGCAACCAGCGGCGAAGCGTTCTTTAGCGGCGTCGCAGGCGAGCGCTTTGCGGTGCGGCTCTCGGGCGCAACCGCCGTCGTAGAAGGCACGGGCGACCACGGCTGCGAATACATGACAGGCGGAACGGTTGCCGTACTTGGCAAAACAGGCCGCAACTTTGCCGCAGGCATGAGCGGCGGCTTGGCTTACGTGTACGACGAAGACGGCACGTTTGCCGAGCGTTGCAACACAGCCATGGTGAGCATGGAGAAGGTCTTGACTGCGAAAGAGCAAGAAGCAGCTATCCCGCAAGCCATATGGCATAAGGGCTGCAGCGATGAAGCGCAGCTTAAAACGCTGTTAGAGGATCACCACCGCTGGACAGGTAGCAAGCGTGCACGCGAACTGCTAGACAACTGGGATACGGCTCGTGCCAAGTTCGTCAAAGTGTTCCCGCTTGAGTACAAACGCGCGCTGGGCGAAATGGCTGCGGCTAAAGCCAAGGCACTCGCTGCGCCAGCCAAAGACAAATCATCCAAAGCTGCTGTTGCCGCTTAATCGAAACAAGAATCGGAGCTAGACATCATGGGAAAAATCACTGGATTCATGGAAATCGAACGCTTGGAAGAGGGCTACAAGCCTGTGCCTGAGCGCTTAAAGCATTACAAAGAATTCGTCATTGGGCTGGACGAGGCGGGATCGAAGCTGCAGGCCGCGCGCTGTATGGATTGCGGCACGCCGTTTTGCAACAACGGTTGCCCTGTTAATAACATCATCCCCGACTTCAACGAGCTGGTTTACTCAAACGATTGGAAGAACGCGATCACGGTTTTGCACAGCACGAACAACTTCCCCGAGTTCACAGGTCGCATCTGCCCTGCGCCTTGCGAAGCGGCTTGTACGCTGAACGTGAATGACGACGCGGTGGGCATCAAATCGATTGAGCACGCCATCATCGACAAGGCTTGGCAAGAGGGCTGGGTCACGCCAGTGCTTGCGAAACATAAAACGGGCAAAAAGATTGCCGTGGTCGGCTCTGGTCCAGCGGGCATGGCGGCGGCGCAGCAGCTAGCTCGCGCTGGCCACGACGTCACGCTGTTTGAAAAGAACGACCGCGTGGGTGGACTCTTACGCTACGGTATCCCTGATTTCAAAATGGAAAAGTCGCACATTGACCGCCGCGTGGAGCAGATGAAGGCTGAGGGCGTCACGATTCGCACCAGCGTTTTGATTGGCAGCTTTCCTAAAGACAGTAAAGTCACGAATTGGGCAGCCGAGACGATCTCGGCCGAACAACTCAAAAAGGACTTTGATGCAGTACTGCTCACAGGTGGCTCTGAGCAATCACGCGATTTGCCAGTGCCTGGCCGCGACAACGCTGGCATCCACTTTGCAATGGAATTTTTGCCGCAGCAAAACAAGGTGAACGCTGGCGACAAGCTCAAAGAACAACTGCGGGCGGACGGCAAACACGTCGTCGTGATTGGCGGCGGCGACACGGGTAGCGACTGCGTGGGTACGAGCATTCGCCACGGCGCCAAATCGGTCACACAGTTTGAAGTGATGCCCGAGCCGCCCGTGGAAGAAAACCGCCCCATGACGTGGCCGTACTGGCCGCTGAAATTGCGCACCAGCTCTAGCCACGACGAGGGAACAGAAAAAGGCATGTTGGGTCGCGAGTTCGCCATTTCTACGAAATCGTTTAGCGGCAAAGATGGCGTCGTTACTGAGCTCACCACTGTTCGCATCGAAATGAAAGATGGCAAGATGGTCGAGGTTGCAGGATCAGAGCAGACCTACAAGGCGGATCTCGTTCTACTGGCAATGGGCTTTACCAATCCAGTCGCGACGGTATTAGAAGCGTTCGGCGTGGACAAAGACGCACGCGGCAACGCACGCGCATCTACCGAGTTTGAGGGTGGCTACAAAACCAACGTCGCAGGCGTGTTTGCAGCCGGCGATATGCGCCGTGGTCAATCCCTGGTCGTTTGGGCAATCCGCGAAGGCCGTCAAGCGGCGCGCGCAGTGGATGAGTTCTTGGTGGGGTTTAGCGATTTGCCGCGCTGAAATGCATCACCCTCAACCTCACCCTAACCCTCCCCCCTCAAGGGAGAGGGGATAAAGTCAGGCAAAATAGCTGCCATGCAAGACAACCTCGTCACCTGCCAAAACGTCACCTTTTCGTATCCTGCGGCGCGCAGCGATCGGGTGATTTTGGACGACATCACACTGTCCATTCCTCGGGGCAAAGTCACGGCCATCATGGGCGCATCGGGCGGCGGCAAGACCACGGTGTTACGGCTGATTGCGGGGCAATACCAAGCCAATATCGGGCAAGTCGCATTTGATGGTGCGGATGTGGGCTCGATGAACCAAACCGACTTGTACGCCATGCGCCGCCGTATGGGCATGCTGTTTCAGTTTGGCGCGCTGTTTACTGATTCCACTGTGTTCGATAACGTGGCGTTTCCGCTACGCGAGCACACAGAGCTATCAGAGGCCATGATTCGCGACATCGTCCTCATGAAGCTGAACGCCGTGGGTCTGCGCGGTGCACGGGACTTGATGCCATCTGAGATTTCTGGCGGCATGGCACGCCGCGTGGCACTTGCAAGGGCAATTGCTTTAGACCCCGATCTCATCATGTACGACGAGCCATTTGCGGGGCTAGACCCTATTTCGCTTGGTACGGCAGCAAGGCTTATTCGGACACTCAACGATTCGCTGGGTATTACCAGCGTGATCGTGTCGCACGACCTTGAGGAAACCTTCCACATAGCCGATCAAGTGATCGTACTGGCGAACGGAAAAATCGCCGCGCAAGGCAAGCCAGATGAAGTCAAGCACAGCACCGATCCTTTGGTAAACCAATTTGTGAATGCCCTGCCCGATGGCCCTGTGCGCTTTCACTATCCAGCAAAAACAATCGCTGAAGATTTTGCCGCGCAAGGGGAAGCCGCATGATTGCAATTTCTCAATTTTTAGAAAATATCGGCGCTGGCGTGCGCGGCAAGCTGGCTGAAATGGGCTACGGTGCAAAGCTATTTGCAAGGCTTTTTGCGTATGGCGGTGCATGTCTCAAACGCTTTGGATTGGTGCGCGATCAAGTTCATTTTCTCGGCAATTACTCGCTCTCCATCATTGCTATTTCTGGTCTTTTTGTGGGTTTTGTACTCGCACTTCAGGGCTACTACACCTTGCAGCGTTATGGCTCTGCCGAGGCGCTGGGCTTATTGGTTGCACTGAGCTTGGTGCGAGAGCTGGGTCCCGTTGTCACCGCGCTTTTGTTTGCAGGACGGGCAGGCACATCACTCACTGCCGAGATCGGTCTTATGAAAGCGGGCGAGCAGTTATCCGCCATGGAGATGATGGCGGTTGACCCCGTTAAGCGCATTCTTGCACCGCGCTTTTGGGGTGGTGTGATAGCTATGCCCATGTTGGCTGCGGTATTTAGCGCCGTCGGCATCATTGGCGGCTGGGCGGTCGGCGTGCTCATGATTGGTATCGATGCTGGATCGTTTTGGAGCCAGATGCAAGGCGGAGTCGATTGGTGGCATGACGTTGGCAACGGCGTTATTAAAAGCTTAGTTTTTGGCTTTACCGTCACTTTTGTGGCGCTCTTGCAAGGCTATCTTGCCGACCCGACGCCCGAAGGCGTATCACGTGCCACCACACGCACTGTGGTGATGGGATCGCTGGCCGTTCTGGGCTTAGATTTCATCTTGACCGCACTCATGTTTAGTATTTAATTAAGATTCAAAGTAGCCATTCGGAGTTTAAAAATGACACGTTCTAAAAATGATATTTGGGTCGGACTCTTTGTAGTCATTGGCTTTGCCGCGATTTTGTTTTTGGCGCTGCAATCGGCCAATTTGCTCTCACTCAGCTTTGACTCCAATTACAAAGTGACAGCCAAGTTTGACAATATTGGTGGTCTCAAACCCAAAGCCGCCGTCAAGAGCGCTGGCGTGGTGGTTGGGCGTGTTGAGTCGATCACGTTTGACGATAAAACATTCCAAGCAAAAGCTGTGCTCTCCATGCAGAACAAATTCGCGTTTCCAAAAGATAGCTCACTCAAAATTTTGACAAGCGGACTCTTGGGTGAGCAATACATTGGCATTGCGGCTGGTGCTGACGATAAAAATTTGGTCAATGGCGATGCGATTAGCGCAACGCAATCGGCCATTGTTTTGGAAGACTTGATTAGTAAATTTTTGTATAGCAAAGCAGCTGACAACTCAGATAGTAAATCTGACAGCGCCAGCGTAAAGGCCAAATGATGCGCCGACTGTTGCGACTTCTTTCGTCGGCAGCACTACTGCTGGTCTTCGCAGGCTGTGCGACGGGGCCAAATGCGAACCCCACCGACCCTTTAGAGCCCATGAACCGCAGCATTTATAAGTTCAATGATGCGGTGGATGGCGCGATTCTCAAACCTATGGCCATTGGTTATAAGGCTGTTGTGCCATCACCTGTACGGCAAGGTGTCACCAACTTTTTTAGCAATATTGGTGATGTGTGGTCGATGATTAATCACGCGCTGCAATTTGAAATCGTCAACGCGGGTAAGACCGCTGCACGCTTAGGTATCAATACGATTTTGGGTATTGGTGGCATTTTTGATATAGCAACCGATGCAGGGATCCAACCACCCAAAGCCGATCTTGGACAGACTCTTGGGAAATGGGGCATTCCAAGTGGTCCTTATGTTGTGATTCCCATTTTGGGACCCTCCAGTGTGCGTGATGGTACAGGCACCGTCACGGCTACTTACTACGATCCAGTCAACAAAGTACCCGATAACGCAACGCGTAATGTGCTCACAGTCACACGTATTGTTGACATACGCACACAGCTACTCAACGCAACTGATGCGGTAGACGCGATTGCGCTCGATAAATACAGCTTCATTCGCGATGTTTATTTGAAGCGAAGGCAAAATATGATCAATCCACAAAAGCCCTCCAACGATGAGGATATTGACTACTCTGCGAGCGATCCCGAAAAATCACCCCCAGATCAATCGATGCCTAAACTGCCATCTATCACCATACCCTCTATTATTTTGAAATAAATACTGTCCACCATTTCATTCATTCTTCGTTAATTGAGAATCAAGGAATTTTTATGACCACAAAACGTTATTTGTTAACCACATTTTTGGCGGCTGTCGCAGCTACCTGTACGCTTGGTTTTGCTCAAACCGCACCGACTGCGCCAGAGGCTCCCGATGTGCTTGTCAAACGGTTAGCGACTGAAATTACTGACGCTGTCAAGGCAGATAAAGGATTGGCTGCGGGCGATGCGACTAAGGTTGCCAATTTAATCGAATCCAAAATCATTCCGTTTGTGAACTTCCAGCGCATGACTGCATCTAGCGTTGGTCCTGCATGGCGCAGTGCAACGCCTGATCAACAAAAGCGCTTGCAAGAAGAGTTCAAAGCGTTACTCATCCGTACTTATGCTGGTGCAATCAAAGAGATCAAAGACCAAACGGTGGTCGTAAAACCTCTGCGATTTGCGGTCGAAGATGCTGCTGTTATCGTTCGCTCAGAAGTACGCGGCAAGGGCGACCCTATTCAACTCGACTATCGCGTCGGCAAAGTGACGGATGCCAGCGGCACGGTTTGGAAGATCTACGACATTAATGTGCTCAGCGTATGGTTAGTCGAGACGTATCGTGGTCAATTTGCGCAAGAGGTCAATGCCAACGGCATTGATGGCTTGATTAAATCGCTAGCTGAAAAAAATAAAAGCATTAAAAAATAATTGATACCATGGCGACCATGCTCACCCTACCTGCCAAGCTTGATCACTCAGAGGCCTCGTCCAGCAAGGCCTCCAGCAGTGCTGGTATAGACAGTTGGATCGCGCAGGCACGTGCAGCTGATTGGCAAATTGATGCCTCCAAACTAGCGACTTTTGACTCCTCTGCACTCGCACTGTTGCTTGATTTGCGACGTGGCGCAGCGGCGGCGAACGCAAAACTCATCATTCACAACGCCCCCGCAAGGCTCACGCAATTAGCAAGGCTATATGGCGTGAATGAACTGATCGCCTAAGTTTATTGTCGTGCCATGCGTGTGTTTGCTGGCAACACCGCTGGGTGGCTCGTGCGGTAGGGATTAATGTCCAATCCACCACGCCTTGTGTAACGCGCATAGACCGCCAACTTAGTTGGCTTGCAACGCATCCAAATATCCATGAAGATGCGCTCCACACACTGCTCATGAAATTCATTGTGATTACGGAAGCTGACCAAGTATTGCAGCAAGCCTTCTTGATTAATAGCTCGCCCAGAATAGCTAATTTGCACCGATGCCCAATCGGGCTGGCCTGTCACTAAACAATTGCTTTTGAGCAAATGACTGACCAAAACTTCGGACACCGGGATTTCTTCTGCTTCCAATTTCAACAGCTCAGGGGCTGGCGTGTAACAACTGCAGTCAATATCTAACCTATCCAAGCTCAAACCATCCAGCTCATGAATGGCCTGGGCATCAAATACTTCAGGTTTAAGTAAACGCACACTGACACTCGCGCCAACTGCAGCACTGACATCTCGCTTTAAGGTTTGAGCCACCACATCAAAATCGGCAAACACGCTGCCGTTGAAGCTATTCAAATAGAGCTTGAACGATTTGCTCTCCACAATGCTTGGGCTTTCGCAAGGCACTGCGATTTGCGCCAATGCCACCTGCGGCTTGCCACGTGCGTTCAGCCATGAGACTTCATACGCCGTCCACATATCAGCCCCAAAAAATGGAGGGGTGCCATTCACACCGATTTCAACTCGCTTGTCATGCCGCGCAATCGGGAAAAGCAAGGATGCATCGTATTGATCGATATAGCTGGAAGCCTTTCCCAGTGGCGCTTGCGAGAGAGGTTGCGGCATTGGGCTCATGCGACACGCCTACGAAAAACCCAGCGATCTTCACCCGAAGCTTCAGCGCTGTACGCATAACCATCGACATCAAAAGCTTGCAGCTTGTCAGCTTTGGTAATACGCTTTTCAATTGCGTACCGTGCCATCAAACCTCGTGCGCGTTTGGCCATAAAACTAATCACTTTGTAGCGATCGTTTTTATACTCTTCAAAAACACACTCCACGACACGTGCCTTCAAATGCTTTTTATCAGCAGCTTTGAAATACTCTTGCGAGGCAAGATTAACGATGACAGGGGTCTTATCGCCCCTGAGTGCTTGATTCAAATATTCAGCGATTGTTGATCCCCAGAATTGATACAAATTTTTGCCACGACTATTAACAAGCTGCGTTCCCATTTCAAGGCGGTAGGGTTGCAGCAAGTCGAGTGGGCGCAACACGCCATAGAGGCCGCTAAGCGACACTACGTGCGCCTGCGCCCATAGCAGCTGAGCATTTGAGAGCGATGCCGCGTTCAACCCCTCGTACACATCACCATTAAAAGCCAGCACGGCTTGCTTGGCATTTTTAGTTGTGGCACGAGGTTTCCAAACCTGATAACGTGCCACGTTGAGCGCAGAGAGCTTGTCGCTAAGGTCCATGAGACTGGCGATTTGCGCAGGTGATTTTTTCTTCAAAATATTGATCAACTCACCCGCAGAGTCCATAAAAATTGGCTTGGTACTGGGTAGACCCGCTGGGACTGGCGTTTCATAATCGAGTGATTTGGCGGGAGAGAGTAAAAAAATCATTCTCCAATTATCAATAAAAAAACCCGCCGAAGCGGGTTTTATGTGAAGTTCAAAAAGATTACTTTTTCGCGTCAGCAGTTGGTTTGGCATCTGCTTTCTTGTCATCCTTTTTATCGGCTTTGGCAGCTTTAGCATCAGCTTTTTCTTTTGCCTTGGCATCAGCAGCAGCTTTCTTGTCAGCTTTCTCTTTCGCTTTAGCATCGGCCTTTGCTTGCTTATCAGCAGCAGCTTTTGCCTTTGCGTCAGCTTTTGGATCAGCTTTGGCTTCTGGTTTTGTATCCGCTTTTGCAGGTGCTGCAGCTGCTTTGGTATCCATCTTTGCGTCTTTGGCGGCTGGCTTAGCTTCAGTTTTTGCTGGAGCACCTTTATAAGATGCGCCACCCACGGTCAAGCCCGCTTCGGAAAATTTAGGTGCATTGCCTTCGCCAATACCTTTAACGCGGTCGATAAAGTCATTCCAATCTTTAAAGCTACCTTTTTTGCGTTCGTCCATAATTTTTGCAGAGATCGCAGGGCCAATGCCTTTTACGCTATCGAGCTCGGCGGCTGTGGCTTTGTTGACGTCCACAGCAGCAAAACTGGCCGCTGCATACAACATTGCGGCAAACATGGTGATGGCCGTAATAAACTTCTTGATCATAAAAAAACTCCTTGAGCGAATAAGAAAACAAACCCAGTAAACGACTGAGCGCGTGTGTAATAAACGAATGCGAGTGTACTAGGTTGACAGACGCTTCAAATAGTCTGCAACGCCTTGCTGCACGTCTGCAAATACGTGATCGCAGCCCGCTCCGCGCAAAGCGGTTAAATCTGCCTGCGTATAGCTTTGGTATTTACCCTTCAAAGCGTCTGGAAAATCCACGTAAACGATAGCTTCATTTTCAACGATTTGCGCCAGGCTAGCGGGCTGTCCCGTCATGCCTTGCACAACCGCTAAAGCCACATCATTAAAAGGTTGTGCTCGTCCCGTGCCTAGATTAAAGACACCTGATTGGTCGGCATGATCAAGAAACCACAGATTAACAGCCACCACATCATCTACATAGACAAAATCACGCTTTTGCTCGCCTGCTGCATAACCGTCGTAACTACCAAATAGCTTGACAGCGCCGTCCGCCTTGATCTGATTAAATTGATGGAACGCGACGCTCGCCATTCGCCCTTTGTGCTGCTCGCGTGATCCGTAAACATTGAAATAACGAAAACCAGCGACTTGTGTTTTTTGAGTCGTGAACATCGCCGTTTGACGCCTGACCCACTGATCAAACAAGAGCTTGCTGTAGCCGTAGACGTTGAGTGGCTTTTCGTACTCTGGCAATTCTTTAAACGTATCCGAACCGCCATACACGGCTGCTGACGAAGCGTAGAGCAACCTTGTATCTTGTGTCTGGCAAGCGTCAAACAGCTGACACGAGAGGCTAAAGTTGTTGCGCATCATGTACGCGCCGTCGCTCTCCATCGTGTCGCTACAAGCCCCTTCGTGGAAGATGGCTTCAACTTTGCCATATCCGCCATTGCTAAAACGATCATAGAAATCGTCAGCGTCCACGTAGTCGCTAATTTGTAAATCGGCTAAATTGCGAAATTTATCGCCTTCGGTTAAATCATCCACCGCAATAATGTCAGAAATGCCACGTGCATTAAGGCCTTTTACGATATTGCTGCCAATAAAACCTGCTGCGCCTGTCACAACGATGCGCTTATTTGTGCTCATTGAAATAATTCCTCGTAGCTAACGGTTGCCGTGCCAAACTTGCCCACCACAATACCACCTGCGCGATTGGCATGCGGCATAGCTTCGCGCAAACTCATGCCCGAAGCTACCAAGGAGGCAAGGGTCGCAATGACCGTGTCTCCAGCCCCTGTCACATCGAACACCTCGTGCGCTGCGGCCTTCACGTGCAAGTCGCCCATGGCATCGTACAAGCTCATGCCATCCTCACTACGCGTAAAGAGAAGTGTCTCTAGTTTTAAAGATTCACGCAGGTTTTGAGCCTTCACTTGCAAATCATCTTCATCCGTCCACGAGCCAATCACCTGTTGCAACTCGCTACGGTTCGGAGTGATCACCGTCGCACCTTGATAGTGCACATAGTTAGAGCCTTTGGGATCTACCAGAACTGGTTTTTTAGCCGCACGAGCAATCGCAATCATCTCCGCCACATGCGCGAGCCCGCCTTTAGCGTAATCGGAAAACAAAATCGCATCGTGTGCAGTCACTAGTTGTTTAAAAGCATCCGTTTGTGCAGCCAATACATCATGCTCAGGTGTGTTTTCAAAATCAAGCCTAATGAGCTGTTGAGCACGTCCAATCACACGCAATTTGACTGTTGTTTCCAATTTTGAATCACGCGTCAGGTAGGTCGCAATACCCGTGCTACGCATCAGCTCCTCTAGCTCACGCCCAGCATCGTCATCACCCACAACGCTTAAAAAAGACGTTTGAGTCCCTAGGG
The DNA here is from genome assembly GCA_031430035.1 of Comamonadaceae bacterium. Taxonomy (GTDB): domain Bacteria; phylum Pseudomonadota; class Gammaproteobacteria; order Burkholderiales; family Burkholderiaceae_C; genus JASGCK01. The sequence goes on along the minus strand of JANPAS010000025.1, from coordinate 17,703 downwards.
TAGCAGCGTTGTAGGCCACGTTCGCCGCACCGCCAACTCGGTCTTCGCGTTTATTGATTTTGACGACAGGCACGGGCGCTTCGGGGCTAATGCGATCTACCGCACCGTACCAGTAGCGGTCTAGCATGGCATCTCCAACCACGAGTACTTTTGCCTTGGCTAAATTAGGTTTCATGTTTGCTTGCATTCAGCGATTATCCCCGAGCATGACGATAAAAATGCACGTATGAAGCCACGCAACATAACCAAAATACGCCAAATGCTGCGGTGTAAGCCTGCACTTCAGCCAAGCCTAGCCAGCGAAACAAATCGATGCCAAGACCAATGCCCCATTGCACGATGAACACGCCCATAAAAATGACTAAGTTATAGGCCGTCAACGCTCGACCCGCCATGTGACTCTCGAACGCCATCCCAACGGCTGGCTGCGCAAGGGACACGAAGGCGCTACTCACAAAATAAAAAATCCACACGATCCAGATTGGTAGAACCAAAGCTGCGGCAAGTGGTGTGTCCGTTGCCACTAGCACGGCGAGTGGCAATGCGAGCAAGCTAAACGGCAACCCGATGCGCATCAAGCGAACGGCATCCCAGCCACGGCTCGCCAATTTGGGATTGATCCATCCCCACGCCCAATAGTTGATCAGCATAGCGAAATTGATCGCGAACAAGCCACCTGCCGCTTCTGCTGCGGTATAGCCCGCTATGCGTGTCATCCACGGCCCGACCCATAGCGTCTGGATCGCGATCATGCCGCCGTAGATAAAAAAACCAATCGGCACCATCCGCACAAAAACGGGATGTCGCCAAATCGATTGTGGCTGCCCCTCACCAGCCACCGATGGCTGGAGCGGCTTATCTGACAAGGCTTCACGCCAAGCGGGTACGCACAAAGCAATCAAAGCCATGGCGATGGCTACCAACAGCGCCAGTGTCCAAAATATCCCACGCCAACCCAAAACGGGCATAGCTGCTTGTACAGGTAATGTCGCACACAGCATACCGAGCGAACCCGACATCAGCATCCACGAATTCGCGCGTAACTGCGTCTCGGGATTGAGCCAGCGGCGATAGGCCGTCAGCGGCGCCATCAAACACACGCTAACGCCAAGACCACAGAGCACGCGAGCGAGCAATAAGCTGGCAAAATTGGTAGCCACAGCAAACACCGCACAGCCCAGCACAGCAATCGAAAGCATCAGTAAGATCACGCGCCTAGGACCATAGCGATCCAGCCAAACACCTAATGGGATTTGCAAGGCTGCAAACCCCAAAAAATACCCCCCCGACAAGAGGCCTAAATCTCTGGCTTGCAGCGCAAACTCTTGCGTCAGCGTCGGGGCCAGTGTCGCCGTCACCGTACGCAGGGCAGCAGAGATAAAGTAGGCGGCAGCAAATGCCGCGAACATTAAGACTGCGGTTAAGTTGCTAGAGCTCTTCAACACGCTTGAATGGATAGCTATCCCAAGCTTGGCAGCCTGGACATTGCCAGAAGTATTGCTTGGCCTCAAAACCACAGGCTGCGCAGCGGTAGCGCTTAAGTGGTTCACATGCTTTTTGAAGCGCCGCCTGCGTCTCAGGTGACTCAATCAAATAACTGGCTGCCACTAATGAGGGTTCTTTAACCAAATGCGCCGCATAAGCAGTCCGTGCATCCTGCCAGCCTGCTCCCACCAAAGCTTCCAGCACACCTAGGCTGTGCGACTCGGCATACGCGGCTGCCAGCGTTTGAATAGCCAGTTGTTGGTGCCCTTCTGTTTTTGCCGATGCCAAAAGCTGCGAAGCCAAAAGCGGCAAGGCTTGCGGAGCATAACTGGCTGCCGAGGCAAGCAGGGTGTGGCTTGCCGAAAAATCGCCTACGTCTGTGTGCTTGCGAGCCAATTCAATGTAAGCGCGAGGTGACGTGGGCGACAAGGCAATGGCGGCCTCAAACAACTGCTGCTCGCACAAATAGTGCGCACGGCGCTTGGTGTAACTGCCAGCACCCAACATCTCCAGTTGCTCAGCCATTTGAGCAGCGCCTGCCCAGTCACGGCCTCGTTCGTATATGGAGAGTAAGAGTTGCTGTGCTTCGCGGGTTTTTAACTCGCCAAGGCCGAGGCTAACGCCTGTAATTGCTGCTTCCGCGCGATCCAATAATCCCGCTTTAGCGTAATCTTGCGCTAGCGCAAACTGGGCGCGCTCGCGATCTAGATTTGTAAGATCAGCACGTGCCAGCAGATGCTCGTGTACGCGTACGGCGCGGTCGTACTCACCGCGGCGGCGAAAGAGATTACCCAACGTAAAGTGCAACTCTGAGGTATCAGGGTCGTTTTGCACCGCCTCGATAAAACTATCAACGGCGTGATCTTGTTGACCATTGAGTAAGTGATTGAGGCCTTTAAAGTAAGCCCGTGGTTGATGCCGGGACTCCAGCTTCCACTGCCAGACATCGAGACGAGAAAAAAACCAACCTAAACCAAAAGCTACTGGCAGCGCAAGCAATAACCAGATCCAATCGATGGCGAAGGTCATGCTGGTAAAACCTGATTTAGCACAGTTTGGTTAGGAGGGATAGCCTCGACCGCTGCACGCAAAATCTTGCCAGGCTTGAAATGTGCCACGCGTTTTTCTGGCACTAAAACCGACTCGCCCGAGCGAGGGTTACGACCCACACGCGGACGACGGTGATTCACTGAAAAGCTGCCAAAACCACGAATTTCAATGCGATGACCTTTGCTAAGGCTGGTAGCCATGGCATCGAAGATGGTCTTGACGGCTTGCTCGGCATCGCGCAGCGTGAGTTGCCCCATGCGTGCAGCCAAGCGTTCAACTAACTCAGATCTTGTCATCTTGATTTCAATCTCTAAATTAGTTGAACTTCGTCGTGCTGTACTTAAGCGTCGAGCTTTGCGCGCAAAAGTGCGCCCAAGCTTGTCGTGCCCGCGTTCTCTTTAGAAGATTGGCTGCTCAAAGTCGCCATGGCTTCTTGCTGGTCCGCGTTATCTTTCGCTTTGATTGACAGTTGGATACCGCGTGATTTGCGATCGATATTCACGATCACAGCCGTCACTTCGTCGCCTTCTTTCAAAGCCGAGCGTGCATCTTCCACACGGTCTTGGCTGATTTCAGAGACACGCAAGTAGCCCGTCACGTCATCGCCCAAATCGATCTCAGCGCCTTTAGCATCAACGGTCTTGACCTTACCAGTGACGGTAGAGCCTTTGTCGTTGATTGACGTAAAGGTCGTAAAGCTGTCAGCGTCCAATTGCTTGATGCCCAGACTGATACGCTCGCGCTCGATGTCGATGGCCAAAATAATGGCTTCAACTTCTTGACCCTTTTTGAAGCTCTTAACCGCTGCTTCGCCTGCGTCCGTCCATGACAGATCAGAGAGGTGAACCAAGCCGTCGATGCCTGTGGCCAAACCAACAAACACGCCAAAGTCGGTGATGGACTTGATAGGGCCTTTGACTTTGTCGCCGCGCTTGTTGTTGGCAGCAAACTCGTTCCAAGGATTGACCTTGCACTGCTTCATGCCAAGGCTGATGCGGCGCTTGTCTTCGTCGATCTCAAGAACCATGACTTCGACTTCGTCACCGAGTGCAACCAATTTGCTTGGTGCGACGTTCTTGTTCGTCCAGTCCATTTCAGACACGTGCACGAGACCTTCGATGCCCGGCTCGATCTCAACGAATGCGCCGTAGTCGGCGATGTTGGTGATCTTGCCGTGCATACGCGTACCTTGTGGGTAGCGGCGGTTCACGCCCATCCATGGGTCGTCGCCCATTTGTTTGATACCCAAGGACACGCGGTTTTTCTCAGTGTCAAACTTGAGAATCTTGGCGCTGATTTCTTGACCAGGTTGCACCACCTCAGATGGGTGACGCACACGGCGCCATGCCATGTCGGTAATGTGAAGTAAGCCGTCGATACCGCCAAGGTCGACAAACGCGCCGTACTCGGTGATATTTTTAACGATACCGGTCACGATAGAGCCTTCTTTGAGGTTTTCCATCGCCTTGGCGCGCTCTTCACCCATCGTGACATCACGAACGGCACGGTGCGACAGCACCACGTTGTTACGTTTACGGTCAAGTTTGATAACTTTGAACTCAAGCGTTTTGTTCTCATAAGGAGACAAATCTTTGATTGGACGTGACTCGATGAGTGAACCTGGCAAGAACGCACGGATGCCGTTGACCAGAACCATTAGGCCGCCTTTGACTTTGCCGCTGGTTTGACCCGTGACAAACTCACCAGACTCGAGCGCTTTCTCAAGGCTCATCCAGCTCGCCAAACGCTTAGCTTTATCGCGCGACAGCATAGTGTCGCCAAAGCCGTTTTCGATGGAGTCGATGGCGACCGACACGAAGTCGCCCACTTGGACTTCGAGAACGCCTTGGTCGTTTTTAAATTCGTTGATGTCGATGAACGACTCAGACTTGAGGCCAGCGTTTACAACAACGTGGTTGTGGTCAACGCGAACGACTTCAGCGGTGATAACTTCGCCCGTACGCATTTCACTGCGTTGTAGGGATTCTTCAAATAGGGCGGCAAAAGATTCTGACATTTAGTTTTTTCTTTCTTAGCCAAGCTTGTTGGAAGTCGGTACTTTTATGCACTCGGAATGAGCGCATTTACAAAGGCGACTAAAGCTGGCTGGGTGCGAAGCGGCTAGACCACCACGAGAGCACTTGGGCTACGGAGTCTTCAATCGTGAGATTGGAGTTATCTAACTGAATCGCGTCTTTAGCAGCAACAAGAGGAGCGGCGCTACGGGATTGATCCCTAGCGTCGCGTGCCTCAAGGTCTGCGCGAAGACTGTCGATTTTAGCAGAAATTCCCTTAGAAATCAACTGCTTGTACCGCCGATCGGCTCTTGTTGCCGCGCTTGCCGTCAAAAACACTTTGAGTGGGGCCTCTGGGAAAATCACCGTACCCATGTCGCGACCATCGGCAACCAAGCCTGGGAGCTTGCGAAAACCTAATTGCAAATCAAACAAGGCCTGGCGCACGGCTGGAAGGGCGGACACCTTGGAGGCCAACATTCCAGAGGCTTCCGAGCGAATATCGTCCGATACATCAATACCAGAAAGGCTGATGCGATCGCTATCAAAGCCCACCAGCATCTGCGAGGCAATGGTGGCAACCGCGGCCTCATCATCCAAATTCACACCGGCTTTGATAGCGGCAAAGCCAACTAAGCGGTACAACGCGCCTGAATCTAAATAGTAATAGCCTAATTGTTTCGCCACCAAAGACGCCAGCGTCCCCTTGCCAGAAGCCGTTGGGCCATCGATGCAAATCACCGGGATATTTGCCGATTGGGTCTCTGCCACCGAAAACAACGCTTCAAAGTAATCAGGGAAGGTTTTTGCCACGCATTTGGGATCTTCAATGCGTACGGGTAAGCCAGCTGGATTAAACGCCGCCAACGACGCGCACATCGCCATGCGGTGATCGTCGTAGGTATGGATGCTCGCAAAGCGCCATCCAGTATGGCCTAGCGAGGAGATACTAGGGGGTGTAATGCGAATGTAATCCGCGCCCTCTTCAATCGTTGCGCCTAACTTTCTCAACTCAATCGCCATGGCAGCGATGCGGTCGGTTTCTTTCACGCGCCAGCTGGCGATGTTGCGAAGCGTCGTTGTGCCATCGGCATACAGTGCCATCACAGCCAGTGTCATGGCAGCATCGGGGATGTGATTGCAATCGAGCTCAATCGCTTTTAAAAACCCAGTTGTTTTTGACCAATCGGCTCGCCAAACCGTGAGGCTATTCGCTTCCGATTTGACCTGCACGCCCATTTGGGCCGCAGCCTCAATAAATTTGATGTCACCTTGTATTGAATTTGCACCCACGCCCAAGATCTGCAAAGGCTTATCCGCCGTGGCCGCCAGCCCACCTAGCGCCACAAAATAACTTGCAGACGAAGCATCAGCTTCCACGTAAATCTCTTTGGGCGACGTGTATTTGGATCCCGCTGGAATCGTGAACCTGCTCCAGCCCTCTTGCTGCACGGTCACGCCAAAACGTGCCAAGAGCTTAATCGTGATGTCGATGTAGGGTTTAGAAATCAACTCGCCAATCACATCGACATGAATATCCTGCGTCGCCACGAGCGGCAACGCCAGCAACAGCGCCGTCAAAAACTGGCTGGAGACATCGCCGCGCACTCGAATAGGCGCATCCAACTTCAGTTTGGGCTCGCCAATTTTGAGCGGCGGGAAGCCTTCGTTTCCTAGATATTGAATATCACAGCCAAGCAACCTGAGCGCATCGACCAAATCACCAATCGGGCGCTCATGCATGCGCGGGACACCAGACAATTCATAGCCACCCATTTGGCCGCCACGCAAAGCTAGCGCTGCCGTCAAGGGCCGCATCGCTGTACCCGCATTTCCCAAAAACAGCTTTTTTGTCTCAATCGATTTTTCTTTGAGTTGTGTCAGCGCTGTCACCATCACGCGCGTGTCGTCAGAGTCGAGCAGGTCGTGAATTTGCGTCAGCTCATCGCCCCCCATTTCGCACAGCGCCGCGAGCAACAGTACGCGATTAGAAATGCTTTTGGAGCCTGGCAAAAGGACAGTGCCAGCAACCGTTTGCAGCGGTGGAATATCTAAAAATACAGTATCAAACATAGAAGCTCATTAGGCGTTAAATATCGTCAACAGCGCTTTTGTTACTGAGTGTCCAACCGCTACGAAGCGCACTGGCCGTGGCAATAAGTTCTTTCAAAGTCTGTGGACTACCCAAGCGCATCGCGTCTTCTAATTTTTTTAAGCTCGATGACATGGCGGTCGATTGTTTAAGAATCTCTTGGCTATTTGCGAAAAATATATCGCTCCATAGCTCTGGATCACCCGCCGCAATACGTGTGAAATCTTTAAACCCGGGACCCGCCATTTGCAAAAATTGCCGCGCCTCGCTTTGACCCGCAATGCCATTCATGTAAGCAAACGCTAACAAATGCGGAAAATGACTTACAGCAGCAAAGATCTCATCATGCTCAGTGGATGTCATCTGCGAAACGCTCATTCCGAGCGATTTCCAAACAGCCATTGCATTTGCAATAGCGCTGCCGTCAGTGCGTCCTGTGGGCGTCAAAATGACACGCTTACCCACATATAAATCAGCGTCTGCTGCTTCTATCCCTGCCTGCTCTTTGCCTGCAATAGGGTGCGACGGCACAAAATTAGATGGCAATGCACCGAAGACAGTTTCAGCCGCTTGAATCACACTTTGCTTCGTTGATCCCACGTCTAAGATCAGCGCGTCCTTATTCAAACCAAATTGCACGGATTTCAGAACGTCATAAGTGGCTGATACAGGGACTGCAATCAAAACCAAATCAGACCCCATCACCGCTTGCAAAATGGAGGCGGCAGCGTCATCAATAATCCCCATTCGCTTGGCAGTCTCAGTTTTGCTAGGCGATTTGTTGTAGCCCACCACACGCTCAACCAAACCTGCCCGCTTAAGCGCCAAGGCGAAGGAGCCGCCCATCATGCCGCAGCCAATCAGCCCGAGTTGTTTGAATTTTTTCATCAATCGGCTGCTGGATAACAGCCCAGCACCTTGTAGAAGGCACACAGCGCTTGCAGCTCGGCAAGTGCTGCCGCCACAGGTGCATCACTCACATGCCCCACCAGATCAATATAAAAGTTGTATTCCCACTCGGCCGAGCGCGCAGGACGCGACTCAAATCGCGTCATCGACACGCCGTGCGTTTTCATGGGCACAAGCAAATCATGCAATGCACCGGGTTGGTTTTTGACTGAGACCACAAGGCTGACTGCATCACGCCCTGTTTTGGCAGGTAGTGGCAAGACTTCAGGGCGGCAAATCACGGCAAAGCGCGTGCGGTTGTGCACTTCATCCTGAATCGCTTTGGCGACCGTTTGCAGGCCAAATTCAACGCCTGCTCGGTGGCTGGCAATGGCCGCAAAAGCCTTATCTAGTGTGGCCTGGCGAGCACCTTCTGCATTGCTGGAGGCGACTCTTCGCTCTGCGTTTGGTAGATGCTTGGACAGCCAAGCTTGGCACTGCGCTAAAGCTTGAGGATGACCATAAACCACCGTAATGCCATCCATCGCTTCCGACTGACGCAGCAAGTTGTGCCGAACCATTAAGTTGACGTTACCAACGATGTGGACATTGGACGCAAGCAGCAAATCCATCGTGCGTGCAATCACGCCTTCTGTCGAGTTTTCAATCGGCACCACGCCAAACTCGGCGCTACCAGAGGCTGTAGCGCGAAACACTTCGTCAATCGATTGGCAAGGTAGCGATCCCATGGATGAGCCAAAAAACTCAATCGCAGCCTCTTCGCTATAAGTGCCTTTGGGACCTAAAAATGCAACTTGCTGAGTCTCTTCCAGCGCCCTGCAAGCCGACATGATTTCACGCCAAATAGCCGCAACGCCTTCGGGTTTGAGTATCGATCCTGCGGCCTGCATCTTGGCAATCACCTGAGCTTCGCGGTCAGGACGAAACACGGGCGAGCCGTCTAGTTTTTTAACCACGCCGACTTCGTGGGCGAGAGCTGCACGCTGATTGAGTAGCGCCAGCATCTGCTGGTCAACCGCATCAATTTCGACGCGCAACTGGGGAAGCGTCTTCACTCGGGCGTTCCTTCCGTGCCTTCGTTAGTCGCTCCATCCGTATCTGCATCACCTTCGGCCTCGGCATCCACAGCAGCATCATTCTCAACAATGCGCTGCAAGCCACTCAATTTTGAACCGTCATCCAGCGACATTAAAGTCACGCCTTGTGTGGCACGACCCATTTCGCGGATTTCTGACACACGGGTTCTAACCAAAACGCCTTTGTCCGTAATCAGCATCACTTCGTCCTCAGAGTGCGCCAGCGTTGCCGCCACAACTTTGCCGTTGCGCTCGGACTGTTGAATCGCAATCATGCCCTTAGTGCCACGTCCATGGCGGGTGTACTCGCCAATAGAGGTGCGTTTTCCATAACCGTTTTCAGTGGCGGTCAGCACCGATTGCTGTTCGTCTTCGGCCACCAACATGGCAATGACGTTAATGCCTTCGTCGAGCATCATGCCTCGCACGCCGCGTGAATTGCGGCCGGTAGGACGCACATCGTTTTCATCAAAACGAACGGCTTTACCACCATCCGAGAACAACATCACATCATGCTTGCCATCGGTCAGTGCTGCGCCGATCAAGAAATCACCATCGTCCAAATCGACCGCAATAATGCCTGCCTTACGGGGATTGGAGAAGTCATCAAGCGGCGTCTTCTTCACGGTACCCATGCTGGTCGCCATGAAGATGTAATGGTCGGCTGGGAAGGTGCGGTTATCACCCGTGACTGGCAGCACGACGGTAATTTTTTCGCCCTCGGCGAGCGGGAACATATTGACAATCGGGCGACCACGCGAACCACGCGAACCCGCGGGCACTTCCCATACTTTGAGCCAGTACATACGCCCACGGTTGCTAAAGCACAGGATGTAGTCGTGTGTATTCGCAATAAAGAGCTGCTCGATCCAATCGTCTTCTTTGGTCGCAGTTGCTTGCTTGCCACGTCCGCCGCGCTTTTGTGCACGGTATTCTGAGAGCGGCTGGCTCTTAATATAGCCACTGTGACTCATGGTCACAACCATATCCGTCGGCGTAATCAAGTCTTCCGTGGAAAGGTCAAATGCGGAATGTTCGATCACGCTGCGGCGCAGACCCAGCTTGGTCTGGCCAAACTCGGTACGCACGGCGGTGAGCTCATCGCTAATGATGGTGGAGACGCGTTCAGGCTTAGCCAAAATGTCAAGCAAGTCTTCGATCTCGCTCATCACCTCGCGGTATTCGGAAACGATTTTGTCCTGCTCAAGACCCGTCAAGCGCTGGAGACGCATTTGCAAAATCTCTTGTGCCTGCGTTTCAGACAAGCGATATTGCCCATCGCTTTGCAAACCAAACTCAGCCTCAAGCCCGTTCGGGCGGTAATCATCGGCATTGACGGCAGAGCCATCGGCGCGCGTGCGCGTCAGCATCTGGCGCACGATGGCGCTATCCCATGTTTTTTGCATGAGAGCCGCTTTAGCCACAGGGGGTGTCGGGGCGCTACGAATGAGCGCGATGAAATCATCGATATTGGCCAAAGCCACAGCAAGGCCTTCGAGCACGTGACCACGATCTCGTGCTTTTTTAAGTGTGAAAACGGTACGGCGCGTCACCACTTCGCGGCGATGCAATAAGAAGACGCTAATTAAATCCTTAAGGTTGCACAACTTAGGCTGTCCATCAATCAAGGCCACCATGTTCATGCCAAACGAATCTTGCAACTGCGTTTGCTTATACAAGTTGTTCAGCACCACCTCGGGCACTTCACCGCGCTTGAGTTCAATGACCAAGCGCATACCGCTTTTGTCAGACTCATCTTGAATATGCGAGATGCCTTCGATTTTTTTCTCGTTGACCAACTCAGCAATACGCTCTTGCAACGTCTTTTTATTCACCTGATACGGCAACTCATCCACGATGATGGATTGGCGCTGGCCTTTATCAATATCTTCAAAATGCACTTTGGCACGCATGATGACGCGTCCGCGCCCTGTGCGGTAACCATCTTTCACACCGTTCATGCCATAAATAATGCCGGCAGTCGGGAAGTCTGGTGCAGGGATGATTTCCATCAAATCGTCAATGGAAGCATCTGGATGTTTGAGCATGTGCAAACACGCGTCGACCACTTCATTCAAATTGTGTGGAGGGATGTTGGTCGCCATACCCACGGCAATGCCCGACGAGCCGTTGATGAGCAAATTAGGAATGCGGCTAGGTAGTACCAACGGCTCTTTTTCCGAGCCGTCGTAGTTAGGGCCAAAATCGACGGTTTCTTTGTCAATATCGGCCAACATTTCATGCGCAATTTTGGTGAGCCTGATTTCGGTGTAACGCATAGCGGCGGGGTTATCACCGTCTACTGAGCCAAAATTGCCTTGTCCATCCACCAGCATGTGCCGTAGCGAAAACGGCTGAGCCATCCGAACAATGGTGTCATAAATGGCGCTATCGCCATGCGGATGGTATTTACCCATCACGTCACCGACGATACGAGCTGACTTTTTAAACGGCCGATTCCAGTCGTTGTTTTGTTCGTGCATCGCAAAAAGTGCCCGACGATGCACAGGTTTAAGACCATCGCGCGCATCGGGAAGCGCCCGTCCCACAATCACGCTCATCGCGTAATCAAGGTAGCTACGGCGCATTTCCTCCTCTAGACTAATAGGGAGTGTTTCTTTGGCGAATTGCATGGGTATGTTGACTCAGTATTTTGTTGTATTTATGTAAACCCCTAGATTTTAGAGGACAACGAATCGTGGAATAGTGATGATTTTGATGTACCATACGCTCCGTGTGGTTAAAAAACCGCCGCCGGTCACATTTTTTCCGCAGCCTTGCTGCATTTATTTTTAAACTCGAGGACTCACAATGAAACTCAATAAAGTAGCAATGCTTTTCACCGCTATCGCGCTCGTTACAACTGCTGCTAGCGCACAAAACTGGAATAGCTCAACTGGTCCCACTTGGAAGAGCGGAGCAGAAGGTCTTTGCTGGAGAAGTGGCACATGGACACCGGCTACCGCAACCGAAGGTTGCGATGGCGCAATTGCACCGGTAATGGCTCCTAAAGCTGCTATGCCAGCAGCACCAGCTGCCGCTATGGCACCTAAAGCCGCTGCGCCTGTTGCACCTCCCGCACCTCCCGCACCTCCTGCAGCAGTTAAAGTCACTTACGCTGCTGACGCTTTCTTTGATTCTGGCAAATCAGTACTCAAAACTGATGGCAAAGCCAAGCTTGACGATTTAACCAGCAAAGTTAAAGCAATCAACTTAGAAGTCATCATCGCTGTGGGTCACACCGACTCTGATGCTAGCGATGCATACAACCAAACATTGTCTGTCAAGCGCGCTGAAGCTGTGAAGGCTTACTTGGTGTCTAAAGGCATTGAGAAAAACCGCGTTTACACCGAAGGCAAAGGCGAGAAGCAGCCAGTTGCTGACAACAAGACCAAAGAAGGCAAGGCTAAAAACCGCCGCGTTGAGATCGAAGTTGTGGGAACACGCTCAAACAAGTAATTCTGTTTGAATTCACAAAAAAACCTGCTTCGGCAGGTTTTTTTACGTCCAGTCTTTATGCCTTGAGTTTAGATTTCAACCATCGCAAGATGGAGCCTAGCACAGGAATTTTTTCATACAGCTCTTCAGCGGCATCCCAGTAGTCGCGGTGCAAGGCGATAAGACCCTCCGCATTCAATTCAAAATGCGTCGCACCGTGAATCGTCTGCGCCCTGCCGCGCGCCACAAACGAAAAGTCCCAGCGCATAAAGATTTGTGGGTCGCTGCCAAGCACGCGTTCTTTGGTAATCAATGCCGTGACTACAAACTTAGGCTCATCCACTTGGCTAAACATGTGGCTAAAGATGTGCGCAATCGCGCGGCGTCCTTGCACATCGTTAAATGGGTCTTTAAATCTAGCATCCACCGCATACAGCTGCGCAAGCGTATCAACACCAGCCAGCGTGAGGTCTTCAAAGCCACGTTGGATGTGGCTTGCAGCAGTGTCAATATCAAATAGTGCGCTCATAAAAGTTTTCTCACCAGTTTGAAATAAAGACTGCGCGGCAACCAACCCAGCACTTTTAAGAAGCGCGTAAACCGCTTGGGAAAGTGAATTTCAAACTCGCCTTTAGTAAGTCCACGCACGATATGCTCCGCCGCCTCGGCGGCAGAAATCAGCGCTGGCATGTCGAAATCATTGTCAGCCGTCAGAGGCGTTTTGACAAACCCAGGGCACACCAGCGTCACGGCGACTCCCTTGTTTGCCAGCTCCAAATACAGCGTCTCCGCCATGTAACAGAGCGCCGACTTGCTAGCGCCGTACACCAAGGCTTTGGGTAGCGCACGGTAGCCCGCCACGCTAGAGACCAGCACCACATGTCCACGCTTGGCAGCTAGGTACGCAGGCAGCACCTCTGCCAGCACGTTGAGTGGACCGCCCACATTGACCTCGAACTGCTGCTTGGCGCGGGCAAGATCAAAATCCTTGGCCAGCATCGGCTCGTAGCTACCCGCGTTCACAATCACCATATCGGGCATGACGCTTGGAGCTGATGCTTCGCAAGCCTTATGCCATATGACTTCTACCGCCTTGCCATCGGTGAAGTCCATCGCTAATGGGCTAGAGCGAGGTAGCTCGTTTGAGAGCTTGGTTAAACGCTCCGCGTTCCTCGCACTCAAAATCACATGAGCACCCAGGCTAGAGAGCTTGCGCGCCAATGCCTCGCCAATGCCCGTAGACGCACCAATCAGCCAAACGCTTTTGCCTTGCCAATCGGTTGGTTTGATTTGGGGATTGAAGCTCATGGCGACATCATCACGTTTTTTCTAACGTGAAATGCATCACGCTGGTATCACCCGATTCAAACCCTGCTTCGCAATAGGCTAAATAAAAATCCCACATACGAATAAATTTTTCCGGATAACCCAGCGCGCGCACCTCCGTCAATTTAGCTAAAAAATGACTCCGCCATACCGCCAGCGTCCGCGCATAGTCAGTGCCAAACTCAAACGTCTCAACCACGCGCAAGCCATGACTGGATGCGACCTGCGCAAAGACGCTCGGGCTTGGCAACATGCCGCCAGGGAAAATATAGCGTTGGATAAAATCTGTCCCCTTGCGATAACGATCAAACAGCTCATCCTTAATCGTGATGCTTTGAATACAAGCCCGTCCACCCGCTTTTAAGTTGCGCGCGATGCACGCAAAGTAGGAAGGCCAATACGCTTCGCCGACGGCTTCAAACATTTCGATGCTGGCCACCCCATCATATTTTTCGTCGTATTGCTTAGACTCATCACGGTAGTCTTGTAATTTCAAATTCACCGCATGTCCTCGCCCCAGCTTGGCGAGCCGCTCATTGGCATAATTCAACTGTTCGGTCGAGAGCGTCAACCCCGTGATGCGTCGTCCCGCTGCGCTTGCCACATCCGCAAAACCACCCCAGCCACAACCAATTTCCAAGATATTTTTAGCGTCGCCTAACTGCCCCAGCACGCGTTGGTACTTGGCTTCCTGCGCCGCTGGCAAAGACTCAGCGCCCGAAAACAAAGCGCTGCTGTAGGTCATGCTGGGGTCTAGCCACAACTGATAAAAGTCATTGCCAAGGTCGTAATGCGCCTCGATGTTTTTGCGCGCTTGCCGCTTGGTGTTGCGCCTAAATACATGCAGCAAACGATCTAACAAGACACCCCACCAACTGCCATGCAGTGCGGCTTCAATGGCTTGGCGATTGCGTGCAAACAGTTTGAGGAGCTGCGGCAAATCAGTCGTGGTCACTTTGCCGTGCATAAACATTTCGGCAAAAGCGATATCACCGCCGCGCAAAATATCACTGTAGACCTGCTTGTCCAAAATCTGGAGATCGGCCGCTAAGCCATAGGGCGCTTGGTCTGCACGAGTGCCAAATTCGAGCACCTCACCACTCGGCGCTCGGAGGGTTAATGTGCCATGCTGGAGTTTCTCCAGCATTCCAAAAATGAGGCGTTCATTGACTGTGCGTGACATCGATAGAAGGCTTGATAGGCAAACGGTAAAAACGCGCGCCCTTGCACCATAGCTTGAGCGCTTGAAAATGTATCCGCAAGACTACCATCAAGGCGTGCAGCGGATACCCGAACAAGACGCGTAGGCTACTCAAAACCGTCACAGGTTCATGCCTGCCAGAAATACTGGTCGATAGCGTGATGTCATGCGGCTGCTCGGGATGGTGGTGCGCGTCCATATAGTCAATACGCACCACCGAGCGGTTTGGATTCAAAGCGGTCACTCCAATGTGCCATCTGAAGCGATATTCGCCGCGCACAGGGAAAAATGGGCTGACATGAAACACCTTTTGCGCCACCACGGTTTGTCCATCCACCAGCGGCGAGCCGTCTTTGTGATGCAGCAAATAGCAATGCTGCTCGCCAAAGGTGTTGTGCACCTCGACCAGAGCGGCGCGAAGCACGCCCACGCTATCGTGGCAAAACCAAAAACTCACGGGTTTGAACGCATAGCCCAACACACGCGGGAATGTGTGCAGCCACACCTCGCCCGCAGCAGTGCCTGTGCAGGACGTGACGCCCTGCTCCGCCAGCAGTTTATCGAGTGCTGCCAAGGCGCTTCCGTGCGCTCTGCTGCCCTCAAAATGGTCGTTGTCCGCAAAGCCAAGCAGGCTGGGCTTGTTCAGGCCAAATAGCCCACAGGCTAATCTAGATGCGGGCTGCCGGGCAGTACCTTTTTGAAAAATGGCTCGCATAGGAAGACGCACAAACACGCTACCCACCTCGAAACTATTTTCTTTAGGCCATAGTCTTTTATGACGCGTCACGCCAAAGCCAAACTCAATGGCCAAAGAGGGTTTCATTTCAAACCTGCCAGCAAGGCCTCTGCGGTCGACCTGCCCGACTGGAAGCCGTCTTCATGAAACCCATAGTTCGCCCACGCGCCAGCAAACCAGATGCCTCCCCCTGCTCTATTCGCCCTATCCCCTTGAATGCTGGACAGCGCTTGCTGCGCCGCAATCGCGCCACTGTCAAATACAGGGTGGTCGTAGTCAAACGTTTGAATCACTTTGGCTGGATCTATGGGGCTTAGCGGATTCAAGCTCACCAGCACGGGCGTGTCCAAACCCACAGGCAGCGGCTGTAATTTGTTGAGTAAATAGTGCAGGCAGACGCGCTGGCTGTCAGGGTTGGCATCGCTGGACTGCGTTTCGTAATTCCACGCCGCCCACGCACGCGGGTGGCTCGGCAGCACGGATGAATCCATATGCAGCACGGCACGATTCGGCTGATAGCGAATCGCACCGAGGATGCGCTGCTCGTCCTTTGTCGCCGCATCCAACAAGCGCAGCGCTTGGTCAGAATGCGTGGCAATCACTACCGCATCAAATCGCTCCGAGCCAACTGCCGTGTGCAAAGTCACGCCATCATCCGTCCGCACGATCTTTGTCACCGCTTGCCCCAGACGTAGCTCGCAGCCCTTGTCGATCAAGACTTTCCGAACCTTTTCTACGTACTGACGAGAACCGCCCTGCACCGTGTACCACTGCGGACGATTGGTGATTTGCAACAGTCCATGGTTATGGCAAAAGCGCGCGAACGTCGCCATCGGGTACGCCAGCATGGTTTCGGTCGGGCAGCTCCAAATCGCAGCCGCCATCGGGATCAGATACCAGTCGCGCAGCGCATCTGAGTAGCCGTTGGCAAGCAAATACTCACCCAAGGTTTGCGTAGAGTTAGGGGGCGCGAGTGCAAAGCGAGTCGCGGCCTTGTTAAAGCGCAGCATGTCACCGAGCATTCGCCAAAAGCGGGGGCTAGCCAAGTTTTTGCGCTGAGTAAAAACGCTCGATAAGCTGTTCCCCGCCCATTCAAGAGATTTCCCGACTTGCACAGAAAACCCCATATCGGATGGCGCTGTCACTACGCCAAGTTGCTCAAAAAATGGCGTGAGGCCTGGATAGGTTTTGTGATTGAAGACTAAAAATCCCGTGTCCACGCCAAAGGTTTTGCCGCCAATGGTTACGTCCACCGTGTGCGCGTGACCGCCTAAGCGCACGTCGGATTCGTAGAGTGTCACGCGAACGCGCGAATCCTGCGCCAAATGCCAAGCGGCGGACAAACCGGCAATGCCGCTGCCCACAACTGCGATAGGCGCTGCGATGTTTTGAGTTGAAGTCATAAGAGACAATTACAACATGAATAAAAATTTTGATGCGACCGAACTCGCCAAATTTACCGACGTCGCACACGACTGGTGGGATACCAGCAGTCGCTCGTTTGGCGCGCTACACACCATCAACCCTTTGCGCTTAGGATGGATAGAGTCAATAGCACCGCTTAGCGGGAAGCGCATACTGGACGTGGGCTGCGGCGGAGGTATTCTTGCCGATAGCATGGCGCGTACGGCGACGGCGAATGAGGCTGGAGGATCGGTCTTGGGTATCGATCTTGGTCGTGAATCACTGCAAATTGCACAATTGCATGCGCTGGAAGCAGGTACGCCCAGCGTGAGCTATCGCGAGATCAGTGCAGAGGCGTTGGTAGAGGAAACGCCAGCATCATTTGATGTAGTGACCTGCATGGAAATGTTGGAGCATGTACCCGATCCTGCTGCCATCGTTCGGGCTTGCGCGGCTTTAGTCAAACCAAACGGGTGGGTGTTTTTTTCCACCATCAACCGCAACTTGCAATCGTTTGCGTCGGCGATTGTGGGTGCGGAATACGTGCTCGGACTCATTCCACGCGGCACGCACGAATACGCTAAATTTATCCAACCCGCCGAACTGATGCGCTGGGCACGAAGTAGCGGCCTTAGCCCACAAGCCACGCAGGGATTGGGCTACAGCCCAATGACTCAGCGCTACACCTTAAATTCAGACACCAGCGTCAACTACATGATTGCGACGCAAAAAACATGAGCACTGCAAAACAACTCACAAAACCAGCCGCTATTTTTTTTGACTTAGATGGAACACTGATCGACAGCGCCCCCGATCTAGGCGCTGCCGCTGACAAGATGCGGCGTGATCGCGGCATGCCCTCATTACCAGACGCACTCTATCGTCCGATGGCAGGCGCAGGCGCACGCGGGATGCTCAAAATCGCATTTGATATGACTCCCGATCACGCTGATTTTTTAACTTTTCGCGAA
>JANPAS010000024.1:0-4184 GCA_031430035.1 Comamonadaceae bacterium | reverse complement strand
CAGGTGCTGAGGGCAAAGCCATCATCGACGCATACAACAAAAAGTAAGGTGAACATATGACGCAACCCACCACCACAACTAGCAATCCTCCGTCTGCGTTACGAGCAGGCCTAGACGCGATTTATATGGCTTCGGCTGTAGTAGGGGCTGTGTGCGTTGCTCTCATTTGTGCGCTGATGGTGTTTCAGTCGTTGGGACGTGAGTTCGGTCTGAATACGGGAGCAACCAATGACATCGTGTCATGGTTGTGCGCCGCAGCGGCTTTTTTAACTATGGCACACGCCTTTAAGCATGGGGATTTTGTAAGAGTGACGTTGGTACTGGAGAAGGTAAGCCCTAAAGTAAGGAGAGCGCTTGAACTTGTCAGTTTGTTTATCGCTCTTGTTGCGGTAGCTTATTTGGCGTGGTGGGCCTGCCGTTTTACCTACCAAAGCTATGAGTTCAAGGAGCTGGCGCAAGGGCTGTTGCCCTTGCCAATTTGGATTCCACAGCTGAGCTTTGCGTTTGGCGCAGTTCTCTTACTAGTGGCAGTGTTGGATGAGTTTGTGATTGTGGCGCGAGGCGGTGTACCGACCTTTGTGCGATTAACCGCCGAACGCCATGCCAAAGGCGATTTTTCCTCCGATATTTGAAAGCACGACATGGATATTTTGACTATTGGTGGCATTTTGCTCATCCTCATGATGGTGCTGCTATCGGGCGGTGTATGGATAGCGATGACGCTGGCCATTTGCGGTTGGGTGGGACAAGCATTTTTCACATCAACACAACCTGGCCTGAATCTTTTTTCAGCTTTTTGGGAAAGTAATGCTAGCTGGGAACTGGCGGCACTGCCGCTCTTCATATGGATGGGGGAAATTTTGTTTCGCACCAAGCTCAGCGAAGAGATGTTTACTGGACTAGCCCCGTGGCTTAATCGTGTGCCAGGGCGGTTATTTCACACCACGATTTTGGGCTGCGGTATTTTTGGCTCGGTCTCAGGCTCATCAGCGGCTACGTGTGCCACGATTGCCAAGGTCTCACTGCCAGAACTTAAAAAACGTGGGTATGACGAAAAAATTGCGCTAGGTTCTTTAGCTACCGCTGGAACGCTGGGTATTTTGATCCCGCCCTCCATCACGATGGTGGTCTATGCCGTAGCAGCAGACGCATCAATCATCCGTATATTTTTGGCAGGTTTTTTACCTGGACTTTTATTGATGGGACTGTTCTCGGGCTATATCGCTTGGTGGTCGATTCGAAATAAAGACAAAATGCCGCCGCCAGAGCCTGAGACAAGCTTTATAGAAAAACTTCGGTTGTCTAAAAACCTTATTCCATGTGCTTTGCTCATCGTTTTTATATGTTGGTCTTTGATTGCAGGCTGGGCAACCGCTACTGAGTGCGCAGCCTACGGCGTATTGGGTTCTCTGGCTTTGGCTGCATGGAGTCGCTCATTGACGTGGACAAACTTTAATGATGCATTGATGGGCGCTACCCGCACCAGCTGCATGATCATGTTCATCCTGGCTGGAGCAGCATTTTTGACTAAAACCATGGCCTTTACTGGTGTGCCACGTGAACTGGCCGAATGGGTAAATTCAATGAACTTATCACCCTACGCCTTGATTGCCTGTTTGGTGGTTGTCTACTTGGTACTGGGTACAGCCCTAGATGGCATCAGCATGATTGTGTTGACTGCTGCTGTGGTTATGCCCATGGTGCAAAAGGCTGGATTCGACTTAATTTGGTTTGGCATCTTTGTGATTTTGCTAGTTGAGATTGCCGAGGTCACGCCGCCAGTAGGATTCAATTTATTTGTGTTGCAAAACATGACTGGAAAAGACAGCAACACGATTGCAGTGGCTGCGATTCCGTTTTTCTTTTGTCTAGTTATTTGCATCGTACTGGTCACACTATTCCCGCAAATCGTCACCATCCTTCCCGATTTGGTCATGGGCGTCTCTAAGTAGGTAGACCCAGGCGGGGCATTGATGCCAAGTCGTGCGTAATTAATTTTTTACATCTATGAAAACTCTCAAACAAGCGAATCCGCTATGGCAATTTTGGATTGACCGTGGCGGTACGTTTACCGATGTGGTGGGTCGCAAGCCCAATCAGGACGGCACTTTTAGCCTTGTCACGCACAAACTGCTCTCCGAAAACCCAGAACAATACAAAGACGCGGCGGTGGCGGGCATTCGGGCTTTGCTTGAATTGCACACGGGACTCGCAAAAGGCGCGGCGATCACCAGCGATTTAGTGGAGTGCGTGAAGATGGGCACGACCGTGGCAACCAATGCACTGCTCGAACGCAAGGGCGAACAGACGGTGTTAGTCACGACGCTTGGGTTTAAAGACGCGCTACGCATCGCCTACCAAAATCGCCCCAAGATTTTTGATCGCAACATCATGCTGCCCGAGTTGCTTTATAGCGACGTGATTGAAGCGAACGAGCGCATGGGCGCAGATGGCGAAGTCGTGCAGCCGTTGGATGAAGCAGCCCTCCGAATCGGCCTGCAAGCCATACGGGATAAGGGCTACACGAGTGCCGCTATCGTCTTTATGCATGGTTATCGCTATCACGATCATGAACTGGTAGCCGAAAGAATCGCACGTGAGCTTGGCTTTACGCAAGTCAGCGTGAGCCACAAAGTTAGTCCATTAATGAAGTTGATTGGTCGCGGCGACACGACGGTGGTGGACGCGTACCTTTCACCGATTTTGAGTCGTTATGTGGCGCAAGTCTCTAGCCAACTGCCTGGTGTGCCGCTGTACTTTATGCAGTCGTCGGGTGGATTGGTAGAAGCCCATTCGTTTGCTGGCAAGGACGCGATTTTGTCTGGGCCTGCTGGCGGGATTGTGGGGATGGCGCGGACGGCGCAAGTAGCAAAAATAAATAAGGTCATTGGTTTCGACATGGGCGGCACGTCCACTGATGTGTCGCACTTTGCGGGCGAGTTTGAGCGCGAGTTTGAAACGCAGGTGGCGGGTGTGCGGATGCGCGCCCCGATGATGAGCATTCACACCGTGGCGGCGGGCGGCGGCTCGCTGCTGCAGTTTGACGGCGCACGGCTAAGAGTGGGACCTGAGAGTGCGGGCGCAAACCCAGGTCCTGCTTGCTATAGACGCGGCGGACCACTGGCGGTGACGGATGCGAATGTGCTGCTCGGCAAGATTCAGCCCGATCACTTTCCTGCGCTCTTTGGCAAAGCGGCGAATGAGCGTTTGGACGCAGGCGCGGTGCGCGAAAAATTTGATGTGTTAGCTCGTGCAACGGGCAAATCGGCTGAGAGTTTGGCGGAAGGATTTTTGCAAATCGCGGTGCAGCAAATGACCAATGCGATCAAAAAAATATCAGTGGCGCGGGGCTACGACGTGACGCGCTACACGCTGCAATGTTTTGGCGGCGCGGGCGGGCAGCATGCGTGCTTGGTCGCGGACGCACTGGGGATGACGAGCGTGCTGGTGCACCCGCTGGCGGGCGTGCTGTCGGCGTATGGCATGGGGCTGGCGGATCAGTCTGTGATGCGCGAGCAGGCGGTGGAGCAACGACTCAGTCGTGATGCGCTACCAGCGATTTTTGAAACACTCGCTAGCCTGCAAGCCGCATCCAGATTGGCACTCGAAGCACAAGGGCTGGGACGGCTTAGCCCACGCGGCCTCCAGCGTATGCATGTTAAATATGAGGGTACGGATACGGCGTTGGTGGTGGAGGTGAATGCAGCGATGGACGCGGCGCAAATTCAAGCGCTGTTTGAAGCGGCGTATCAACAGCGGTTTGCCTTTTTGATGCAAGGTAAGGCGCTGGTAGTGGAAGCGGTTTCCGTGGAAGCGATCAGTAGCGGCGACGCTCCGCTTGAGCCGTTACTTGCATTACATGAGCCGCGCGAAACGCCTGCCGACAGCACGGTTCGTATGTACTCGGAAGGCGCTTGGGCGGGTGCGCCCTTGGTGGTGCGAGCATCCATGCGCTGCGGCGATCGGCTCACAGGCCCCGCCATCATTGCCGAGCCGAACGCTACGACCGTGATTGAAGCAGGTTGGCAAGCCAAACTCACCGAGCACAACTGCCTTGTCATGTCTCGCATCACTGCACGTAAGGCCGTCTATGCTGTGGGCACGCAGGTCGATCCTGTACTGCTCGAAGTCTTTAACAAGCTCTTTATGAACATCGCCGAGCAAATGGGTTTGCAACTGCAAAA
>JANPAS010000023.1:0-2464 GCA_031430035.1 Comamonadaceae bacterium | reverse complement strand
ACAAAGTCATTGGCTAGTTTCTGCGAGATGCGGACGGACTCAATATCGAGAGCCGCGCGGTTGATGATGGCCCCCGCAGCACGTGCCGCAGACACGGCGATGTTGAGCATGGGGTGGATGTTGCTTGTAGGGGTCATAACCGACCATTTTACCTGCCTCACTTATTTTTACGATTTTTACGGTTCACGGCTTATGCAAACACGTTTTATCTTGATCAACACCAGTCACGCGGGGAACGTAGGCGCGGCGGCACGTGCTCTCAAAACCATGGGTTTTGACGATATGGTTTTGGTTGCGCCGCGCTGGGCCAATGTGCTGCGCCGCGAAGAGACCATTCAGCGTGCCAGCGGCGCCAACGACGTGCTGGACAAATGTCGCATCGTGGAGACGCTAGACGAGGCACTGGACGGCATGACGCATCTGTGCGCCACGGCCATGACGGCGCGCGACTTTGGTCCACCTACCCGTGCACCCAGAGAGCATCTGGAGGCGTTTGCGGCGCGGAATGTCGCTGCGGGCAATATGACGGCTGGCGCGGGTGATGCAACCATTGATTCCATTGACACTGGCATTGCTTTTCTATTTGGTTCAGAGCGTTACGGCATGAAAAACGAGGATGTGTACCGTTGCCACGTTGCGCTGCAAATCCCGACGAACCCGAAGTTTGGCTCGCTCAATTTAGCGTCGGCAATCCAGTTGATTGCGTATGAGTGGCAATTGATTCAAGCTAAAGCGTGGCCAGAGTATCCTGCGCCCGATGCCGCTAATCCACACGTGGAATCTAAAAAAATGGCGGATGCAAAGCAAATCGCGGGCTTGCTCAAACACTGGGAAGAGATGATGCTGGACATTGGCTATTTAGATCCTGAACTACCCATGAAGCTGATGCCAAGAATGCAGCAAATTTTTAACCGTGCCCAGCTCAGAGATGAAGAAATCAATATCCTGAGAGGTATTGCCAGAGCGGCGCAGCGGACAGCCGAACACGCACAAGCGCCTCGGCGCTCTTAGAATCAAGTCATGTTTAAACGAATTCGAACCGACATTGCCTGCATCCTAGAGCGCGACCCTGCGGCGCGCCATTGGTTTGAGGTGCTCACGTGCTACCCAGGCCTGCACGCCGTGATGCTGCACCGCGTGGCGCATGCTTGCTGGATGAGTAACCTCTTTGGCATCAAGTGGTTCGGGCGCTTTTTGTCGGTGTTTTCGCGCTGGCTCACAGGTATCGAAATTCATCCTGGCGCTATCGTGGGTGATCGCGTCTTTTTCGATCACGCCATGGGCGTGGTGGTGGGCGAGACCGCTGAAATTGGCGATGGCTGCACGATTTACCAAGGCGTGACACTGGGCGGCACGTCGCTCTACAAAGGCGTGAAGCGCCACCCCACGCTCGGCAAAAACGTGGTCGTCAGCGCGGGTGCCAAAGTACTAGGCGGATTCACTGTGGGCGATGGCGCAAAAATTGGTAGCAACGCGGTAGTAATTAAACCTGTGCCTGCGGGCGCAACGGCAGTGGGTATTCCTGCTCGCATCATCATGCCCAAAGAAGGCGTATCGCTGGAAGTCAATAGCGGCGCGGCTTTCACGGCTTATGGCATTACCGACGAAGATTTAGAGGGCTGATTACTATTTAGCAAGCAACCCCTTTGCCCTGCGGGCATTTCCCCTACTGCCGTAGGGGCAAACAAATGCATTGTTCCCCCGCTACGCAGTAGGGGGGATGTCAGCAAAGCTGACAGGGGGGTTCTTCTGAGCTGATTTCGGCCTAAAAGCCTTGCACACATCCTCATGTGTTTCGATGTACGGCCCACCAATTAAATCGACGCAGTAGGGCACTGCTGCAAAGATCCCGCCGTCTAGTGTCTCTGCAATCGCCTTAGGTTGCCCTGGCAAATTAATGATGAGCGCTTGGTCTCTAATCACCGCGGTTTGGCGCGACAAAATCGCGGTCGGCACAAACTTCAAACTGATCTGACGCATTTGCTCGCCAAAACCCGGCATCTCTTTGTGAGCCACGGCCAACGTGGCCTCCACGGTCACGTCGCGCTTTGATGGGCCTGTGCCGCCTGTCGTTAAAACCAACGAGCAACCTATCTCTACAAGTTCAATCAGCGTTTGGCTAATCACCGCTTGCTCGTCGGGAATCAGCCTTGCTTCAAACGTGATGGGATTTTTGATGGCTTTGCCTAGCCACTCTTTGAGCGCAGGCAAACCTTTGTCTTCGTACACGCCTTGGCTTGCGCGGTCGCTGCACGAGACCACCCCAATTTTGATGGTCTCGATTTTGACGAGATCGAGCGCATCACTCATCATCAGAGGCTTCTTCTGCCTTGGGTTCAGCCGTGGCTTTTGCAATACGCGGCACACCGCGTGCTTGATCCCGCAGCGCCGCATTAATCGCGGCTAATTGCTCGTCGTCCAGCTTGCGCATCAGCTTGCCCACAAACTGCACGAGGCGGCGCTT
>JANPAS010000022.1:0-16665 GCA_031430035.1 Comamonadaceae bacterium | reverse complement strand
GTCTGGCACGGTGTCCTGCAGCAACGTTTGCCCTAAAGTCTTCGCGAGTTTGGCTAGGCTATCGAGCATCAATTGCTCACCTTCAATGTTGAAATTGCGGATAGGCCAATCGGTGCGCACTTTGATTTGACTTGCAAGTTCTGGGATGTTTTTAATGGACACATCTACATGACCTGTCCACGCTTGCCAGCGTCCTGCGTGCGTCTCTAGCAAGGGTTGCGAAAATTTACCCGTGATGTGTATTTCTCGCCCAAAGGCCACAGGCGGCGTGGCTTCCAAGAGAATGCTATGGCTGCGCAAGCCGTTTTTTAAGGTGAATGCCACGTTGTTAACCGTGGCGCTTGGTAGTGCGTTCGCTTCGCCGAATAAGTGTGGTTGGGCGTCTGTCCAGCTGATGGTGCCGCCGCGAATCACAATTTCTTTTTGTGAAAATAGCCAGTCGGAAGCCTTGCTGGATGTGGCTTCCCGATCAATTTTAAAGCCAGCAACCGTGATTTGTCCTGTTGCGTCACGCGTCACTTGCAAGGTGGGTGCATCAATAGTGAGGCGATCAATCTCTAGGGTGAGTAAGGACAAAGGTGACACACTGACTTGCACGCGCCCAAGCGCCAGAGCGAGATGTTGCTCGGCATCTAAAATTTGCACATCTTTTAAATCGAAAGACGGGAGCAACCCCGATGATTCAGCAGTGATGTTGCCAATACGAACGCTATGCTCTGTCTTTTCGCTTAAATACGTTTCAATGCGCGGTCGTAAGTCGTCCATGTGCGGCACGACCCAGCCATGTAGTAGACCTGCGGCTATCAAGACCAGCACCCCACTCGCAATGAGTAGTCCTAGCAAGCTCTTGAACAGGATCTTCATTAATGTGCGCGTTCAAACGCTTTCATATAAGCCACTAAAGCTTCTACGCCCGCCAGTGGCATGGCGTTGTAGATAGAGGCACGCATCCCACCAATAGCGCGATGTCCTTTAAGCTGTTTGAGTCCCGTCTGGCTAGCGCCCTTCAAAAAATCGGTGTTCAGCGATTCGTCTTTGAGGAAGAAAGGCACGTTCATCAGTGAACGATCCGCCTTGTTCACACGGCTGGCATAAAAATCGGTGCTATCTAAATACCCGTAGATGAGCGATGCTTTGGCGCGGTTCTGCATTTCCATTGCGGCAAGTCCGCCTTGCGCTTTGAGCCACTTAAACACAAGTCCAGCAATGTAGATGCCGTAGGTAGGCGGCGTGTTGTACATCGAGTCCGTTTCCGCAAGCGTCTTGTAATTGAACACTGACGGGCATAGGGGGTGGGCTCTGGACTCGCCCGCATCATTCAGCAGCAAATCCTCGCGCACTATGGCGATGGTGAGGCCTGCTGGGCCAATGTTTTTTTGCGCGCCGCCGTAGATGAGTCCGTATTTAGAGACATCCACAGGACGCGACAGAATGTGGGACGACATATCCGCAACGATGGGCATGTCTGCAAAAGCCGCACCATGCGACTTAGCAAGATCGGGCGTGAAGTGATACTCGACACCGTTAATCGTCTCGTTGGTGCACAGGTGCAAATAGGCTGAGCTTTTGCTTAGCTTCCAAGACTCGGGAGCTGGTACTTGCGTAAAGCCAGTATCCACGGCGCTTGCAACGATATTCATGGTGCCGTAGCGCTGCGCTTCTAGGTGCGATTTTTCTGACCACACACCCGTGATGACAATGTCGGCTTCGTTAGCATGGCCGCTTGCCCCGCGCATTAAATTGAGCGGCACGATGGCGTTTTCACCCAAGCCGCCGCCTTGCAAAAACAAGATTTTGTAGTTTGCAGGCACTGCCAGCAATTCCCGCAGATCCGCAAGCGCTTCGGCGTGAATGCCCATGAAGTCACTGCCGCGATGGCTCATTTCCATCACGCTCATGCCTGTACCGTGCCAATCCAGCATCTCAGCGGCGGCTTGTGCCAAGACGCTTTCGGGCAAGGCTGCGGGGCCAGCAGAGAAATTAAAAACGCGGCTCATCAAAATCCTTTTTAAGCTTCAGCGGCAATGCACTTGGCAAGAATCGCAATGCCTTTGTTGATTTGCTCTACGCTGGCAGTAACGAATGAGAGGCGCAATTTGTTGTGTTCCATTTCGCTCTCGTTGGCATAAAAAGCAGCACCAGGTACAAAAGCAACACCTTGCTCCACAACCTTGTGCAGCAAAGCTTGCGACTGGATGTGCTTGGGTAGTGTGAGCCACAAAAACATGCCGCCAATGGGTTTATTCCATGTCACGGTTTTTGGCATTTCACGCTCAAGCGCACCTAACATGGCTTCCAATTGCGACTTATACAGCGCGCGGATGCTTGGCTTGTGCTTAGGGATGAAGTCGCTATGCAGCAGCTCATAAAGCACGCGTTGGTTCAAGCTTGGCGTATGCAGATCAGCCGCTTGCTTGGCTTGCAGCATCTTGGGATACAGCACAGGCGGCAGCACCATAAAGCCAAGGCGCAGACCTGGCGCTAGGATTTTGGAGAACGAGCCAAGGTAGATCGTGCCCTCAGGATTGCGCGACGTCAGCGTATCGGGCGGCTCTTGATCAAACCACAAATCGCCGTAAGGGTTGTCCTCCACAATGCACAGCCCATGTGCCTTGGCGAGCACCGAAAGCCGGGCACGGCGGCTCTCGGGCATGGTGCGTCCCGTGGGGTTTTGGAAGTTCGGCAGTAAATACAAAAAGCGCGGTTTTTGATCGGCAGGCGTATTTTTAAGCTGCACCTCTAACGCATCCACGTCTAAACCATCGTCGTCACAGGCAACGCTCACCATGCGCGGCTCCATCGGCGTAAAGGCTTGCACGGCACCAAGGTAAGTGGGTGATTCCACCCAAACGATGCTATCTTTGTCAATCAAGATTTTGGCAATCAAATCGAGACCTTGCTGCGAGCCAGTGGTAATCAGCACTTGATCAGGGGACACGTCCCAAGGCAACATCTTGGCGACGGCTTCGCGCAGAGGGCTATAGCCCTCAGACGTGGCGTATTGCAAGGCGGCTTCGCCATCTTCCGTCAAAATTTTGGTGACGGCTGCGTTGACTTCGGAGATTGGGAAGGTTTTAGGCGAAGGCAGTCCACCCGCAAAGCTGATGATGCCAGGGCGCTCGGTTACCTTCAAAATTTCTCGAATAAACGAGGGATTCATGCGTTCTGCACGCGCGGCCATTTTCCAACTCATAGAACACTCCTAACAGGCATTTTTTTACCAATAAAAACAATCGCGATGATTGCCAGCGCAAACACCACAGTTACCAAGTCTAAACGCTCTCCCAAAATGGGCACAGCAAAAGCAATGCTGAGCAAGGGCTGCACTAGCTGAATCTGACTGATGCGCACCGTGCCGCCCAGCGCCAAGGCGCGATACCAGGCAAAAAACCCCAACCACATTGAAAATACGGAGATATAGCCAAAGCCCAACCAAGCAGACGCGGCGATTGTGGATGTGGGAAGAAGATAAAGACTGATTGGTATCGTGAGTGGCAATGAAATCACCAGCGTCCAGCAAATGACTTGTTGCCCGCCAAGGCGCGCACTCACTACCGCACCGTAGGCGTAACCAACGGCAGCGCAAAGCACGGCGAGCACTAGTAAAAAATCTGCAGGATGAAACAATAAAGCCGAATTTTGGTTATGAATCAGCGCATACACGGTCACCAAACCGCTGCCAACAATGGCGCACATCCAAAATCCAATCGAGGGTCGTTGACGCGCCATCCATGCACCCAGTAGCGCTGTTGCAAGCGGTAAAAAACCAATCAATACAGCCGCATGGATGGACTCAACATAACGCAGTGCCCATGCCGTGAGCAGTGGAAAGCCAAACACGACACCCGCTGCCGTAATAGCCAGTGGGAGCCAGTCACCCTGCTTGGGTCTATTCTGCGCTTTGAGTTGCGAAGTGATAGCGAGATAAACGAGACTGAGCAGTCCCGCTACGGCGGCACGTCCAAACGCGCTAAACCAAGGCGAAAGCTGAGGCTCCTCTACAGTGCCGACTGCAAGGCGCGTCATCGGAAAGGTCATAGCAAATATGACCACACCGAGGATGCCTAGCAAGTAAGCTTTCATTGACTCTCGGAATTAGACGGTTGCACCGCGGTTAGGGTCGAGCGGATCTTCGGACTCGTAAGCCTCTTTTTTAGCAACCGCTTTCACCAAGTCTTCACGCTTGATGCCAAGCCACATGGCAATGGCGGCAGCCACAAATACAGAGGAGTAAATGCCAAACAAAATACCGATGGTGAGTGCGAGGGCGAAGTAGTAGAGCGTCGCACCGCCAAAAATCAGCATCGACAGCACCATCAGCTGCGTGCAGCCGTGAGTGATGATGGTGCGACTAATCGTGGAAGTAATCGCGTTATTGATAATTTCCTGCGTATTCATCTTGCGATAGCGTCTAAAGTTTTCTCGGATTCGGTCAAAAATAACTACCGATTCATTGACTGAATAACCCAGCACTGCCAGTACCGCAGCTAGCACGGTGAGCGAAAACTCCCACTGAAAGAACGCAAAAAATCCCAAAATAATGACCACATCGTGCAAGTTAGCAATGATGGCGGCAATCGCAAACTTCCACTCGAAGCGCATCGCCAAATAAATCATGATGCCTGCGACTACGCAGGCCAAGGCTTTCAAACCATCTTGCGCTAACTCTTCGCCCACCTGGGGGCCCACAAATTCGGTGCGGCGCATCACCACATCGGACGCATCTATTTTGAGCGCCGCCATGACCTTGTCAGATTGCTGCGCCGAGCTCACGCCTTTTTGTGCAGGCAAGCGAATCATCACATCGCGTGAGTTTCCAAAATTCTGCACTTGGATGTCGGTATAGCCAAGCCCCGCGACCGTGTTCCGCACCTTGGTTAGGTCAGCGGTTTGCGAGTAACTCACCTCCATCACCGTACCGCCCGTGAACTCCACAGACAAATGCAATCCCTTGTAGAACAAGAAAAAGACGGCGGCAGCAAAAGTCAAAAACGAAATGACGTTGAAGATTACCGCATGACGCATGAACGGGATGTCTTTGTGGATCTTAAAAAATTCCATTTTTTTCTTTCTTATTTCGTCTCAGGCTTCCACACCGTACCAATCGACACAGTTTGCAATTTCTTGCGACGTCCGTACCAAAGATTGACTAAACCGCGCGAGAACAGCACCGCGGAGAACATGCTGGTCAAAATACCCAAGCAGTGCACCACCGCAAAGCCGCGCACCGGACCCGAGCCAAAGGCTAGGAGCGCCAAACCAGCAATCAAGGTGGTGACGTTCGAGTCCAAAATCGTTGCCCAAGCACGGTCATAGCCCGTGTGGATAGCGGCTTGCGGGCTAGCACCGCCGCGCAGCTCCTCGCGCACACGCTCGTTAATCAGTACGTTGGAGTCAATCGCCATACCGAGCGCCAGCGCCATCGCCGCCACGCCTGGCAAGGTGAGCGTGGCTTGCAGCAGCGAAAGCAATGCTAAAAGTAGCAGCAAATTCACTGCCAAAGCAATGCTGGAGAACATGCCAAAGACTAAGTAATAAATGCTCATGAATGCCATGATGACGATGAACCCCCACGTCACGGAGTTAAAGCCTTTTTCAATGTTTTCAGCGCCGAGGGATGGGCCAATGGTGCGCTCTTCGATGATTTCCATCGGTGCGGCCAGAGCGCCTGCACGAAGCAAAAGGGCTAAGTTATTGGCATCCGCTGACGAGCCTGCCCCTGTGATTTGAAAGCGCGAACCGAGCTCGCCTTGGATGGTGGCAACCGAAATCGCCTCGCCCTTACCTTTTTCAAATAACAAAATCGCCATGCGCTTGCCGATATTTTCGCGGCTCGCGTCGCGCATCGCACGACCGCCCTTGGCATCCATAGAGAGATCAACTTTAGGACGACCGCCTTGCTGTTCGATGCCTGCTTGCGCATCAGTCAGGTTCTCACCGGTGGCCAGCACCTGCTTTTTCAAAATGACAGGGCGACCACTAGTTTCAAAAAATCGTTCCGAACCAAAGGGCACAGGTGCTTGCCCTGCCTCGGCTAAGCGTCCTTCGGCAGATTCATCCACCATGCGCATCTCAAGCGTTGCCGTGCGTCCCAAGATATCTTTTGCCTTGGCAGTGTCTTGCACGCCAGGCAACTGCACCACGATGCGGTCTGTGCCTTGCTGCGCAATGACGGGCTCGGACACGCCAAGCTCATTAATACGGTTGTGCAAGGTTGTAATATTTTGTTTGAGCGCTTGATCTTGCAGTTTGATGACTGCAGAGGGCTTGGGTGTCAACGTCAGTTTGAAGTCGGTACCATCAGGCGCGACACTGATTTCATAATCTTGAAGCTGATCTTGTGCAATATCTTTCGCCTTGTTCAAGATGGCCATGTCTCGAAACTTCACTTCTACATTATTTTTATCGCGGCTAATGCCGCTGTGCCGAATATCCTTATCGCGCATCATGGTGCGCAAATCATTACCTGTGGATTCCGCTTTTTTAGCAATCACATCCTTCATATCTACTTGCAGCATGAAGTGCACACCGCCGCGCAAGTCCAAGCCTAAATACATGGGCGATGCATGTAGCGCCACCAGCCACGCGGGGGTGCGCGGTACAAGGTTGAGTGCAACAATGTAGCTGGCATCATTGCCATCTGGTACCAACACCTTTTGCAGCGCGTCTTTAGCCTTGAGTTGCGTATCCGTATCCTTGAGCCGCGCCTTGATGGACACGCCCTCTAGCGTGATGCCGTCAGGTTGCACG
The DNA here is from genome assembly GCA_031430035.1 of Comamonadaceae bacterium. Taxonomy (GTDB): domain Bacteria; phylum Pseudomonadota; class Gammaproteobacteria; order Burkholderiales; family Burkholderiaceae_C; genus JASGCK01. The sequence continues at coordinate 9,915 of JANPAS010000022.1, read as the reverse complement.
CCAGCGTCTTTAAGAGCTTGCTCAACTTTGCCAAGCAGTGCTGTATCGACCTTGGCGCTTGAGCGCAACGACGAGACCTGTACCGCAGGCGCTTCGCCGTACAAATTGGGCAGCGCGTAGAGGATGGATAAGAGGAGAACCACACCAATGGTGAGGTACTTCCAAAGCGGATAGCGATTCATAGAAGCCCCAAAAACTCAAAATTAAGCGCGTGTGCCTTTTGGCAAAATTTGAGCCACAGCAAAACGCTGGATTTGCATTTCCACGCCAGAGGCCACTTCGAGTGTCACGATCGAGTCGCCCATCTTGGTAATCGTGCCAATGATGCCGCCAGCGGTTGCCACTTCGTCGCCTTTAGCCAGCGCGTCCAGCATGGCTTTGGTTTCTTTTTGACGTTTCATTTGTGGACGAATCATCACAAAGTACAGCACCACAAACATCAAAACCAAAGGCAACATACCTTGCAAAGAACCCATGATGCCGTCGCCACCAGCAGCGGCAGCAGGAGCGGTTTGGGCGATAGCGGAAGAAATAAACATAAAAACTCCAATAAAAAGAAAATAAATAAACGGGATGATAAAAAACCAAATGGGGGCGAAGCCCCCATTTAAAAGCAACCACGCATTTTAGGCGGTTACTTGAGTTGAATTGACCCACTCACGGTGAGGTTAATGGCGGTGCGTCCCGCTTCAATTTGCACTGGCGCTGCATCCGCAGCCATGGCTCTGGCCATCATCATCGGGCGGGGCTGGTTGTTGCCCCCCTCTAGTTGTGCTTGCTGGATATTGATCTCTCGAAGCGTGTAGCCACTAAACCCCAGCGTCTGCGCCGCAGTCTTCGCCTTGGCTTGAAACGCCTCTAGCCCGCGCTGAAGCAGAACCGCCTCCTCGCTTGAGCGCAGTGCGCGGCTCACTTCAAAACCGCTGCCCACAATCTTGAGCGATTGACTGAGGTTGCCCGATAACTTACCTAACGAGCCAAAATCTTTGCTCTTCAAAATTAAATCCGAGCGCACCGTCCAGCCAATCACATTGCCCTTGTTGTCGTATTGTTGATGTGTCGAAAAATTACCCGTGATGGCTTCCACGCCGCTCACTGCCTTGGCTTCGCGCACCGCATCGCCCATGATTTTGTTGATTTGCTGCGTGATGGCAGATGCGTCCGAGCCCGATTTTTCTGCTGCCATCGTCAGAACAGCAGTGTCAGGTTTGATGGGAGCGGAGACTACGGCATCTAAGCGCACGAGGTTGACGGGTTCGGCAGCGGCCTGTGCAAACGTAGCGTTGGCAGATAAAACGGTGACCGCTAAAACTAGAAGGCGTTTCATTTTGTTCATGCCAAAACTCCATGTGCTTGTTGATCGGCATGATAGCTAGAGCGCACCATCGCGCCCACAGCTGCGTGGCTAAAGCCCATTTCATACGCCTTTGCCTCAAACATCTTGAACGTGTCGGGGTGCACATAGCGGCGCACGGGCAAGTGGCTGCTGGAGGGGGCAAGATATTGACCGATGGTGAGCATGTCGATGTTGTGATCGCGCATGTCTTGCATGACTTGCAAAATCTCTTCATCCGTTTCGCCAAGGCCGACCATGATGCCGCTCTTTGTGGGCACGCTAGGGTGCAGCGCTTTAAATTTTTTGAGCAAGTTGAGGCTGAACTGGTAGTCCGAACCTGGGCGCGCTTCCTTATAGAGTCTTGGCGCGGTCTCTAGGTTGTGGTTCATCACGTCGGGCGGCGCGAGCTTCAAAATCTCTAGCGCACGTTCGTCTCGGCCTCTAAAGTCGGGCACCAAAATTTCGATTTGCGTGGTGGGTGACAGCTCGCGCACGGCGCGGATGCAATCGACAAAGTGCTGCGAGCCGCCATCGCGCAGGTCGTCACGGTCAACTGACGTAATCACCACGTATTTGAGTTTGAGTGCGGCAATGGTTTTGGCAAGATTGACTGGTTCGTTCACATCTAGCGGATCAGGGCGGCCATGTCCCACATCGCAAAACGGGCAACGCCTTGTGCACTTGTCGCCCATGATCATGAAGGTCGCGGTACCCTTGCCAAAGCACTCGCCAATATTGGGACAAGATGCTTCTTCGCAAACGGTGTTGAGCTTGTTCTCGCGCAGAATTTGTTTGATCTCGTTAAATCGTGTCGAGGCCGATCCTGCTTTCACACGAATCCAATCGGGCTTTTTGAGAACCTCGGCCTGCACCACCTTCACGGGAATGCGTGACAGCTTGGCTGCGGCCTTTTGCTTGGCGAGTGGGTTGTAGGTTTCAACCGATTGCGCGGTGCGGACGACAGGGTTCGGTGTTTCGAGTGTGGACATGGTTAGATTTTCGCTTTAAATTTTCACTTGAGTGGCGTTGTTGAGTTGCTGCTGCATCGTGAGTCCATTTAATTGTTTCTCCAGCATTAAGAAGATTTGCCCCGTGGTCTGCGCCCAGCGTTCGCCCACCAAGCGCTTTTCGCGTGAATCGTCGTTGGTCGCATAGGCATCTCCTTTGTACTCCACAACAAACAAACGTCCGTTGGTTAATTCGGCAACGAAGTCAGGGTAAAAATAATCAGTCGATGTGGGTAACCAAAAAGCGAATTTTGGTAGCTGACTGAGGTTGCGAATCCAATGTTTAACGCTGGGTAGTCGATCTAGCAATTGCGCGGCATCAAACTCTTCGCCGTTTGATTTCAGTCCGTCAATTTGATCGAAATAGTGTTTTGTAAATTGATACTTGCCACTGTACGGTTGGCGCACGGGGTAGTGGCCGCGCTCAAACTGAAAGTTGTGAGCTGGCGAGAAAGCCAGTGTTAATTTGTCCTGCCCAGTCCCAAAGAGCATCGCTTGAAACCCTTTAGCCTGAGCCGCCTTTTGCAAGCTCTCGATACGGCGAATGACCGCCAGGCTCAACTGAAATTTGGCACGGATTAAACCCGTTAGTGTGAAGTTTCGCTCACGCACCAAATGCGCCACAACCCTTGCTACATAAGCCTGCGTTTGGGTTCGCGTGAGAGTGGTCAATTTAATTTGATCAGTAATTAATTTCACAACATCGTCTTCGCTTGCATTGCTAGGCACGCCATCTAGTGAGAGCTGAGTTGCATCGCCTTGCTTGAAGCGAACACGATCGCCCTCAACATAAATTTCAAACAAATCGCTTTCTTGCACCAGATGAAATCCATCCAGAACAGGACGCGGATCCTCTTTGAGCAAATCAAAACTGAGTAAATCTTCTAGCGTCTCCCGTTCCAGCAATTCAATTTCTTCTTGCCCACTAAAGCGAACACACAGTTGCGGAATCGGCGCAAAAAGAACACCTCGGCTAGCGGGTGCAAGACGTGCAACTTCGCGTGCATTGTTTTGTTCAATCAGTGCACTCACCTGCGCTTGCTGCGGCTTGGGCGCTAGCGCTATGAGCGTGGCGCGTAGAACTTCACTGATTACTCCAGACGTTTGCAGTCGCACACCTCCGTCTGTTGTTTGTGTCACTAGCACATCGGGCTGCGTGGCAAGCTGGTCTTGGGCTGTAGCCAATTCGATGCCCGTCAGTTCAATGTCTAGCGTGACCGCTTTGGGTACGTGCGTGGGCGTTACACCAAACAAATCTCCCTCGTCAGGCAATAGCACCGCTGCCGCACTTAGGGCATCAAAGCCCATGCCTTGTGTCAAGCTATCGACCAAGCTGCTAGCGGCCTCAGAGAAATTTTTAGCAATGACGTGGGCATACGCTTTATTCAGCGCAGGACTTGTGCGGCGCTTGGCATAGGGCATACGCAGTACGCGCCCCAGCAGTTGCTCCACCGCTTGATTGCTACGCAGATTTTGCAAGCTACACAGCACATAGGCGAATGAGCAATCCCAGCCTTCTTTGAGCGCATCGACCGTGATGACGTATCGAATAGCGCACTGCCTGTCAAACAAATTCACGCCGTCTAGTTCGCGCTGATTACCCGTTGCCACAGCAATTTCGCGCTCAGGGATTTTGTGTGCTTCTATCAAATGCGTTTTGAGCACCTCAGCCGTTGCTTCTTGTCCTTTGTCTTGCGCTTGAAATAGCACGATGGGGCGAACATATTCAATCTCGTTTGCTGCTTCGCCTTCCAACTGCGTGCGCCTCAGAAGCGCATCGCGTACCGCATCCTGCCAACCTGTTTCATGTTCTGCCAGCATGATGGGCAGTTTGATCATGTCTTCGGCCTCTAGCTCACGCGCTGATACGCTGTACAGCACATTAGTTTTTTTGGGTACAGGCGTGGCGGTTAAGTCCAGCACGCAGCTGGGGCGGATGTCTTGCAACATCGAAAGCGACAGTGGTGTTTTGGCGTTGTGCGCCTCGTCAATGATGACGATAGGCTGCTGCAATGCCAGCCAGTTCGCCAGTGATAGTTTGACTTGCCCTAAGTTCTGACTTGTCAAAACACCGCTCTCGTCAGCCTCGATATCAGTTTGTGCAATGCACGCAAGACCACGCTCAGCGGCCGCTTGCGGAGTGAGGTTGAGCGGGGTGAAGTGCGTCTCCCATGTCTCACTGTTGGCGTAGACGCGCCGCCCTGCTTTATTGGCGACGCGGAAACTTTGAATGGTCGCCACCACCACAATCGCTTTGCGTCCAAAGTCGCTGGCTGGGATTTGGTGCAGTGCATCCAGCTCGCATACCTCTAGCGCGTCGCCATACGCTAACTCTAAGGCGGCGCGGTAAGCGTGCCCAGGGGTTTGCAAAGCCGACAAGGTTTGGCTACGAATCGTCTCGCTAGGCACGAGCCAAAGGGCCACAGGGAAGGGACGCTGCGACCACTCAGCCGCAATTTTGGCTATGGCGTGCGAGGCGAGTAACGTCTTGCCGCCGCCTGTTGGGATGCGTAAGCACACGCAAGGCGTGCCATCTAAATCGTCGCTGCGGTAAGGAACGCCAGCAATGCCTTCACGCTTCATGGCGGCAGCCCACGCCATCTCCAAACCAGCAGTTTGCCCTTGACGCAGGAACAAACCCAGCGCGTCTAAGGCTTGGGATTGGTAAGTTTTGAGGGAGAAGGAGGGCATGTTAATGGGATAAATAATGGGATAGTTGATTTTTATTTTTCGGAATTTATCCCATTTAAGTATTTGATTTATTTGAAAATATAAAAAATGATTGGATATTTAATTCACTTAAATTAATTTAAGTATCGGTAACTATCCCATTCAATTATTTGATAAGTGACCATATAGCTACAGTGCCTCTTCCTGTTGCATTGATCTTCTTTCCATCAATGCCCGCGCTACGTAGTGCGGCCAGTAGATTTTTGACCTTGGTACTTTTTTGCGTATCAGACAAAACGGCAGGCAACATGTCTAAAAGAAATTTGCGTAGATCGGCGGATTTTGCGTTGCCAAATTCTTCTAATAGCTGAATGATCCGGCGTTTGTAGTAATCGTCGCCTAAGCCTTTGTCTAAAAGGTATTTTTCACGTGTATCGGTTGCCTCGGCAATGCTTGCTGATACGTGCAAATTGGTTTTTCGACCCTCTACTAGTCCAGCTTTGCGCAAGCTGAGGACTTGTGGGGCATCTACCTTTAATTTTTTCTGAATGCGATCTAGCCAAATCACCTGCTCAATCGGTAGATCTTTGCGCTGCATGAGCAATTGACTGTAATTTTCATCAATCACTTGGCCGTAAATATTAAAAACAGTTGATGTGCTTGTTGATCCCTCGTAGTCTGGCAATGGCAAAAAACGCTTACGTTGCGTATCGACCATTTCTTTAATGCCAAAGCCACCCGCGTCGCCCATCCCAATATTGCTCATGGCACGCGATAACCAAGAGTTGCGATAAATAGTAGGTGTCAAATCTTTAAAAAAATAATCTTCAGGTTTACGACCATCAACAAAATCCCCCTGATTAGAGATACATAAACGCCCCGTGGTTTCTTCAACGGTAATGCGACTTGCACGCGCGTAATCTTGATGCGCAATGCTGTTGTGTAAGCCCTCCAAGATGACTTTGTTGTCATATCGCGGCAATTCAGTCGCTAGTAATTCTGTGGCAGGAAAGAGTTTGATATTGGGGTTTCGGATGTGCTGCGCGACTTCGCTAGTGGTCAAAATAAAGGGAATTGAAAAATGTTTAACTACACGCTCAGAGGCAATTTTCCAAGTGATTTCAGCGGGATGCGGGCTTAGCAAATGTGAACTATCGGCACGCCCCAGTAGCAGTAGCGCTGTGCGCGTGATTTGCCCGTGAGTTGAAATCTTTGCTTTGTCTAAAAATTGCGAATCAGTCCAGCTTGCTACGTCTTTTGCCCAACGTTCCCTTTGGTTTTTTTCTGTAAATTTCTCCCGCGCCTTGGCAATTGCTTCTGGATCAAGATCGCCCAACGTGGCATTAGCCACAACAGCCGCGCTCCAGTCTTCGCCCACCAAGGCTTCCGACAAAATGGCGGCGTGACGATCTGGCCTCATGGCAACCAAACTATCGCCAACGCGTTGCCACGCTTTGCTGTGGCTAATGACGGGCTGACGCGGGGCGTGTTTAGGAATATGAACTAGCCAAATGGTTTGATTTGTATCGGAGGTGGTTATCGCTTCAACCTTCAAACCTTCTGTCGGCAAGTGCGTGCACTTTCCTGCTACACGAGATGGCAAACTATCAGCCGTGTAATCGCCGAAATCTGAGATGCCTTTAATCGCTAGTGTTTGGTCTTCTGCGCCAATAACCAGCGTGCCGCCTTCCATGTTTGAGATTGCACTCACATACGATGCAATGTCTTCGCCTGCTTTTCTTGCGGCATGGTTAGGAATACTGCGCCAAGCCTTCCACTCATGGGCTTCGTTCTCCACAGGGTAGTTCGCTTGCAAATAAGTTTGAAGTTCGGCAGCAGTCATAGGCATCATTTTCACCGCACCCGCAGCTCATAAGGAATCTGTGAGAACCGTATGCCCGCCAAGCCAAGCCGTGCTTGGCCTACAAGGCATGCCTCGCCGTAGACCACAGCGGATGTGGCCTCTAGGGCATGTACCTTGTGCAACTGCAAAAGCGCCGCCAGCACGTCCCGCGTCAGCACATTGCCGCTGGCGGGGCGCTTGTCTCCCAAGATGCCGTTAAAGAGCAAGTAGTAAGCCGTTGAAGTCGTCTCGCTTACATGTACGCCAATGAGGGGCGTACCCGCCACGCCGCCCTGCGATGCTGGGTTAGTGTCGTAAGCCGCGCCAGTTTCTTGTTGCCACACAAACGCCGCCAAGGTCGCAAAGCGCACAGCATGGTTAATCAGTCCGCCCTCGGTAAAGACTGTCTCGCCCAGCCGCGCAAACCGAAACCCGCCGCCGCCTAGCCAATTCACGGCCTTGCTAATCCCGCCTTGCTCGCCATCCAACACCTTCTGCAAGCGAGGCAAACAGTGCGTTGCCGCGTGCTCGCCCATTTCAATGCCAATCCAGCGCCGCCCCATCTTGTGCGCCACAGCGGCAGTAGTGCCCGAGCCTAAAAAGCTATCCAGTACGAGGTCGCCAGCGTTGGTGGCGAGTTCGAGGATGCGTTGCAAAAGACGTTCGGGTTTGGGGGTAGAGAAGGTGGCAATTTTGTTAAAAATCTGAGCTTCAAGCTTGGCCTCATGGTTATGACCGACTTCTTCGTTTAACCATAAGGTTGAAGGTGGACGATCTGCCTCACTATCTAAAAATTGCTTTACGTAAATTTCCCAAACACCTTTGACATTAACAAACTCTGTCTGTCCTTTGTCTTTTTGGTAAGTTTCGTCCATCCAACGCCAACGACCTTCCGTCCCATCGGGCTTAATTGGATAAACATTCGTCCCATCGGGGGCTTGTATTGGATACCACATCGATGGTCGATCTGAGCGCAAAGACTCAGAACCTTCTTTACGCAAGGAGCGTCGTCGATATGGAAGTCCTGTGGACGAATCAACAAACTTAAACTGCGCTGCATTTTGGCTCTTTGCCAATTTACCTACAACAAATTTTTGACTTTTTGAGTAGCAAAGCAAATGGTCGTGATCGTGACTAAATCCTATTGCGTCCATTCGTTCGCTGTAGACTTTTTGCCAAAAAGCGTTCGCCACAAAATTCCCACGTCCAAACACTTCGTCCATCAACACTTTGAGGTAGTGCCCTTCGTTGTCGTCTATCGTGACCCAGATTGAGCCGTCCTCGCTTAGTAATTGACGAAGCAGTTGCAAGCGCGGCAGCATCATGGTTAGCCACTGGGCGTGCTCTAGGTTGTCGTCGTAGTGCTCGAACGCGCTTTTGGTGTTGTAGGGCGGGTCGATAAAGATGCACTTCACGCGGCCTCGGTAGAAGGGCAGCAGTGCTTTGAGCGCTTCTAGGTTATCGCCTTGAATTAGGAGGTTATCGGCGCTGTCAGTTGCGCCATGCGTGCTGACTGTTTCTAGCAAACGATAGGGAACTTGAGCGGCAGCATCAAACGCAGCGGGGCGATTGAGCCAATTGAGTGTGGGCATAGCTGGGCAATTCTACAATCGCACCCATGCCCACCATGCCTATGCGCACAGACCCCTACGCTCGCACTCCCGCCAAGTTATCCAATACTGGAAAAACTTTTGCGCTGGTGCTCGCGCTGCATGTGGGATTATTCTGGCTGGCGCAGGCAGTTTGGACGAGCCAGCCTGTGACGGCGGTTCGCGATGTGGTGGCCGCGCAATTGATTCAAGAATTCCGTGCGCCAGAGCTACCAAAGCCTGAGCCACAGCCGTTAGCTCCTAAAACATCGCCTGCCCCGCAAGCCACACCAGCTTTGCCTTCCCAGATTCCTGTGCCTGCAAGCCCCGCACCGTCTGCCTTGCCAGCCATTACTGCTGCGCCAGTGGCTGCGCCGTCACCTGTGCCAGCATCGCCCGCACCTACGGCAGCGCCGGCTCAGGCTGCTGCTGCGCCTGCTCGCCAGCCCGTGGTTGTGACAGCATCGCCAGTGAACGCGTCGTGCGCTAAGCCGCGTTATCCGCCAGCGTCGGAGCGGCTGCATGAAGAGGGCGTGGTGGGATTGAAATTCCTCATCGGCGAAAATGGGCAAGTGATCAGCGGCAGCGTGGAAAAATCGAGTGGCTATAAACGCTTAGATGATGCGGCGTTGGCTGCTTTGAGTTTGTGCAAATTTAAACCCGCCACGGTGGACGGTAAGCCACGCCAAGATTGGTCTGCGCTGAAGTACCGCTGGCAACTGGACGAGTAAAAAAGAATCGAATCGATAACAAGGAAGTAACGATGAACATAGACAACCCTTACGGATTGATGGCGCTATGGGCGCAGGGCGACTGGGTCGCGAAGGCTACGCTCTTGGTGCTGGCGATCATGAGCCTTGGCTCGTGGACGATCATCTTGACTAAGTTTTTGGAGCAGCAAAAGCTCAAAAAACAAGCGGCACAAGTAGACGCTTCGTTTTGGAGTGCCGCCAGCTTGGACGCAGGAACTGAACAATTGCCCGCTGACAGCACCTACCGCTACGTGGCGGAATCGGCGTTGACCAAGGAGCACCGTGGCCGCACTTGCGAGCAATCCATTGAGCGGGCGCTGGCTAAAGTGCAAAGCCGCTGGTCGGATGGCATGACGTTTTTGGCGACCGTGGGTTCGACAGCGCCGTTTGTGGGCTTGTTTGGCACGGTCTGGGGCATCTACAACGCACTCGTCAAGATTGGCGTGTCGGGGCAAGCCAGTATCGATAAAGTGGCTGGCCCTGTAGGCGAGGCGCTCATCATGACGGCACTCGGTTTGGCTGTTGCCGTACCTGCGGTGCTGGGCTACAACTGGTTGGTGCGCCGTAATAAGCTGGCGCTGGAGCATTTGCGTGATTTTGGTTCGGACGTTCACTCCACACTAGAACCCGCTAAAAAATAATGGCATTGTCGTATCGAGCAGCTGCCGACGAGGCGGCGATTTCAGAAATCAACACCACGCCGCTAGTGGATGTGATG
>JANPAS010000021.1:0-9855 GCA_031430035.1 Comamonadaceae bacterium | reverse complement strand
AAGCTCAAAACCCACAAACGCCGCCTTCGGGTGACGTTTGTGGGTTTTTTTATGAGCGGATTTTTATTCGAAAATAGATGTGGGTAGCGAATAGTTTTGACCACCAGCATGTCCAATTTTGATGGCAGCGACTTTATTGCCCAGCGCAGCGCAGCGTGCCATAGACCAGCCTTGCTCAAGACCAAAGAGCAGTGCCCCGCGCCAGGCATCGCCGCATCCTGTCGGATCAACCACTAAAGGCGCAAGCACAGGCGCAACCTTTGTGGCAATGCCGTTTTCCCAAACTTCCGCACCATGCTCACCCAGTGTGATGGCATAACCTTGCACGCGTTTGGCTATTTCTGCGTGCGTCCAGCCAGTCCGTTCTGAAAGCATCTGTGCCTCGTAATCGTTGACGGTGACCCAGGTTGCCAATTCAATAAAGTGCTGCAAATCTGAGCCGTCAAACATAGGCAGACCTTGCCCTGGATCAAATACAAAAGGAATCCCTGCGGCTTTAAATTGCTCAGCATGTTCAATCATCGCTTGCCTGCCATCGGGCGAGACAATACCCAGTTTGATATCGTGCCTGGCTGTGATCGTAGTGCGATGAGCTTCGGCCATGGCGCCAGGATGGAACGCCGTAATTTGATTGTTATCGTTATCCGTCATGATCATGGCCAATGCCGTGACGGCTTCGGGCACCGTGCTCACAAACTCAGTGCTGATACCAAAGGTTTTAAATCGCTCTAAATAATCTGCGCCATCATGACCAACGGTGGCCATCGGCAGTGCCGTACCGCCTAGCAATTTCAAACTATAGGCAATATTGCCTGCACAACCACCAAATTCACGCTTGAGATTAGGAACATAAAACGAGACACTAAGCTTGTGAAGCTGATCTGGCAAGATCGCATCGGCGAAGCGTCCATCAAAACGCATGATGTTGTCGAAAGCAAGGGAGCCGCAAATAATAGATGCCATAAAGTGATGTTCTCGATGAGTAAAAGTTAAGGATAAAAAAGAACTAAGCGATAGCCAACGATATCTTTCATATTCAATCGGATATTTGTGCTCGATTGAGGCGTGATAAGCCAGTTGTATGCGTGTTCTGCGCCGCTTGGCAAGATGGTTGAGTCACTCGCATCTGCTGCTATCACGTGACGAACCAAAAGCGCGTCATTATTGTCCAAAAGATTGAGCTCTAGCTGCGGGACAAGCAGCGTAGTCTGTGATGTGTTCTTAAGCGTAGCCGTCAATCGAAAAGTGGTATTCCCATCTTTTTGAAAACTAGAGTTCTCAATCAACCAGCCATCGATTTGACGACGTGCAGACGCAGTGCAAGGCCACACCTCACAAAGCTTTTGCACAATGGGTGCAGCGCTGGGCATGAGGCGAGTCAACCTTGCATGTTCGGTGCGAATGAGCTGGAGCGTCAGTAGCGCAAGCAAAACGATGGCAACAATGACCAGCAGCATGCGCATCCATGGGTTTGACCAGAATTGTGTTTTTTTTGCCTGCTGAACAAAACTCAAATCATTGTGCTGTGCTTGCGCTTGTGAAGGAGGTGTGAATTCGCTTTGCGCATGATCGGCTCTATGCTCACGATCGAGATCATCCAACTGAGTTAATTGCGCCTGAGCATCAAATACTTCCATGCAGTGCCCACAGCGAACACGCCCGTCGGAGGCTTCCAATTGCTCGCGAACCATGGTGAACACGGTGCCGCAGTTGGGGCAAGTAACGACCAAACTCATGCGCCCATCAGCACCCAGCCGTCCATCGTATCTAAAACCTCTAGTTGTCTGTAGGGTGCATAAGCCAGTTTGAGTTCATCAATCTGACGCTCTAAGATGCCCGCCAAAACCAGACGCCCTCCCGTTGCTACGTGGCCGCAGAGCAATGGAGCCAGAACTTTAAGCGGTGAGGCGAGGATGTTTGCCAGAACCGTGTCGTAACTGCCCGACGCTAGATCTGGCAGACCTAATTGGAGATCGGAGCTATTGGCGATGGCATTTGCTTTGGATGCTGTCACCGCTGCGGGATCAATATCAACACCACAAACAGGCGATGCTCCAAATTTTTTAGCTGCAATGGCTAAGATACCAGAGCCGCAACCGTAGTCCAGTGTGCGACCCAGCGCCAGCCCTTGCTGGGCTTGGCTTGCAATCCATTTCAAGCACATAAAGGTGGTCGGATGCGTCCCCGTACCAAATGCTAAACCTGGATCAAGCCTGATGATTTGCTTGGCGGCAAGCGGTGGCTCGCACCATGTTGGCACAATAAAAAAACTATCCGTTACGGGTACAGGGGCAAATTGCGACTGGGTGATACGAACCCAATCTTGCTCTGGCACAGCAGTCACGCCTAGCGCACGGCAGCCTTCAAAAAAGTCTTGCAAAGCCAATATAGATAAGGCTTCCCGAGCGTTTGCTTCGTCGCTAAATAAAGCATTGAGCCTTGAGTGCGCCCACGCCGTGTGTTCAATCGGCATACCAGGCTCTCCAAACAGTGCCCGCTCAGCGTCTGTGCCTGCATCGGCATCTTCAACCGATACGCTGACAGCGCCCAGCTCCATCACGGCCTCGCTGACGATGTCAACAACGCTTTCGGGGCATAGCAAGTTAAGTTCAAACACGGCGAGCCAGCCACTCTTCTAGGTAATGAATATTCGTACCGCCTTGAATAAATCGCAGATCATTCATCAACTCTTTGTGCAGCGGGATATTGGTTTTAATACCTTCCACCACCGTCTCGCTAAGGGCGGTACGCATACGAGCCAGTGCAATTTCGCGCGTGGCACCGTGAACGATGATCTTGCCGATCATCGAGTCGTAATACGGCGGCACGGTGTAGTTGGTGTAGACGTGTGAATCGACCCGCACACCAGGACCACCTGGCGCATGCCACATGCTGATTTTTCCAGGCGACGGTGTAAAGTTATACGGGTCTTCGGCGTTAATCCGAACCTCAATGGCATGTCCTTCGTTTTTGATGTGCTTTTGGGCAAAGGGTAGCACTTCGCCTGCTGCCACCATGATTTGCGTGCGCACAATATCAACGCCACTCACCCATTCTGTGACGGGATGCTCCACTTGAACGCGGGTATTCATTTCAATAAAGAAAAACTCGCCGTCTTCGTACAAAAATTCAAAGGTGCCTGCACCTCGGTAATTGATCTTTCGGCAAGCCGCCGCGCAGCGCTCACCAATTTTTTCAATCAGTTTACGTGGAATACCTGGCGCTGGCGCTTCTTCAATGATTTTTTGATGCCTGCGCTGCATCGAGCAATCTCGCTCGCCCAGCCAAACCGCGTGCTTGTGCTGGTCGGCAATGATTTGGATTTCAATGTGGCGCGGATTTTGTAAAAACTTCTCAAGATACACCTCGGGATTGCCAAACGCTGCTCCTGCTTCGGCTTTCGTCATTTGCACCGCGTTAATGAGAGCTGCTTCGTTATGAACGACACGCATACCGCGCCCGCCGCCACCGCCAGACGCTTTAATAATGACGGGATACCCTACGGATTTAGCCACTTTTTTAATAGCAGCGTGATCATCGCTGAGTGCACCCTGCGAGCCAGGGACGGTCGGCACGCCAGCGCGAATCATGGCTTGTTTGGCTGATACCTTATCGCCCATCATGCGGATCGATTCAGCTGTGGGGCCAATAAACACAAAGCCACTTTGTTCGACACGTTCAGCAAAATCGGCGTTTTCGCTAAAGAAGCCATATCCAGGGTGAATGGCTTCGGCCTCGGTTACTTCGGCGGCGGCAATGATTGCGGGCATCGAGAGATAACTTTTGCTGGATGGCGCAGGGCCAATGCAGACAGCTTCGTCAGCTAACCTGACGTATTTAGCGTCGCGATCTGCTTCGGAATACACCACGACGGACTTAATGCCCATTTCTCGGCAAGCGCGTTGAATTCGCAGTGCAATTTCGCCGCGATTGGCGATCAAAATTTTCTTAAACATAGCCATATCTTTGAGCCAGCTTTAAGCGATTTCAAACAATGGCTGACCGTATTCCACACCCTGGGCGGTATCGGCCAAGATTTTCACCACCGTGCCAGATTTGTCAGCCTCGATCTCATTCATGATCTTCATGGCTTCGATGATGCAAACGGTTTGACCTTGCTTGACGGCATCGCCCACGCTGACAAATGGCTTGGTGTCAGGGCTGGAAGCGTTGTAGAACGTGCCGACCATCGGCGATTTAAGAATGTGGTTGGTACTGGCGATAGGCTCTGCTGTAGGAGCGGGCGTGGCTTCTGGAACAGGGGCTAGAGCGGGTGCTTGAGTAGGCGCGGCGCTTTGCGGCGCAGGCGCTACCGCGTAATGAACTTGTGCTGCTGCTTGTTGATTGCCGATGGGCAGACTCTTCACAATTCGAACCGTGCCTTCAGCCTCGGTAATTTCTAATTCGGCGACGTTTGACTCTGAGACCAAATCGATCAATGTTTTGATTTTGCGTAAATCCATGAGAAGCTCCTAAATGACTAGATGCGTCATTCTAGCTTTAAGACGTGCTAGCGAGGTTTGAGATGATTCTGAGGTCATTTGCTGTCAATTGACCTTCTTTTTTAAACAAAATACTGCTATTTTTTGAAATAAGGACGGAGTAAGGTAATCCGCCAGAGGCATTGCCAAGTGTTCTGCTTAGCTCAATGCCGTCAAATCCAGCTAAAGCAATGGGAAATTGAACCGGCGTCTTAGTCAGGAATTTAACGACTGATTCCGATTTATCCGCAGCAATTCCAAACAATTGCAAGCCGTTATTGTCAGAATGATTCTTTTGGTGGAATTTATCGAGTAGCGGCATCTCTTCAATGCAAGGCGCACACCAAGTTGCCCAAAAGTTAATGAGGAGCGGCTTGCCTTTAAATTGCTTGAGTGACAGAGGCGTGCCGCTAGGTGTTTCAAGTTTTAACGCCCAAAGCGATGCCAATTCATCCTCACTGCCCTCTTTGTGATTTGCTGCCATGATGCCCGCAGCCAATGCAGCAACCCCAGCCAAGCTGGCTAAGAGTAGGTGACGTTTGCTCTGGCTGGCCGTCATGGTCTAGAGGACGGGCGCAAGCAATCTTGCCAAATCCGACTCAGATGCACCTTCGCGTTTGGCGCGGTCTTGCAATTGGTCTTCGCCAATCTTGCCGACGTTGAAGTACACAGCATCTGGATGCGCCAAATAAAAACCGCTCACGCTGGCAGCGGGTGTCATGGCGAGGCTCTCGGTAATGCCCATGCCAATTTCCTCGCATTGCAAAAGTTCAAACATCGCATGCTTGGGGCTGTGGTCAGGGCAAGCTGGATAGCCGGGTGCTGGGCGAATGCCTTGGTACTTCTCAGCAATCATGTCCTCGTTCGAGAGTTGCTCGCCTGCTGCATAACCCCATAAGTCAGTGCGCACTCTGTGGTGGAGGCACTCAGCAAAGGCTTCTGCCAAACGGTCTGCCAAGGCTTTGAGCATGATGGCGCTGTAATCATCTAAGTCGTCTAAAAAGTATTTTTCCTTTTTTTCGACACCAATGCCAGCGGTCACGGCGAACAGTCCGACATAGTCTTCGCCCCCCGAGGCTTTTGGCGCGACAAAATCTGCCAAACAGCGGCTGGGGCGCATCACCAATTTGCCATCTACCTCCACCGCTTGCTTCTCGGTTTGCTGGCGCAGCCCGTGCCAAGTCATTGCAATCTCCGCCCGCGACTCATCCGTATAAAGCGCAATGTCGTCATCGTTGACGGAGTTCGCTGGATAAAGTCCAACGACCGCATTAGCCGTGAGCCAGCGCCCGTCCACTAGGCGCTTCAGCATCCGCTTGCCGTCGTTATACACGCGCACGGCTTCCGTGCCGACGACCTCATCCCGCAAAATCTCTGGGAATGGTCCCGCCAAATCCCAAGTTTGGAAGAACGGCCCCCAATCGATGAATTTCGCTAGCTCGCCAAGATCAAAGTTTTTGAAGACACGCCGCCCAATAAATTTGGGTTTGGTGGGTGCGTAGTTTGCAAAGCTGACTGGCGTTTTGTTGGCACGCGCTTTAGCCAAAGACCACATTGGTACTTGCTTTTTATTGGCGTGTTGCAGGCGCACTTTTTCATAGTCCGCATTCATATCTGCGATGAACTGCGTAGCCGTGTCGGACAACAGACCAGACGCCACGCTCACGCTGCGCGAGGCATCGGGCACATAGACAATCGGGCCTTCGTAATGCGGCGCAATCTTGACGGCAGTGTGCACGCGCGAAGTCGTCGCACCGCCAATCATCAGTGGGATTTTTTTGATGCGGAAATAGTCATCCTTTTGCATCTCACCCGCCACGTATTGCATCTCCTCAAGGCTAGGCGTAATCAGACCCGAGAGGCCAATAATGTCCGCGCCTTCCACCTTGGCACGCGCCAAAATTTCGTGGCACGGCACCATCACGCCCATGTTCACCACTTCAAAGTTATTGCATTGCAGCACCACGGTCACAATGTTTTTGCCAATGTCGTGCACATCGCCCTTGACGGTGGCAATGACGATTTTTCCTTTGGTACGCACGTCGCGACCTGCGGCTTCGTCCAGTAATTTTTCAGCCTCGATGTAGGGCAGCAAATGCGCCACGGCTTGCTTCATCACGCGGGCGGATTTGACCACCTGCGGCAAAAACATCTTGCCTTGGCCAAAGAGGTCACCCACTACGTTCATGCCGTCCATCAGCGGGCCTTCAATTACGTGCAGCGGACGGCCACCTTTTGCCAGAATCTCGCGGTACACCTCTTCGGTGTCCTCTGTAATAAAGTCCGTGATGCCGTGCACCAATGCGTGCGAGAGCCTTGCTGCGACTGAGACGGGGGCGTCCACCGTGCCGCGCCAAGCCAGCCTTTGCGATTCGTCTTTTGAATCGCTTTTTGCTGTATCGGCAATTTCCACAAGGCGCTCACCAGCATCGTCGCGTCGATTCAAAACTACATCTTCCACGCGTTCGCGCAGCACAGGCTCTAGATCGTCGTACACGCCCACCATGCCGGCGTTCACAATGCCCATGTCCATACCCGCCTTGATGGCGTGGTACAAAAACACGGTATGAATCGCCTCGCGCACAGGGTCGTTGCCGCGGAACGAAAAGCTCACATTCGACACGCCACCGCTTACCTTGGCGCCTGGCAAGTTCTCTTTAATCCAGCGCGTCGCGTTGATGAAATCCACCGCGTAGTTGTTGTGCTCTTCAATGCCCGTGGCAATGGCAAAAATATTGGGGTCAAAAATAATGTCTTCGGGTGGAAAGTCCACCGTATCAACAAGCAGGCGATACGCCCGCTCGCAAATTTCAATCTTGCGCTCGTAAGTGTCGGCTTGCCCCTTCTCGTCAAACGCCATCACCACAGCCGCCGCGCCGTAGCGGCGTAAGAGCTTGGCTTGGTGCAAAAACTGCGCTTCGCCTTCCTTCATGCTGATTGAGTTCACAATGCCCTTGCCCTGCACGCAGCGCAGACCCGCTTCAATCACGCTCCATTTAGACGAGTCAATCATGATCGGCACGCGCGAAATATCGGGTTCAGAGGCAATCAGATTCAAAAACCGCACCATCGCGGCTTGGCTGTCCAGCATCGCCTCGTCCATGTTGATGTCAATCACCTGCGCGCCGTTCTCCACCTGCTGACGCGCCACGGAGAGCGCAGCCTCAAACTCGCCATTCAAAATCATGCGCGCAAAAGCCTTAGAGCCCGTCACGTTCGTGCGCTCGCCAATGTTGACAAACAGCGAGCCCTCGCCAACGCTAAATGGCTCAAGACCTGACAGTTTCATGGGTTGTGGTTTAGACATTCCTCACCTTGTATCTTCAAAAGGTGAGCGTGGTTGCTGTGGATGACTTCCCAAGCCTAACAACTGTTGATAGCTGCTGCAACGCTCCTTGGGATGAGTGATTTTAACGTGGTTTGGTTTTCGCTCGGGTATAGTGGATACGATGTTTAAGTACTTCGAGGAAAACAATGATTACTCTTGAAGAAGTTTTAGCAGAGGCTAAACAAAATAGTCGGATTTGTCCGCAGCCGCAACGATGGCAGCAATTGTATGAAATGCTGCCTCAGAAACAGCGGAAGGGTGCTGGTTGGGAGCCATCGTTTCCACTCATTCTTGGAGCTTGGTGGGATACACCAGCACTTTCTAAGATGCTGCGTTTTCATGAGCATATTGAATGGGCCGCGAGTCATGATTGCCTTGCCAATGTTTACGCGTTCTTGCAAGAATTATCAGAAGATCAGTGGCATCACTTCGGTGAGTGATGTACAAGCCTATTTTTCATAAAGGGACTTTTGGCAAATCCTTATGTTTCCAGCCGACACCCTCATCACCTAGATAGCCGCTGCGCTGTTGGCCGTGGTCTCTCTTAGTGATGATCGACCTACCTCTGAAATTTCGTGCTACGATATAAAATCGTAAAACTTTTATAATGGTAAAACTATGACTACCGTAGCACTTTCACCCAAATTTCAAGTCGTTATTCCAAAGCAAATTCGCGAAGCTTTAAATTTGATTTCAGGTCAGCGGATGCAGGTCAGCCTTCACAAAGGACGTGTCACGTTTGAGCCAGAAAAAACCATGGCTTCTATGCGTGGGCGCTGGCCTGGACTGGACACAAAAATCGTGCGCGATGCTGATCGCGTATGAAAAATGCGCCCCTCAAATTTAATGTGGTCGATAGCTGCGGTTGGCTAGAGTACTTTGCAGACGACCCCAATGCTTCCTTTTTTGAAGAAGCGCTGCTACACACGCCCACGCTGATCGTGCCCGCACTTTGTTTGTACGAAGTGGGGCGACGGCTACTCACCACTCGGGGAGAAGACGCGGCACTGGAGGCGCTAGAGATGATGCGCAAGGCACGCGTTGTCCATCTAACCGAAGATCAATTATTTTTAGCCGCCAAAGCCTCAGCCACATACAGCCTGTCGATGGGCGACGCCATGATTTGGCAAACCGCGCAAACGCATAGTGCGAATCTGTTGACACAAGACGCAGGAATGAAAGCGTTGCCAAACGTGCAATTCAAAGCGACTGTTAAAAAATAGGAGATTCACCATGCCGCGCCTTGAACCTTTGCCACCCGAGCACACGCCTGAGCTAAAGGCGCATTTTGATTTCTTTTTAGGGACGCTGGGTTTTACGCCAAATAGCGTGCTCACCATGCAGCGCAAGCCCAAGCTGGCTATGGCTTTGGCGACGATGAACGCTGCTGTGATGGATCCCGCTGGGGATGTCGATTTAGGGTTTAGGCGCTTGATTGGCCACGTTGTCAGCAAGGTCTCGGGCTGCTTGTATTGCCAAGCGCACACGCTACTTGGCGCGCAAAACTTTGGCGTGAGCGCCGAAAAACAAGCCGCCATTTGGGATTACGCCACCAGCGCGCTGTACAGCGCCAAAGAGCGATTGGCGCTGGACTTCGCACTGGCTGCATCGGCACAGCCCAATGCGGTGACGGATGAGCAGTTCAAAGAGCTTCAGCAGCACTGGAGTGACGACGAGATTGTGGAGATTTTGGGCGTGATTGCCATGTTTGCGTTTTTAAACCGCTGGAATGACACGATGGCTACGCTGCTAGAAGCTGTCCCGACCGAGGTTGCCACCCGCGCTGTGGGCGCTCAGGGCTGGACGGCTGGCAAGCACGGCTAGACGCCTGAATGTGCCGCCTGCGCCGTTGCCATCATCGACGGATGCAGCAGCCCTAAACAGGGAAAAGTGAAGAGCTAACGCTACGCGGTTTATTGGGATGAAGCGTTCTGAGTCTTGCCAGCTCAGGAGCAGCGCGAGCTTTGATTTCATTGAGTTGCTTTGCTGTTAATGGACCATCATCGCGTTCGTATTGAGGCGCAAGCTCGTCTAGTTCATGAGTTG